>JAITJW010000085.1 GCA_031278715.1 Treponema sp. | reverse complement strand
AGCTATTCCCAAAACTCGGTTAGTTTTGGGAATAGCTTTGGAAAAAGCGGCCAAAAGTCCGCTTTTTCCTCTAAATCTAAGGTTGCTTTCCCAAAAACTGAAGTTTTGGGAAAGCCTCTGTGGTTAAGTAAAAAATCACCTCAAAGGCGATTTTTGACCGAATGGCTACGCCATTTGGCCGGGAGGTTTTATGTGCGAAACGCAACAAACTGATATGGACCGTTTGCTGAAAATTGACGACTTGAGCGTCCGGTTCCGCATGTACGGTACAAATCTGGAACAACGCGAGCTTGAGGTAATATCGAATTTGACCCTGGACGTGTTTCCCGGAGAGATTGTGGCGGTTGCAGGGTCCAGCGGTTCGGGGAAGAGCCTTCTTGCCCACGCGGTAATGGGACTGCTGCCCCCCAATGCCTCGGCAACCGGTACGGTTCTGTACAAAGGCCGGCCCCTGAACCCTGCGCGGCAGGAAGCCCTCAGGGGCCGGGAAATTGCCCTGATACCCCAGTCGGTCTCATTTCTTGATCCACTGATGAACACGGGCATGCAGGTTATGGGCAAAGAAAAACGGGCAGAAGAACAGAAACGGATTTTCAGCCGTCTGGGTCTGGCGCAGGAAACGGCAAAACTTTATCCCTTTCAGCTTTCCGGGGGCATGGCCCGGCGTATCCTGGCCGCCACGGCGATTATTTCCGGCGCCACACTGATACTGGCGGATGAGCCTACACCCGGGATGGATCCGGCTATTGCCCTTGAAGCCCTGCAATGCTTCCGGGAACTGGCGGACAGCGGCAAAAGTATTGTTCTTATCACCCACGATATTGACATTGCTATGGGGATTGCCGACCGTCTTGCGGTATTTTATGCGGGAACCACGCTTGAAGTAGCCCCCGCGGAGAATTTTACCGCCGGCCTTGAGGCGCTGCGCCACCCTTACACGAAGGCCCTGTGGAATGCCCTGCCGCAGAACGGCTTTAAGGCCATTCCGGGTTTTCAGCCTTATGCAGGGGAACTGCCCTCCGGTTGCCTCTTTGCCCCGCGCTGCAGCGCCGCAAGCCCCGAATGTGAAGCCCGTACCCCGCCCATGCGGGAACTCCGCGGCGGAACCGTGAGGTGTATCCATGCTGCTTGAGGCGGAACAGGCCGCATTCCGTTACGGAAACCGGGGCCCCTGGCTTTTTGAGAATCTGAATTTCCGCGTTGAGAGGGGGGAACGTGTAGGACTTGTGGCGCCCAGCGGTACCGGAAAGTCAACGCTGATCAAGATGCTTGCCGGCCATGAGAAACCCGTAAGGGGCCGGATTCTGCTGGACGGGAAGCCGCTTCCCCGCCGCGGTGTTTCACCGGTACAGCTTATATACCAGCACCCCGAAGAGGCAATTAACCCCCGCTGGCGCATGAAGCAGGTAGTGGCGGAAGCCCGCATGTTCAGTGATGAAATACTGCAGGCAATGGGAATAGAACCCGCATGGCTTGAACGCTTTCCCCGGGAACTTTCAGGCGGCGAATTACAGCGTTTCTGCATAATCCGATCACTTGCCGCGCAGACACGGTTTCTGCTGGCCGATGAAATAAGTACCATGCTTGATGTAATTACCCAGGCGCAAATATGGGAACTTATCGTACAGGAAACGGAACGCCGCAATCTTGGCCTTGTGCTTGTTACCCATAACGCCGTACTGGCGCAGCGGATATGCAGCCGTATTGTGAATTTAAAAGATCTCATGCGTGAACCAGTCCAAAAACCCGCCGTGTTGCGCCACGTAAAAACCGAACCATAGCCTGCCGCAATGCCCCATTTCAAAATGTTACCGGAAGGCCGCTTGATAGGGGACATGAGCGGGTATATACTAGCAGCCCTGTAGCCTGAAGAATTGTTTTAACAGCGGCGGCATTGATTCCGTATCCAAAAAAGAGGAGAGCCAGATGAGTTCAGAACAAAAGGCCCGGCTTCCGGGTGAAGACTATGTATTGGGTCTTGATTACGGTTCCGATTCCGCCAGGGCCGTGCTGATCGACGCCCTTACCGGAGAAACGGCGGGGGTATCGGTAAGGAACTATCCCCGCTGGACCAGGGGCCTGTACTGCGATCCGGCGGCAAACCGTTTCCGTCAGCATCCCCAGGATTATATTGACGTTCTTGAGGAAACGGTACGGGAGCTTCTGGCAGGCAGGGAGGCGCCGGCGAAAAAAGTCCGGGGTATCGCCATCGACACTACCGGGTCCACCCCCTGCGCGGTGGACGGGGAGGGGACCCCCCTGGCCCTGAAAGAGGAGTTCGCGGAGAACCCCGCCGCGATGTTCGTGTTGTGGAAGGATCATACCGCTGTGGCCGAGGCGGAAAAAATAACCCGGACCGCAAAAACCTGGGGGGGAACCGATTATACCTGTTACGAGGGGGGCGTTTATTCGGCGGAGTGGTTTTGGGCAAAGATATTGCGCGTCATGGCAGAAGACCCTGCCGTGGCCGCGGCGGCATCTTCCTTTGTGGAACATTGTGACTGGATGACGGCCTTTCTTACCGGTGTTACGGATCCGAACCATATTAAGCGGAGCCGCTGTGCTATGGGACACAAGGCCATGTTCCACCGATCCTTTGAGGGGGGGTACCCTTCACGGGATTTTCTGCGCCTGCTTGATCCCCGGCTTATAGGCATACGGGAAACCCTGGGGACGGAAACCTATACCAGCGATACTTCCGCCGGCCCCTTGACCGGAGAATGGGCCCGGCGTCTGGGCCTGCCGCCGGGAATCCCCGTGGCTGTCGGAGCCTACGACGCCCACATGGGCGCCGTGGGGGGCGGCGTCAAGGCCGGGGTTTTGGTACAGGTTATGGGGACTTCTACCTGCGACATGATCGTAGGGCCCATACCGGAGGCCGGTGAAGTCCCCGTCAGGGGAATCTGCGGTCAGGTGGAAGGTTCGGTGGTACCGGGGATGATAGGCTATGAGGCCGGACAAAGCTCGTTTGGGGATGTGTACGCGTGGTTCAAGAACATTCTGATGTGGCCACTGGAACAAGTGCTGCCTGTTCTGGACTTGGGGGAGGATGTAAAACGGCAGGTAGCGGAGGGGATCTCCAGGAAGCTGATACCCGTCCTGGAAGGCGCGGCGGAAAAACTGGATCCCCGGCAGACGGGACTTACAGCCCTGGACTGGCTTAACGGACGGCGGACCCCGGATGCAAATCAGCTTCTTAAGGGGGCGGTAACGGGCCTGAATCTGGGGACCGACGCGGTCAGGTTCTACCGGGCCCTTGTGGAAGCTACCGCTTTTGGGGCCCGGGCCATTGTGGAGCGGTTTCGGGAACAGGGGGTAACTATCGACGAGATAGTCGGCATCGGCGGGGTGGCCCGGAAATCTTCCCTCGTCATGCAGACCCTGGCGGATGTCCTTAACATGCCCATCAAGGTCCCCGCCAACGATCAGTCCGTGGCCCTGGGGGCCGCTATGTTCGCGGCGGTGGCAGCGGGACTCTACCCCGATATTCCGGCGGCCCAGGCCGTCCTGTGCCCGCCCATAGAAAAGATCTATAGGCCCAGGCCGGATCAGGTTCCGGTATATAATTCACTATACAAACTGTACCAAAACCTTGGAGCCTTTGCAGAAACTCTGGCATAAAAGCACAGTAATTCTCAGTTTCAAACCTCCACCACAACCTCAGCGCCGTTTCATGCTTGAAACTGAGAATTGCCGATAAAAGCGGGGATTGACCTGCTACCTTGATTAGTCTAAAAACATAGTTAAGAAAATTTAACCACCGTGTTCTGGCGGGCCCTCGTTCAGCTTTGTGCGCTGGTGGCTATTCCTCTTGGATTTCCTTTTATCAGATGTTTTAGTGTGAGCAAGGTACCGGTAGCTTGTGCTTTGCGCATAAAAAAGGAGCGGCAGGATGTACTACAAGGATTTGGAAATTTGGTTTATCGTGGGCAGCCAGGATCTCTACGGGGATGAGACCCTTAAACAGGTAGCCGGTCATGCCCGGATCATGACGGAAGAACTGAACGGTGACGATCTGCTCCCCTGCCGTATCCTATGCAAAGAGGTGGCAAAATCCCCGGCGGACATCGCCCGGCTTTTTGGACAGGCCAACGCGTCGGACGCCTGCGCGGGGATCATCACCTGGATGCACACGTTTTCCCCTTCCAAGATGTGGATTGCCGGGCTTAAAGCCAACAAAAAACCCATCCTCCACCTTCATACCCAGTTCAACCGGGATATTCCCTGGGCCGCCATCGACATGGATTTTATGAACCTGAACCAGTCCGCCCACGGGGACCGGGAACACGGCCACATCTACGCGCGTCTGGGGCTTGCCCCCAAGGTGGTGGCGGGTTTTTGGCAGGACCGGGAACTTCGCCGCCGTGTCGGTGTGTGGATACGGGCCGCCGCCGCCCGGCACGACGGGATGCATTCGGTGGTCCTCCGCCTGGGGGACAACATGCGGGAAGTGGCGGTTACCGAAGGGGACAAGGTGGAAGCCCAGATTCAGTTTGGCTGGCAGGTCAACACCTGGGGTATCGGGGACCTGGCCCTGCTTTACCAGGGGGTTTCCGACGCCCGTGCGGAGGCCCTGGTACAGGAATACGAGGGCCGCTACGATCTGGCGCCGGAACTAAGGCAGCCGGGCCCGGGCCGGAAGGCTGTACTGGAACAGGCAAAGATAGAGCTGGCCCTTGGGGAGATGCTGGAACGGGAAGGGGCGGGGGCCTTTACCACCACGTTTCAGGACCTCCACGGCCTTCCCCAGTTGCCCGGTCTTGCCTGTCAGACCCTTATGGAGCAGGGCTACGGTTTCGCCGGGGAAGGGGACTGGAAACAGGCCATGCTGGTCCGTGCCGCCAAGGTGATGGCCCGTGGGCTTTCCGGGGGTACTTCGTTTATGGAGGATTACACCTACCACTTTGAGCCGGGGAACGAGGCGGCTCTTGGGGCCCACATGCTGGAAGTCTGTCCCTCCATTGCCGTTTCCAGGCCCCGGATCGAAGTTCATCCCCTGGGCATTGGGGGTAAGGCGGATCCCGCCCGGCTGGTTTTTGACGCGGCCCCCGGTCCGGCGGTACTGGTTACGGTTATCGATCTTGGGGACCGTTTCAGGATGATCGCCAATGAGGTTGAGACGATAAAGATCGAGCAGCCCATGCCCAAGCTTCCCGTGGCCAGGGCCCTGTGGAAACCCCTTCCCGGTCTGCATGAAGCCGCGGAATCCTGGATCATCGCCGGGGGTACCCACCATTCGGTCTACAGCGCCGCCCTGGGCCTTGAACACTTCCGGGACTGGGCGGAGATGATGGGGATTGAATTTGTCCACATCGGAAAGGATACCAGGCCGGACGGACTGCGGGACGATCTGCGGCGAGCCGCCTCCTACTGGTCCCGTTTTTAGGGGGAAGGCGTGGATCCCTACAAGAGTCTGCGGGAGGAGGCATTTGAGGCAAACATGGAGATACCCCGGCAAAAGCTGGCGATCTACACCTGGGGTAACGTCTCTGCCCTGGATCCCGTCCGGGGACTTTTCGCCATAAAGCCTTCGGGGGTGGAATACGGGAATCTAAGCCCCGCCGACATGGTGATCGTGGATCTGGAAGGCCGGGTTGTGGACGGGACGCTTCGGCCTTCGTCGGACACGAAAACCCACCAGGTTTTGTACCGGTCCCTTCCCGGAATCCGGGGCGTTACCCATACCCACTCCAGTTTTGCGGTAGCCTGGGCCCAGGCCGCCCGTCCGGTCCCGGTCTTTGGAACCACCCACGCGGATCACGGGGCGGAGGAGATTCCCTGTACCGCTTTTATGGGTGAAGACGCGGTAAAAAACGACTACGAACTGGAAACAGGTTTTCTGATCGTGAAAACCTTTAAGGAACAATCGATTGATCCCGCCCATACCCAGATGGTCCTGGTTGCCGGACACGGCCCCTTTGCCTGGGGGGACAGTGCGGCGCAGTCAGTGTACCACGCGACGGTCCTGGAGGAGATCTGCAAAATGGCCTACCTTACCGTTACCCTAAATCCGGATACCCCGCCCCTGCCCGGCCACATTATCAGGAAACACTGGGAACGGAAGCACGGCCCCGCCGCGTATTACGGGCAGTGAGCGTTTTATTCTGCGCTGAAGGCAATAGGGCGCCGGGAACTAAGCCCCGGTCCCCTGATCATCACTGTGGTCATCGTTGATTATCACTGGTCATCGCTGATCGCCAGAGTGTCTGCCGCCAGTTGTTCTTCATGCCTGCGGAATACCTCTCATAAGTTGACGGATCTTTGCAATGCAGTTAAGTTCATAGAATGCCGTACGATAAAAAATTGAATCAGTTTCAGATTGCCCAGACCAATAAATACAACGTGTTCCGCTGCCTTGTCAGGGAAGGACCCATCAACAGGGCGGCTATCGCCAAGCGCCTGGATATCTCTATCCCTACCGTCATGGTTATTGTGGAAGACCTCTTTGAAAAAAAAGTGATCCGCTCGGTGGGAAAGGGGGAATTCGGAGTAGGGAAGCAGCCGGAAATTCTGGCCATAGAACCTGATTGTTTTTTCTATGTCGGCGTGGACATAGGGCGGGGTACCCTCCGTATTGTCGTGAACAACACCACCGGATCTGAGGTAGCCTCCATGAAAGAACCCACAGGCGATCCCTTTCCGGAAAAGGAATTTATCTCCCATGTAAAAAAACTCATGCTCCGCTTTGTCAAAAAACTCAAAATCGGACCGGAGCGGATCCTGGGTGCGGGCTTCGCCATGCCCGGACTCATTGAAAAGGGAACCGGAAAAGTCATTGTAGCGCCGGATTTTGGATGGAAGGACATACCCCTTCAGGACTGGCTCCAGGCCGGAATCCCCTATCCGGTACTGGTGAAAAACTCAACCCAGGCCCTGGCGGTAAACGAGAGCTCGGTATTCTGGACCGACGAGGTCCACACCACCCTCTGCGTAAACCTGGGGTACGGCATAGGCGCCGCCATTATCACCGGCGAAGACCTTTACGAAGGAACCGGGGGTATTTCCGGGGAGCTGGGCCACTGCGTGGTAGACCGGGAGGGACCGCTTTGTAAATGCGGCAACACCGGCTGCCTTGAAGCGGTGTCCTCAGGCGAAGCCATTGCCCGCCAAGCCCAGACCATCATAGCCCACCACGCCCGTTCCAAAATAGCCGAATTCTGCGGGGCTAATGCCGCCGGGATTGACGCCAAAATGGTTTTTGACGCCGCCAAAGCCGGCGATGGCCCGGCCCTCAAGATTATCAATTCCGCTGCGGAGAACATCGGCGTAGGGCTCTCTATGGCGGTCAACCTTCTGGATCCCGACCGTGTCCTCCTCTGTGGCGGCCTCATGAGAAACGGCCCCGCTTTCCTTGACCGGATCCAAGCCTCTATGGAAGAACACCTTGCCGTCAAAACCGGCCGCCTGGTCCTCCAGGCCGGTACCAAAGACGAATACAGCACTGCCAAAGGCGCGTCCCGCGTATTGATGAACACCCTTTGGGCGCGCAGGACGCTGCCAATATAGACGGCCCCCGGCTTGTTCTGACATAGCGCAAGGTGAGAAAGATTATTTTTTTGTAAATTTTGCTTGACAGACAGGGAAAAAGGCAGGTAAAATACAACCATGTTAGATGGTCTAAGTGAGATGTTTTTAATTTGGGGGGGGGGGGGGGGGGGGGGGGGGGGGGGGGGCGGGGGGGGGGGGGGGGCGGGGCGGGCGCGCGGCCGCGGGGCGGCGGCGCCGGCCGCCGCGCCCCCCCCGCCGCCCCCCCGCCGCCCCCCCCCCCCCCCCCCCCCCCCCCCCCCACAGCGCGGCCTTTGGCACGGGAGGAGCGAATTGCACGGCAGTCAAAGCCTCTACCGGCTGCCGGAAGAGGGGGTGGCGGAATACCGCGCTTGCGCGGGATGGAGACAGGGGGAG
>JAITJW010000019.1 GCA_031278715.1 Treponema sp. | reverse complement strand
TCAAAGGAAGACAGGGAAGAAAAACATGATAAAAATTCTTTCGGATTTATAAAAATGCTGATTTTAGCCGTTGCCACCAGCATTGACGCGCTGGCCGTGGGTACGACATTTGCCTTTTTGGGGGTTAATATCTATATGGCAATAGCAATAACCGGCCCCATCACATTTCTTATAGCAATGGGCGGGGTAATAATCGGCAATATCTTTGGAACAAGGTTTAAATCAACGGCGGAATTCACAGGCGGGGCGGTTCTTATCATCATCGGGATAAAAATCGTGATCGAGCATGTGTTTTTTTAAGGGAAAAGAATATTTTGTAAAAACGCAAAAAATTTCGCGTGACAATGTCTGCCGTCCAACGTCTCCAGTTCCCTTTTGAGCGTTTTGAAAAATGTTTCAGCACACGCGTTGTCCCGGCAATTCCCCTTCCGGCTCATGCTCTGCCGTACCGTGGGACAAAGCTCCTTATCTCCAGGACCGGGTGAAGGAGCTCATCATCGGCAACACCTCTCAGTTAAAACAAATAAGCCTGGCCCGGAACAACACGGATAAGATCGACGCGGACAAGCTGTGCCAGGCGTTGAAGGCGCAAGTACTGTCGGGGGTACAACAGATAGTGCCGGTGAGTCTCCCTGTCAACGAGCAGGTAAAACAGATATGGTACAAGTGGCTGAACCGGAGGTCAACGAAGGTGAATCAGGATTGGCAGCAATTCAGCGAGTACCTACGAAACTTCCTGTTACCAAGACCGAGAATTATGCACTCCTGAGGAACCGGATGCCGCGTACCTGCGGGATGTGAAAATGCTGTGGAAGTACGGCATGGCGTCTGAGGAAATAGCCCTGGTGGGCTTTGAGGAACGTTGCGGTAACACCAGCCTAGCAGTTTGTTGCGCCTTGCCGGAACTCCAGTTCCAGCGCTGTTCCGGCGCTAAGCCGTACTGTCCGTTCCACCGGCGGGCCGTTGCGGTTACCGGCACGGCAGGCTACGGTAAGGTCCCGGTCTATGTCCGAAACCAGGACGGCCCGTGTGTTGCCGTCGTTCCAAAAAATATCGACAGTAAGCCGCCCTTTTGCACGCAGGCCCCGGCAGTGTCCCCGGTTCCATGCCCCCGGCAGCGCGGGCAGCAGGATTATGCCGGCGCTTGTGTTCTGCAGCAGCATCTCCGCGATGCCCGCCGTTACGCCGTAGTTGCCGTCAATCTGGAAGGGAGGATGGGCATCGAACATGTTGGGGTACGTGCCGCCTCCGCCGGAATAGTTTGTCCCCGTAATATCCACGGGCCGTAGCTGGTTGTTCAGTATAAGCAGGGCATGATCGCCGTCCTGCAGGCGGGCCCAGAAATTCACCTTCCAGGCAAGGCTCCAGCCGGTTCCGTCATCGCCCCGCAGTTCCAGGGTTTTTTTGCAGGCCGAAACCAGGTCCGGCGCCGTTTCGGGGCTGATCTGGTGTCCGGGGTGGAGGCCGTACAGGTGGGACGTGTGCCGGTGCCGGGGCTCGGTTTCCTCGTACTCCCGGTCCCATTCCAGAAGCTGGCCCTTGCTGCCGGTTTGGAAGGGGAACAGTTTTGCGCGGGTCTGTGAAAGTTTTGCGGCAAAACCGGCGTCGATGTCCAATATACCCGCCGCGCGGATACAGTTGTCCAGAAGCTCCCTGATAATCGTCATCGTCATGGTTGTAGTTCTGCTGGTGCCCAGCCGTGTTCCGTCAATCATAAAACTGTTTTCGGGCGAAGTTGAGGGACAGAGGATAAGGCGGCCCTGTTCGTCTTCGATTAAGAGGGCGGTGTAGAATTCGGCCGCCGCCTTCATAATGGGGTAGGCCGTCTCTTTGAGGAATTCCCTGTCCAGTGTGTACTCGTAGCGTTCAAACAGGTGTTCGCAAAGCCAGCCGGCCGAAAGGTTCCAGTTCGCATAGACGCTGACGCCCTTTCCGTGGTTTCCTACGGGCCAGCTCATGCGCCAGAGGTCCGAGTTGTGGTGGGCTACCCAGCCCGGCGCCCCGTAGACTTCCTGCGCCGTACTTGTTCCCGCGGCGGCAAGTTCGCAGATAAAGTCGATAAGGGGAAGCTGCATTTCTTCCAGCGCGCAGGGGAGGGCGGGCCAGTAGTTCATTTGGGTGTTGATGTTGATAGTGTAGTTGGAACTCCAGGGCGCCCTGAGTTCGCTGTTCCATATCCCCTGCAGGTTCGCCGCCTGGGTTCCCGGCCTGGAAGCCGAGATGAGGAGGTAGCGGCCAAACTGGAAGAGGAGGCTGTAGAGGGCGCTGTCATTTTTTTCCAACGCGAAACGGCGGAGCCGTTCGTCTGTCGGCGCAGCCGATGGTGAAGCTGCGTTTTCGGTTTCGCCAAGGTCCAGTTCCACACGGTCGTAGTAGCTTTTGTAATCGGTGATATGGTGTTCCAGAAGGAGGCCGCAGCTTTTACCCGCCGCCTTTTCCAGAACCCCGGCGCATATACGTTTTTCGTCTTTGCCGTTAAGCCAGGGCTGTACGTTCCAGGCCGAAAAACTGGTTTCGGCGTTTACCAGCAGCACCGCGCTGTCCGCGCCGTTCACACTCAGGGAATCGTCCGTAAACGAGAGGTTGCCGCCTGAAACAAGGGGCAGGACGCCCATCGTAAAGCGCATGCCCTTTTCACTGTCCAGTTCCGAATAGATAACCGGATCGGCGCTGTCGACGTAAGAGGGCTCCACGTTGGAGGGCGCTATCCCGTCAAGACACAGGCAAGTTCCCCGCAGGGAACAGTCGGAACGCAGATGACTCTTCATGCCCAGGGTAAAATTTATCTGTCCCGGCCTGTCCGCCCGGAACTGCATCACAATACAATTGTCCGGGGCGGAGACAAAGTACTCCCTTGTGTAGCGGACGCCTTCGTATTCGTAGCTCACGGTTGAAAGCGCCCGGTCAAGGTCCAGGTTCCGCCTGTAATTTTTTACGTTCCGGTGCCCAAAGCTGATAAGAATATCCCCCAGGGGAAGGTAGGATTGGGACCAGGGAGAGGAAATTTCCCGTTCAAACAGTTCTTCCGCTTCGGCAAACTGTCCCCCTGCCACAAGGTCGCGGACGGTCCTGCTTACACCGGCCTTGTTTTTCGGCCCCCTGTCCCGCGGGTACCCTGACCAGAGGCTGTCTTCGTTAACGGCAACGATCTCCTCCTCCGTTTTTCCAAAAACCATGATGCCCAGCCGTCCGTTTCCCAGCGGCAGCGCTTCGGTCCAGCGTTCCGCCGCCTGTTTATACCACAGTTCCATCCTACCCTCCTGATTGGTCTGATGGAAGAATACTACACTGGGCAGGATGTCCACAAGGACTTGGTTTTCATAGGGGGGCTGTCCTGGGTTTGACTGGAATAGAACGTAAAGCCGTCATAAAGGACTGACGCTGTGTTTGGAACGGGGCCCGGTGGGGATAAGACCATTTCCTTCTGCCGGTTCAATAGGTTCCCGGTTCCAGTTCCGTCAATACCGCTCCCAGGGCTTCCCGCAGGGCCCTCCGTTCCGCGGTACTGCAGTCCGTCCGGCCCGCCTTCAGGGGGGCTTCTACTGCGGCGGCAGCGGCCCGGAGTTTTTCCGCGCCGATAAGGGCGGCGCTGCTTTTAAGGGTGTGGATCATCCGGTGGGCCGTAGCGATGCTGTCATGGTTCTGTTCTTCCGCTCCCCCGGCAGAAACCCTGTCAAGCAGGGTAAAGAAGTCCGCGGTAAAGTTCCGGTTCTGCTCATAAAAATCGTGGCGGAGTTTTTCGTACAGTTCCCGGTTACCGGTGGTCGTGCTAAGCCCCGCCTGGTAGTCAATCGCGGGCCCCGCAGCGGAATTCTCCGTTTCCCCGGAAGGGGCCGGATTCTCCTGTGGCGGCGTGGCGCGGCCGGCGCTGGAATTCAGATACTTGGAAAGGCAGTCCCAGAGTTCGCGGGAGGTAAAGGGCTTCCCCAGGTGGTCCACAATGCCGTAGCGGTAGTAAATGTCCGTATCCTGGGTCAGTACATTGGCGGTTAAGGCGACAACGGGGCTTGGACAGCCAAGGCGCTTTATCTCCGACGAGGCTTCCAGCCCGTCCATCAGGGGCATGTGAATGTCCATAAAGATAAGATCGTAGGGCCGCCCGCCCTCCATGCTTACGCGGACCGCCTCCAGTCCGTCCCGGCCGTTTTCCCGAATATCCACCTCAAGGCCAAGCCGCAGCAGGTGGTCCCGGATAAGGTCCTGATTCATCGTGTTGTCTTCGCAGATCAGAATCCGCCCCGAAAAACTGGGACGCCGCAACAGCCGCGGGGAGTCCTGTTCCCTTTCGCGGTTTCCGGACTTCTTCCCGGAAAGCTCGAATTCCAGGGTAAAACTGAACTTGCTGCCAATCCCCGGCGCGCTTTCCACGCTCAGCTTCCCCCCCATAAGTTCCACAAGATTTTTGCTGATCGGCAGTCCCAGGCCGGTCCCCCCGTATTTACGGGTAGTACTTCTGTCGGCCTGTTCGAATGGCTTGAAGATATGCGTCATCTCCGCCGCGGTCATGCCTATCCCTGAATCCTTGACCTCAAAACGGAGAGATACCCTGTCGCTGGTATTTTTTTCGGCCGTAACCATAAGCTTGACGGTGCCCACGTTGGTGAATTTAACGGCGTTGGACAGAAGGTTAAGAAGCACCTGCCGCAGCTTGGTAGGGTCTCCCAGAAGCTTGTATTCGATAAAAGGTTCGGAATAGATATAAAGATCAATCCCCTTTTCCGCCGTCTTGCCGCTGATAGCGTTTTCACAGGCCACGATAAGATCGTGAAGGTCAAAGGGTATTTTTTCCAGCACGGCCTTTCCCGCCTCGATCTTGGAAACGTCAAGAATGTCGTTAAGAATACTGAGGAGGTCTTTGACACTGTTCCGTATTTTTTCCAGATAGTCCCGGGTCTGGTCCCCCAAACCGGTATTTTCCAGGGCAAGTTCCGCAAAACCGATGATGCCGTTCATGGGGGTACGAATTTCGTGGCTCATGTTGGCAAGAAAGGCGGTTTTCATATCGGAATGTTCCTTTGCCGTCAACGCGGCCCGGCGCATTGCCCGGGATGTGATGGAAATAAGTACGCCGATAAGCAGCAGGGCCGTAATACCTATGAAAATTTGGATGCCGGTCTGCCTCTTTATGGGAATAAGAATCGTATCCTGATCTACCAGCGAAAAAAGCTTCCAGCCCGCGGAAGGAATAGTTTGACTGGTGCAGTAACGCCGCGTCCCGTCAGCATCGGCAATAA
Source organism: Treponema sp. (assembly GCA_031278715.1). Lineage (GTDB taxonomy): Bacteria > Spirochaetota > Spirochaetia > Treponematales > Breznakiellaceae > JAISFT01. The sequence goes on along the minus strand of JAITJW010000019.1, from coordinate 13,330 downwards.
AGATCGATTCGCCGGCTTTGGTATCGGTCAGTTTCCGGTATACGCCGCTGTAACTGCTGTAGAGCGTCTGGTACTGACCGTCTTCTGAGGGCATCATAAGGGGATTGGGGTGGACCAGGATGATCCCCGATGGGATATCAACCAGGACGGCGAAGCCCTGGCCTTCGGCAATGGGGGTCTCGTTTACGATTTTTTGGATACTGCTCAGGTAAATATCGGCCCCCATTACCGCCAGGAGTTCTCCGTCCCGCAGAATCGCCTTGGATGCGGTTACACAGATAGCATCGGAACTTGGGTCTTTGTAGGGATTGCTGATAAAGACTTTCTGGGGATTTTCCCGGGCCCCCTGGTACCATTCCCGTTTGTCGGAGCGCAAGTCTTCGGGGGCTTCCCAATCACCGGGGTACCAGAAACTTCCGTCAGGATAACCAAAGTACATTTGGAAAAACGTTGTATCGTCGTTTTGGTAATGGGCTTCGATGATCGAGCGTATTTCCCTTTCATCGTAAACGCCCATAATCCAGCTTAGATCCCTGGCCACCCCGTTAAGGTAACCGATCTGGCTTTCCAGCCAGCCGTTGATCCTGGAAACCGCCAGGGATCCTGAATATTCAACCCTGCCCAGGGCCTGCCTGGTAAGGGCATCGCCCATAAAAATGGTCTGGGAGATCGTCGCTATCCCCAGTACCACAAGACTGACCCCCAGGGCCAGCACCATAAGTTTGAACCTGCCGTCTTCCGGCGCTACAGCCGGGCCTGTATTTTTTATTGAGAACACATAACGATCGTAATCGAATAACCGGGCGTACACAAGCGCGCCGCATCAGGGCCGGCGCATATACATCTATCCTGGCAAGGGTATCCTGGTACGGGTATTCCGGTACGGGCGGGTACGGGTACGGATTCTATTCCTTGAACACGATCCGGTTCCGTCCGTTTTCCTTGGCGGTGTAGAGGTACTTGTCCGCCTGCTGGATAAGTTCCATGTAGTCCCCGTCCGTACTGGGGATGATCGAACTGATACCGGTACTGATGGTAATGGAAGTCGGTTCCCCTTCGGGGGTAAAGACGATTCCGTGTTCTATGCCCCGGCGGATGGCCTCCGCCACTTTTACCGCCCCTGCCGTGTCGGTATCGCCCAAAAGTACGGCAAATTCCTCTCCCCCCAGCCGGGCCGCCATGTCCGACGGGCGGTGAAGGTTATCCATAAGAATTTTACCGATAAATTTAAGGAGCCGGTCCCCCTGGGGGTGGCCGTAGGTATCGTTGTAATTTTTGAATTTATCCACGTCCAGCATCAGTATGCTTATATGGGATTTATGCCGGCAGGCGCGCCGCCACTCCTCCTTGATCCGCATGTCAAAAAAACGCCGGTTGGGAATGTCCGTAAGGGCGTCGATCATCCCCAGCCGCTCAATAGTACGGATGTGCTTAATCAGATCCAGTTGTATCCGTACGCGGGCGGTAACGATGGCGCTGTGGAAAGGCCGGGTAAGGTAGTCCACCGCCCCCAGCCGCAGTCCCCTTTCCTCGTCTTCCACACTGGCGTTGCTGGTCAGGAGGATTACCGGAATATCCCGTGTTTCGTCTATTTCTTTTAATCGTGAAAGCAGTTCAAAACTGTCTATACCGCCCAGCCACAGATCCAGCAGGATAAGGTCCGGCTTGCGCTCAAGGATCGTTTCAATAATATCTTTACTGCCGACACCGAATTCAAGATGATGCTCGTTTTGAAGTATCTTAGCCAGCTCCTCACGGTTTGATTCTTCATCCGTTACTACCAGAATACCGGATTGACCCTGATCTTCCATCTCACGTACCCTCCGAATCGCGCAACAACCCGCGCAAGGTTCAGTATAATATTTTCCGGCGGGGATGTACATCCGGGGCCGGCGTATACATCAACAGGACGAAAAGTGGTATACTGCCCCCATAGGAGTAAATTGTATGAAGAAAATAGCGTTTATCGGGGCAGGAAGTTTCGGCTTTACCAGGACATTGGTACGGGATATTCTGACCTTCGACGCCTTCAAGGACGCCGTTATTGCCCTTATGGATGTAGACGAGGAACGGCTTGGGTATATAACCAGGGCGGTTGAGAAGATCGTCAAAGCCGGGAATTACGGGGCCAGGGTTATTTCCACCAGGAACCGGAAAGAAGCCCTGGAGGGCGCCGACGGGGTACTCTGTACTATACTGAACGGCGATGTTGATATCTGGCGTTACGATATTGAGATACCCAAGGAATACGGGGTGGATATTAATGTCGGCGATACCAGAGGGCCCGCCGGTATTTTCCGGGCCTTGCGAACCATCCCCGTGATGCTTGACATTTGCAGGGATATTGAAGCCTGCTGTCCCGGCGCCACGTTTCTTAACTATACCAATCCTATGGCCATGCTCTGCCGGGCCATGCAGAGTCAGTTTCCGGCCTTGAGAATTTCCGGCCTGTGCCACAGCGTGCAGGGTACCGCGGAGATGCTTGCCCGGTGGATAGGGGCGGATTACAGCGATATTAGTTTTACCTGCGCCGGCATCAACCACCAGGCTTTCTACCTTGATTACCGCTGGAAGGGCAGGGACGCCTATCCCCGTATCCGGGAGGCCCTAAAGGACCCCAGGGTATACAACGAAGAACTGGTGAGGAACGAGATGTTCCTTCTTCTGGATTACTACCCTACAGAATCTTCGGGCCATAATTCCGAATACAACGCGTGGTTCAGAAAACGGCCGGACCTTATCGAAAAGTTCTGCATCCACGGGACAGGGTGGAACCCCGGCGTTTACGCGTACATTCTGAACGAATACCAAAACCGCAAGGGAACCTGGCGGAACGATATTGAAAACTGGCTTAACAATCCGAATGTTGATTTGAAGCGCGGACACGAATACGCCGCCTATATCTTTAACGCCGTTTTCGGCGACAAGAGCCTCTACAAGTTCAACGGTAATGTGCTGAACAACGGACTTATCGACAACCTGCCCCAGGGGGCCTGCGTGGAGGTGCCGGTTCTGGCATCTTCCCACGGCCTTGAAGCGGTTAAAATCGGGAAACTCCCCGATCAACTGGCCGCCCTGGTACATACCTCGTCCATTTGCGAAGAACTGGCCGTCGAAGCTTCACTGCAGGGCGATCCCCGGAAGGTCTGCCAGGCCATTGCCTTTGATCCCCTCAGTTCCGCGGTCCTGGGGATTCAGGAGATCAAAGAGATGACCGCCAAGATGTTCCGTCAAAACAAAGATTACCTGCCCCAGTTTTCTTCGCTTTCGGTAGACTGAGTATCCCCAACCTTATGCGCGCTGCTGGGCCCGCAGCGCGTTAAGGATGGCGATGAACGATACCCCTACGTCGCCAAAGACCGCCGCCCACATGGAGGCCAGCCCCAGGGCGCCCAGGACCAGGACGATCCCCTTCAGGGCAAGGGCAAGGGTGATGTTCTGTACGACAATGCGGTGGGTCTTCCGGGCAATGGCCACCGCGTCTGCCAGCCGCGAAGGTTCATCGGTCATCAGTACAATGTCCGCCGCTTCAATGGCCGCGTCCTGGCCCATGCCCATAGCAACGCCTACGTCGCTGCGGGCCAGGACCGGGGCGTCGTTGATGCCGTCCCCCACAAAAACGATGGTTCCGTTTTTTCCGGCGGCGTACAGGTCCTCCAGGCGGGCCACCTTGTCCTGGGGGAGGAGTTCCCCGTAGACCCCGTCCAGTTCCAGCTCCGCGGCAATGCCTTCCGCGGTCCTGGTGTTGTCGCCGGTGAACATGAGGATTCTGCGGACCCCCGCGGCTTTAAGCCGGCGGATCGCCGCCCCGGCATCCGCCTTGGCCTCATCGCTGATCTCCAGATGACCGGCGTAGGCCCCATTGCAGGCGATGTATACCACCGTTCCCGGCGTTTCAAGGACAGGGCAGGGAATACGGTGTTCTTCCAGAAGCCGCCGGTTACCGGCCAGGATGGTTTTATCCCCCGTGTCAAGGCAAATACCGCGTCCGGGGATTTCCTGGCGGGTACCGTTCCGGTCCACGCTAAGCCCCCGTTCCCCCGCGGCCTTCTGAATCGACAGGGCTATGGGATGGTTGGAAAACTGTTCCGCTGCCGCAGCGTACGCCAGTACTTCTTCCGGGCTTAGGGAAGGGGCGTTGACGATCCTGGTAACCCTGAAGATCCCCCGTGTCAGGGTTCCGGTTTTATCAAAAACCACCGTATCCGCCCGGTTCAGGGCCTCCAGATAGTTCCCCCCCTTGACCAGGATTCCCCGGCGGGAGGCCCCGCCGATACCCCCAAAGAAACTGAGGGGTACCGATATGACCAGGGCGCAGGGACAGGAAACCACGAGGAAGACCAGGGCCCGGTGGAGCCAGGAGGGGAAGAACCAGATAAAACGGGTCATGAAACCGCTTTCATAGCCCCCTATGTCCGGGTTCCCCAGAGATTCCGGCGCCAGCCCCGCCAGGATCAGGGGCGGAATAAAGGCCAGGACCAGGGCGATGCCCACGACCGCCGGGGTGTAGTACCGTGCAAAGCTCGTAATAAAATTCTCCACCGGCGCTTTTTTGTTTCCGGCTTCCTGCACCAGGCGCAGAATTTTGGAGGCGGTCGACTCCCCAAATTCCCTGTTTACCCGTACGGTAAGGACTCCGGTCTTGTTGATGGAACCCGACAGCACTTCGTTTCCAGGTTCCACATCACGGGGCAGAGATTCCCCGGTAAGGGCGGAACAGTCCAGCGTAGAGCAGCCTTCGGCGACCTGCCCGTCCAGGGGGATTTTTTCTCCTGGTTTCACAAGGATCAGGTCCCCGGGGTGTACGTCACGGGGGTTTACCCTGCGTACTTCCGTCCCCTGTTTCAGGTTGGCGTAGTCGGGCCGTATGTCCATCAGGGCGGTGATCGAGGCCCTGGACCGGCGCAGCGCCATGTCCTGAAAAGCCTCCCCCACCCGGTAGAAGATCATCACCGCTACCGCCTCAGGGTATTCACCGATGCAAAATGCCCCCAGAGAGGCGATGGCCATAAGAAAATTCTCATCGAAAATTTCGCCCTTCCGGATATTGCCCAGAGCCTGCAGCAGCACCTTCCCCCCGGTAAACAGGTAGGCGGCGGCAAACAGGCCCAGGTTAAGGGCGCCACCGGGGTTTATGCCGCGTGCGGCAAACCAGGCTGAAAAACCGGTCCCCTCCCCGAAAAGCGACCCCCCCCAGGTTCGCAGCGACAGGGCGGCGGCAAAGAACAGGAGCCCCAGCGCGAGCAGGAACAGGGAACGGTGGTCTATGCTCTCTATGCGGCTTTCTGTGGCATCGTGATCGCAGCAACACCCGCACTGTTTCCCGGATTTCTCCCTGTGATCCCCCTGGGCTGTGGCCCGCATACTGACATGGGCGTGTTTACTCAGTGTTTCCATTACTTAAGCTCCGCGGTCTGTGAAGAATCGTGGGAAGAGGGGACCGCGGCCCCTTCACCGACATGGACCAGACCCTGGGAAAAGATATTGCCCACATGCTCATCGTCCAGGGAGTAGAACACCACCTTACCTTCCCGGCGGTACTTGACCAGCTTGGTTTGCCGCAGGGTTCTAAGCTGGTGGCTGATGGCGGATTTACTCATCCCCAGCAGGGCGGCAATATCGCAAACACACATTTCCGCGTGGAGCAGGGCGCTGATGATCCGTACCCGTGTGGAATCCCCAAAAACTTTGAACAGATCCGCCAGGTCCATCAGGGCTTCTTCCCCGGGCATTTTTTCCTTAACCATCCGCACTATATCTTCGTGGATGACCATGCAGTCTATGTCGCTATTCTCCAGTCCCATGCCTATCCTCCGGGTGTCCGGTATATTGATTGAACAGTTGAATAACAATTCAATCGTTCAATCAAAATATATCACCCCGGATACCCGGTGTCAAGGAAAAATCTAAAAAATTCCGGTACGCCCGCCGGACCGTGAAAATCCGGCCGATTTTCATAATATGAAAATAACATTCACTTTCATATTGACAGATCTGTCCCGATTTGCTATGAATTGACCATGACACGCAAGCGTCCGGCAAATTATCACACCCGGCAGGGGGAGGATATTCTTGACTACATCCGATCACTGGGCGGCCGCCATGTAACGATAAGCAGCATGGCCCGGTATTTTGCCGACAGGGATGAGACTATCGGCCAAACTACCATCTACCGGCACCTTGAAAGGCTGGCGGCGGAGGGAAGCATCCACAAATACGTACTGGGCGACGGCAAAAGCGCCTGTTATCAATACGTGGACAACAAGGCGGTCTGCCGGGAACATTTTCACCTGATATGTGACCGCTGCGGCGCCCTTATCCATGTGGACTGCGATCTGCTGGAAGAACTACGGGCCCACCTGCTGCTTGAACATAAGTTCCAAATTGACCTGCTTAAAACCGTCCTGTATGGGACCTGCGATACCTGCCTTTCCGCCGCTCCTTCCCCGGAGGCGGCCCTGTGAACCGCGCCGCCCGGACGGGCCTTGTCCTGTGCTGCTGCGTTGTTTCGACGCTTCTGTTTTCCGGATTCTTTATCGCGTCCCACGCGGATCACGACTGCCTGGGGGAAGAATGTCCCCTGTGCCTCCTGGCACAGATGGCGCTGAATTTTTCCCGGCAGCTTAAACAGATTCCGGCTTTTCCCGTAGTTCCCCCTCTCCTGGTAAGTCCCCTTGCCGCCGGGTTCCGGTTTTTTTGTACACCTCCGGCAAGTTCGGTACGGCTTAAGGTAAGAATAAACAGATGAGACAGTTCTGCCCCGTCAGATTTTGAACGGCAAACGTAGTTTTGTCCGGTAGCCTTAACATTCATTTTACAGGAGTTTACCAATATGAAACGGATAGTTCTTTTTATATGCGCGCTGGTGTTCCTTGCCGCGGCCCTGCCGGCCGGGGGACGGAGAAACACAGGCAACGTGGAAGGTAAAATAAACGTGGTAACGACTATTTTTCCTCCTTACGATTTCGTGCGGGCAATCGCCGGGGATAAAGCCGCGATAACCATGCTGCTTCCCCCCGGGGCGGAAAGCCATTCTTTTGAACCAACCCCCCAGGATATCATCAAGGTACAGAACTGTGATGTCTTTATCTATGTGGGCGGCGAATCGGATGCATGGGTAGAAATGATCCTCGAATCTATGGATACAAGCCGTATGCAGATTATTACCCTTATGGACTGTGTGGAAGTAGTTGAAGAGGTTATTGTTGAGGGCATGCAGGATGAGGAAGGCCACGATCACAGCCATTCCCACGAAGAGGATGACTTTACCCTTGAAGATGTCAAAGACCGCTCCCTGACCGATTGGGTAGGAGATTGGCAGTCGGTTTATCCCCATTTGCTTGACGGAACGCTGGATCCGGTCATGGAACACAAGGCGGAAGATGGCACCAAAACAGCCCGTGAGTATTTCGAGCAGTACAAAACGGCATATATGACGGATGTGGACAGGATCACTATTACAGGCGACAGCATAACGTTCTACAGAAACGGCGTCCCGGCAATGGCGTCCTACGTGTATAGGGGAACCGGTATTACGGATGTTGACGACGGAAGCCTCTGGGTACGCTATAAATTTGAGGCCCTTGGAACCCCGCCTGACGGCGCGCCCAAGTACCTCATGTTCAGCGATCACCTGCATGCCCCCGCCAGATCGGAACACTTCCACGTTTACGCAAGCAATAAAAGTTTTGATGAACTTATGGAAGACACGAATCCGGTGAATTATCCGACCTATTACTCTGCCAGTTTGACAAAAGATGAAATCGTGGCGGAGATGATAGGCCATGAAGAAGAGGAGGAGGAAGCGGAATACGATGAGCATGTGTGGACTTCTCCCCGGAACGCGAAACTGATTGTGCAGAAAATTGCCGATGTATTGAAACAGCGGGATGCGGCCAACGCCGCGGAGTACGAAAGAAACACCGCCGCCTACCTGGCAAAACTAACGGAACTTGACGCCTCGTTCCAGGCCCTGGTAGAGGGCGCAAGGCGGAAAACCCTTGTCTTTGGGGATCGGTTTCCCTTCCGGTACTTTGCCGACGCCTACGGTTTAAGTTATTTTGCTGCGTTTCCCGGCTGTTCTACCGAGACAGAGGCCAGCGCCGCCACCATCGCGTTCCTGATCAACAAAGTCCGTGCGGAAAGGATACCCGTGGTGTTTCACATTGAGCTTTCCAATGAGCGAATTGCCGACACAATCTGTGAGGAAACGGGAGCCCGGAAACTCCTTCTCCACGCAGTACACAACGTTTCAAAACGTGATTTTGACCAGGGGGCAAATTACTACGATCTGATGTCCCGGAACGTCCAAAATCTAAGGGAAGCCCTGTACTAAGTTTACCGGAACTGCCGGGGCGGTATGCGCCGTCCCGGCGACCCTTTCCGGCGCTGCCGCTTGGCAGGTTGCAGGGGCTGTACGAAGCACAACAAGCTGCCGGACATTCCCCGCGCATCAGGAACTTGCTTTAATCCGGCGGAAAAACGATTCCGTCATTCAAAAAGGTTTGCCGTTTTTTTAGCTTCCGCCAGGCTTTCGAAATTGGGAAAAAGAAAGTACATGCCTGTTTTTCCGTAACGCTTTACCAGCCTTTTGACGCTTTCCGCCCGGGTAGAGGCGTCCCCATCGTAGAGTTGTATCCACAGGCCCTTTCCCGCGTCCCGTACCTGATCGTAAATAGAATACCACTTTTCACAGCCGCCGTCGGGTTTACCGGCCCCGCAGGTCCATTGCAAGGCGTCCAGTTCTTCTATTTCCATCAGGGCCGGCACGTGCTTGATCGCATCGGGACCGTCCAGATGGTACAGTGAATGATCCAGTTGCCGGCACTGTTTACGCAGGGAAGGCTGGACGTATTCCCTGAACATTTCCGGGGAGATAAGGGCGCAGTAATCGCATTGAACTTTAGCTATCCGGCCCTTTCCCAGGATGGAGAATGCCGTGTAGGAACTTGACCCGTCGCCGTCTTTCAGGAGATCGTAGAAGCGGTCGTAGTACTTAAAATAAACGCTGTCGATGATTTCCAGCCCCCGGTGGATCGCCTCCGGTTCGTCGAGCATGTCGTAACAAAGGTTCTGGGGGCCCCGCAGGGCGGAAAGGATGTCCAGGTTTTCGATAATATCCGGAATGGTCACGTAGAAATCCCCCGCCGCCAGGGCCGCCGCTTCCTCCGCCATCTTTTGATGCAAGGTCCACCAGTAGTTATTTTCGTCGTAAGCAAGGGACTCGAATTCCAGGGGGCTTTCGCATTTTTCCCTGTACCACACCGTATCCCAGGCAAAACCCGGTTCGCTCCCCAGGTAGAGGGCCATAGAACCGGGCCCCAGGTTGATGTCCACTGCGGGAAAGGCGTCCCCCAGGAAATAACGGGTCTCGCAGTAGTTCCTGAAACTGGCAATGATGGCGGGAACATTGAGGTACTGTTCCCGCGGTTCCCGCGCCTTTTCTACCGCTGTGGTCCTGCCCGGTTTCCCTGCGGCGGTAATCCACATCAGGGGCTTATCCGCAGGCGTATCCCACGGTTCCCGGTTCCACCACTGCTCAAAGCGGTCTTTTATCTTTTGCCAGTCTTCCACATACGTGTTACGCAAGAAATCACCTCGTCCACAGCTTGTTTCAAAACTGCCTGCTGCGTCAAGCCGGGGTTTACTGTATATGACGGTCGTACATGGTCTGATAAATGTTTACCATTCTTTGCAGGCCCATTGTCTCAATCTGCCGGAGGAACGCAGGGTATTCCCGTTCCACCCCGCCGTTGACAACCCAGGTTGCGGCCTGGCTTTTGGCATAGGTATGGATATCCTGACGCAGGATTGCCAGCTCATCCGCCTCTTCGGGGGTCGACGCCGCCAGGGGATAGTACTCCTTGGGGAAGTACGGGGCCAGCAGTAACTTTTGATTATACTGCTCGTCAAAGGTGGGATCGATGATCCTCTGGTTTGTTTCATTGCTGGTATAGCCGGGAGCGAAAGCGTTAAGCGCCCTGCTCCAAGCCCAGGTGGTTGAGTCAATACTGCCGTCCGCCGGAGGCGGAATTGCGTAGATAGTACCGTCGTCTCTTTTTTCCAGCCGTTCCCCATAGGCGCCGTAAAACAGTTGAAGGCTCACATCTTCATCGTACAGCGCGTCAAGCCAGCGCAGGGCGATTTCGGGATACTGGCACGTGGCGGTGATTTCCGCTACATACTTTCCCCTTTGTACAACGTCGGGGGACCAGCGGGCATATTGATGGCCCTTTGGTCCCTTGAGCGGCATTAACAAGGTATAGTGTTTAGCCCGTTCCGTACCAAACATACTGTACAGGGCATAGGAAGTGCCAACCCCGATTATATCCGGCTCCCCTGCCGGGGGGTTCCCCTTGGCCCGCCACCTGCCCCAGTCATGGGTAAAGGTTTCCGGGTCCATGAGACCTTCCGCGTAAAGACGGTGGAACCAGGCTATGGCATCCACAAAGCCGTCCTGGGCGGCCATGTATTGGACTTTACCATCTGTTACCGTAATCCAGTTATTGCCGTAGCTGTTTACAAGACCAAAAGAACCGAAAAGATCATCCGGGCCTGAGTCGCCATTATCAAAACCGAGTATGGACATACCGATCTCATCGGCTTTACCGTTTCCGTTGGGATCCCGTTCCTTGAAGGCTTTAAGCACCTGGTAGAATTCTTCCGTGGTGGTTGGCACCGCCAGGCCTAAATTATCCAGCCATACCTGGTTGATCCCCCATACACTGTAGGTAACCGGCCGCTTGGCCCTCTGCGCGGGAAGACCGTAGATATGCCCGTCAGCCGCCCGCGCGAATTTCTCAAAGCTGGGATCATTTTGGAATATGGCCCGCAGATTGGTACCGTACTGTTCAATAAGGGATTCCATAGCGACGAACAGTTCCGGATTTGTTACCACATCCGCTTCGCTGAGGGCGCCTGTAAAAAAGATATCCGGCAGATCCCCGCTAGCCAAACGAAGGGGTTTTTGGGTTCCCCACTCCTCACCAGGGTACTCCCATTCGATGTGAATCCCCGTCTTTGCCTCCAGGTCCTTGAAAACAGGCAGGGTGTTATAATCGTCAGTTGTGTTCCTTGCGGAAAAAACCGTGAGGGTAACCGGACGGTTTACGACAGGAAAGCCCGTCGGATTGAACAGACCCTCATCAGCCGCGGTGGCGGCCTGTGTTGTCCCTGTCCTGTTGCAGGCCGCAAGCAATACCACCATAAGGCCGCAGGCCGCTATGGTTCCCACGATGTATCTTTTCATAAGATACCTCCTTAAAATATATCGTTACCGCTTAAGCGGTAAAACCCACAAGTACGGATCAGCCCTTTAAGGAACCGATCATTACCCCCTTGGTAAAATGCTTTTGTATGAATGGATAAAAACACATCACCGGCGCGGTGGAAATGATGATGATGCTGTACTTCATTACATCGGCAAGCCGCGCTCTGTCGTACTGGTCGGGCCCCAGCATTTCCGTTGTGATCGAATTGAGCAGCAGAATCCTCCGCAGAATCACCTGGAGCGGCATTAGTTCGTCCCTCCGCATATACACCAGGGAAGTGAAAAACTGGTTCCACTGGCCGACCGCACAGTAAAGGCCTATTACCGCGAGGATCGCTTTGGAAAGGGGCAGTACGACGGAAATGAAAAACCGCGTATTGGAACAGCCGTCGATCCTGGCCGCTTCCAGCAGTTCCAGGGGAATGGTAGAGGCAAAATAAGTACGGGCGATAATGAGATTATAGGCGCTTACGGAGAAGGGGATGAGTACCACCCAAACCGTATCCACCAGGCCGAAGCTGTATACCCGGAGGTAGGTGGGAATAAGCCCGCCTGAAAAAAACATGGTGAACACAAAATACATCATAATGCCGTTCCGTCCGGCAAGGTCCCGGCGGGAAAGGGCATAAGCCGCGGGCATGGTAAATAGAAGGCTGAAAAAAGTCCCGGCTCCGGTATAAATAATGGTATTCAGGTAGCCCTTCCAGATACGGCCGTCCTCAAGGACCCGTTTATAGCCTTCCAGAGATATATTTTTAGGCCAAAGCCATACCATGCCCCGGCTGACTGCCGTAATATCACTAAATGAGGCAATGATTACAAAATACATGGGGTAGGCCATGATTATGAAAATAAGGACGCCCACGATGTTTATGGACGCGTCAAAGATATTATCCCCCAGGGTCTGCCGTTTCCTGAACATGCCGTCCTCCTAAAAAAGACTGGTTTCCCCAACTTTCCTGGCGATAAAATTTACAATGTTGAGGATTGCGAAATTTATGATATTATTGAATAAGCCCACTGCCGTGGAAAAACTGTACTGGGCCTGCTGTAATCCCACCTTGTATACATAGGTGTTGATAACCTCGCTCCGGCTGAGGTTCAGGCTGTTCTGCAACAGGAAAGCTTTTTCAAACCCGACGCTCAGTATACCCCCGGCGCTGAGGATAAGAAGGATGATGCACGTGGGGGCGATGGACGGCAGATCGATATGAACTATTTTTTGAAATTTATTTGCCCCGTCTATGGTTGCCGCCTCGTACATGGCCGGGTCTACCGATGACAGGGCCGCCATATAGATAATGCTGCTCCAGCCCATACCCTGCCATACACCGGACCATACATAGACGTGCCGGAAAGCCTCCGGAAAGTTTAAGATATTTACCGGCTCCACGCCGAAGGCCCGGGCAATTTGACCGTAAAGCCCGGTGGGAGCTAAATAAAGGTTTATCATGCTCACCAGAACCACAACGGAGATAAAATAGGGCATATAGGTAATGGTTTGCAGTGAACGTTTGAACTTCTGGGAACCCATTGTATTCATCATCAGCGCCAGGACGATGGGCAGAGGAAAACCTACCAGGATTCCATAGACGCTCAAAATAAGGGTATTCGTAATGACAACCCTGGATTGAAATGCCCGGAAAAACCGGAAAAACTGATCCAGGCCGACCCAGGGACTTCCCCAGATCCCCTTGGCAAGGGTAAAATTCTTAAAGGCTATTTGTACACCGTAAATGGGGAGGTAATGAAAACAGAATATTAAAACAACAGCAGGTAAAAGAAACAGATAGAGTTCATAGTTTTTCAAAACCCGCTGTGATAAACGCGTACGTTTATTATGCTGTTCCGTGTTCTTCATACATAAGCCTCCTGTGGTTTATGGGAATACTCCGATGCCGCACTACGGTACTGTCTATAAAATCCAGGAAAGCCGGACAAGCTGTGCCTGTCTTTTGCCCTGTCTCCCAAAACGTTAACTTTTGGAACAGCCGCGGCTGTTTGAGAAAAGCGATACCAGTTAAAAATTGTGTGTGTATGTAGTAATAGTGTGTGTTGTGT
>JAITJW010000103.1 GCA_031278715.1 Treponema sp. | reverse complement strand
TGAAAATCGCCATAATCCACTACTGGCTTGTCAATATGAGGGGCGGGGAAAAGGTGTTGGAGGCTCTTCTGGAGATATTCCCTACTGCAGATATTTATACCCATGTATATGATCCTTCTGCCGTTTCGAGACTGATCAGCTCCCACCACGTGTATACTTCCTATATCAATCGGCTTCCCTTTGCCAAAAAATTGTACCAGAAATATATGCCCCTTATGTCCAACGCTCTGAACGGCTTTAATCTTCAGGAATATGATCTGGTTATCTCAAGTGAAGCGGGGCCTGCCAAGGGTGTTGTTCCCAATCCAAAGGCTTATCATATTTGCTACTGCCACAGTCCTATGCGTTACCTTTGGGATATGTACCACGAATATTTTCGGGATGCCGGGTTTCTGACCCGTTTTTTTATGAAAAGACTTATCCCCACTCTCAGGGTATGGGACTTTATGTCCTCCAATATGGTGGATCTTTTTATTGCAAACTCGTCCTGGGTGCAAAGCCGGATCCGCCGGTACTACCGCCGGGAAGCGGTTATTGTGTATCCGCCGGTGGATATTGAACGGTATATGGCGGTTGAGCGGAAACCTGAAAATTTTTACCTTTTTTTCGGCCAGCTTACCGGTTACAAGCGGGCGGATATCGCCCTGGAGGCCTGCATCCGGTCAGGGAGGAAGCTGGTAGTCGCCGGAGCGGGGGCGGAAAAAGGGCTGGTCCGGCGCTATGAAAAAACCGGCCTGGTCCATTTTACCGGACGGGTTTCCGATGAGGAAGTCGTTTCCCTCCTTTCCCGGGCCCGGGCTCTGCTTTTTCCCGGAATCGAGGACTTCGGTATTATTCCGGTGGAGGCAAACGCCGCCGGCTGTCCCGTTATTGCCTTCCGGGGTGGAGGTACTCTGGATACCGTAAAGGAGGGTGTTAGCGGACTTTTTTTTGATGAACAAAGTCCTGCTGCCCTGATCCGTGCCCTTGACAAATTCGAGGAGAGCGAATCGTCCTTTTCCTGCCGGGATGCCTATGCGGAACACGTCGGGCAATTTTCCAGGGAAGTCTTCAAGGAACGGATCGCATGTATCATTAACGAAAGGGAATGGTTATAATAATAACAAGATGGATATCAGGGAATTTGAAAAGTGGTACCATATCCGCTATGGCAGGACCAGTTCGGCTCTTGTTTCCACGGGCTTTATAATTTCCGATCTGCTTGGAATCATGTTTTCTTTTGGAACGGGGTTCTTTTTTGTCAATCTTTACGACATTACGGCCATCAATTTTAAGTCGTTTGTTACGTATTGGCCTTATCTGCCGGTTTTTATCCTTTTCTTTCAAATAAATGGACTGTATCCGGGAATTTCCCTTGCCCCATCGGAAGAGCTTCGTCATTTTACCGTAAGTTCTGTTTTGGCCCACGGGGGGATTATTTTATCCCGCTATATTGAAGATCAGGAATTTGACGCCATATCCATTGCCTTTATTATCAGTTTTGTTTGTTCTCCGGTTGTTCTTATGGTAATGCGCAGCCTGACACATACTATTCTGAGCAGAACCGGCATTGGAGGGATACCCGCCGTTATTTACGGCAGCGGATCAACGGGTCGTCTTGTTACTGATCGGCTTTTGAACAGTAAACGAATCGGCTATATACCCGTTTTGATTCTGGACGATACGGCGGAATCAGGAGAATATTACAGAGATATTCCTATCATACATGACACGTCCATTGGCCCTGAGATAGTTGAGCAGTTCAGGATACGAATGGCCATTGTAGCCATGCCGGAGCTTTCCCAGGACATTCTGACCCATCTGCTCAATTATTCGGTGTCGGCGTTCCGGTATTCCGTCTTGATCCCCGATTTCTTTAATATTACCAATATTTGGATGTCTGTCAGGGATTTTGACGGTATCCTTGGGTTTGTAGCCAGTCATAAGCTTAAAATGTCATGGAACCTTGCCATTAAACGGCTTCTGGATCTGGCTATTGTGATCATTGGCGGGTTAATTATTCTGCCTCTGCTTATCGTCATTGCCCTTCTGGTAAAGCTGAATTCACCGGGTCCGGTGCTTTATCGCCATCGGCGCCTGGGTAAAAACGGTAAGTATTTCAATGCCTATAAATTCAGATCTATGTTCAGGGATTCACAGGAGGTTCTGGAAAAACTGCTTGCACAGTCCCCGGGGCTGCGTGCCGAATGGGAGGCAAATCACAAGTTAAAAGATGATCCAAGGGTAACACCTGTCGGAAAATTTTTACGGCGTACCAGTTTTGACGAATTCCCCCAGCTTATCAATGTCCTTAAAGGTGAGATGAGTCTGGTAGGACCCAGGCCCATAGTTGACGGAGAAGTTGAAAAGTACGGCAAGGATTTTGATCGTATCTTTTCAGTTAAACCCGGACTTACGGGCCTGTGGCAGGTTTCAGGCCGATCTGATACCGATTACACTGAACGGGTGGCCTTTGATACCTACTACCTTCAAAGCTGGTCGGTCTGGTTGGACCTGTGGGTATTGCTTAAAACCTTTGGTGTTGTTATAAAAGGAAAAGGAGCATATTGATGTGGAAAAAAGCCATAGTTTTCTTTTTTATCCTTTTCTCCTGTTTTAGTTTCTTTTTGTTTTCCCAGGAAAACTCTGTAAATTCTTCGCAAGTTCCCCTGCGTTCCCTTGACGGGATTTTCCCTTCCCTTGACGGAGAAATAAAACAACGTGTTTTTTCCACAAGTGGTTACTTCGCCTCCTACGAAAAAAACTATCATACCCTGGATGCATCTGATCTTGATCCCCGGATACGTTCAGAGATCGATAATCTTAAACCGTCGGTGGTTATAGAATACCTTTTGGTTGTCCCCTATCCATCCAGGCCCATGAAGCCTGTCGATATCTACAACGCTATTCGTCATATTCGTGCCCTGAATGGCCGCCTGTACCACTCGGAAACCCGTGGGGAGGATGTTCCGCTTTTTGAAGATGCCACCCGTATCGCAGGTGCCAGAAGAACTTCAATTCTGGATGATCCGCCTCCCCGGGATAACCTGCCCGACTCGGAAACGATCCATATTCGGTTAAAGGACGCCAACTTTGGCAATTCCTATTATCAGGCAAATATTTATAAGAATGTTCGTGGTTTCAGTTACAACCTTTCAAACAGCCGGGACTTAAGCTATATTATTTTCCCTGTTATTAAATCAGGTCAATTTATTGCCCAATTCTACTTTGAACCCTTAACCGAGGGAATCCTTGTCTATTGTCTGAGCGGCGCCAAGGTTTCTGACTTCCTCGCCTCAAGGGTGGATATACCCTCTGCCATTCAAAAGCGGCTGGATGTCATTCTAGGCTGGGTCATTGACTGCGTGAGCGGTCGTTTATAGCCTAAGTATTTGTCGAATAATAACTACGTTAAAGCGGCTGAAGGGAGTCGAACCCTCGTCTCCAGCTTGGAAGGCTAGAGTAATAGCCGTTATACGACAGCCGCATTGATCTAACAATAGCCAAAATCGATTCAGAAGTCAATCCCCCGCTACCGCCGGTGGTACGGCATCCTCATTGCCGCCGCTTATTCCATATCCGGTAAGTCCCTCCACGCTCGGCTACCAATTGTTCATTTTTCAGAGCCTCAAGCACCTGGTACATGTCATCCTGGCTGTCGATGCCGGTATGTTCCATCAATTCCTCCACCCCCATCTGTCCGGTCAGGGCAAGGGTCTTAATCACCAGCCCCCGGAGCTGCCGGAAGGAACCTTCAAACGGGGTCTGGCGGGTATAGTGGGCGCTCCGGCGGTTCGGATTCGGGGTAAGTTTTTTGAGGGCAGCTCCATAGTCCATAAGAGCGTAATACCATTTGCGGGGATTGGTTAAGTCAAGGCATGTATTCAGAATGGAGATGAGTTCTTTGTCCCTTACCCCGGTTTTATCCTTAAAGAAGAAATGTAATACCGCTGCACGGATATTTGTTTCGATAAAGACCATAGGAATATTATAGGCAAAGCAGGGTACTGCCCGTGCGGTATAGGGGCCTATACCGGGAAGCTGTTCCAAATCTTTCGGGCTATCCGGTATTTCACCGTCATACTCATTGACAATTCTGCGGGCGCAGTCTTTAAGGTGATAGCAGCGAGTGTTGTAGCCTAATCCGTACCAGGCACGCAGCGCCTCCTCCATAGAGGCTTTGTGAAAAAGTTTGGGGGACGGCCACTTTTCCATCCATTTGCCCCAGTACTGAACAACCCGTGTTGCCTGGGTTTGCTGGAGCATAAATTCCGATACCAATACTCCCCAGGGCCGGATGTCTTTCCGCCAAGGGAAGATACGTCCCTCCTTCCTGTAATGAGAATAAACCGCGTCCTGGAAAGCGCTAATATCTCTGGCTGAAACATCGATACTCATTTCACATTCAACCCTCCTTTGTTATGTGCACTATTGATAATGAGCAGGGCAATTTGGCCGGGGTCAAGATTGTCCGTATCAATTATCATATCCGCAAAGCTGTAATCATCATTATCAATCCGGTAAATTCTCAGGTACCGTTCCCGGTCCTGGCGGTCCCGCTCTGCGGTAAAGGCCGTTATTTCTCCCAGGCTTCCCCCTTCCCGTTTCATGATCCGCTCTGCTCTGGTTTCCGCCTGGGCCTTTAGATAAACTTTCAGGTCTGCTTCCGGCAGCATCCATATTGCCAGCCGGGAACCCAGGACACAACCCCCCTCTTCCCGTGCCAGGGCAGTCTGACGGCTGTCAACTTCCCGGTCCCAGCAATCATCGCGGGAGGCCTTTTCTAAAACTTCCCTAAGGGTGATTCCCCGCTCTTCCGCCAGGTTTCTGAACGTAAAATTGATAAAACGCAGGCCCATGGTTTCCGCTACCAGTCTGCTTACGGTTGTATTCCCGCAGCCGCTTTTCCCCGATATTGCAATTTTAAGAGAATCCCGTACCTTATCCCGGCATGACGGGGGCTTGCCGCTATTCCACATTACGAAGTTCCTCCCTTACATTTTCCAGCGCATTTTTCATGTCCACCACGGCACGGCTTACCTCAATCTGGGACGCCTTGGAACCGATGGTATTTATTTCCCGGTTCATCTCCTGGCTGAGAAAATCGAGTTTTTTCCCGGGACTGGGGCTCCTCCCGGCTTCCGCCCGAAACTCAGACAAATGCGACCTGAGCCGGGATATTTCTTCTGAAATGGTATATTTCATCAACAGAACCGCCGTTTCCGCAAGGATACGGTTCTCATCAATTCTGTCTCCTAAAAGTTCCAAAAAACGGCTGTGCAGGTTTTCCTTTATGGTGGTCTCTAGTTCTTCCGCATGAAGGGCCACCTGCTGCAACGAAGTCTCAATTACGTCAATCTGGGAAAGAATATGTTCCTGGGTATGCCGTCCTTCCCGTGCCCGTTCCGCACTAAAAATATCCAGGGCTGTTTTTAGCGGCCCTTCGATTCGTTCCCAGTAACGCTCTTCGTCCCGCAGCCACTCTATCTCCAATACTCCCTCAAAACTCATAAGGGTTTTAATATCCGGCTTTTCATCAATATGAAGAATTCCGGCCAGGCTGTTGAATGCCTCCGTATAGGCTGTTACGGCCTGGTGATTCACCATGACATTAAAGGGAGAGTTTTTATCCCGGTAATGTACTGTTACATCGATCCTTCCACGCGCACAGACCGGGGTAATTAATTCCCGTATGCGCTGTTCCAGAGGTGAAAAATAGGGGGGAAGGAAAAAATTGATCTCAAGGAAACGGTTGTTACAGCCCCGCAGTTCCACGGAAAGGCTGTAAAGTTCCTCCCGCTGCTCCTGACAGGCATAGCTGGTCATGCTTTTCACCGGTCCGTTCCCTCTTTCCCGCAATAGTAGTTGTACAATTTTTCCCCCAGGGGCCAGTTGTTCCCTGCGCCCATTGTAACAAAAAGATCCCCTGCTTTTAGTATGTCCCTGAGCGGTTCTTCCGCTTCTTCAGGTTCATCAGTATAGCAGACTCCGTCTTTTTTTTCAGCGGTTTTTTCAAACAAAACCCTGCCGGTAACGCCGCCTGAATATTGTTCCCGGGCGGACGCGTATATTTTATGAAGAAACACTATGTCCGCCCCTTTAAGGGATTCGGCAAATTCGTCCAGCAGGGAAGCGGTCCGGGTATAGGTATGAGACATAAAACTGACGACGATTCGCCTGCCGGGATAAAACGACCGCAGGCCGTCCAGGGTTGTGGCGATTGCCGTAGGATGATGGGCGTAATCATCCATGAAAAGAATGCCCCCCGCTTCCCCCAGGATCTCCTGACGCCGTTTGGAACCGGCGAAATCTTCCAGCGCTTTCCTGACCTGTTCCCGTCGTTCCTCCGTCCAGCCGCTTCCCGCCGTTCCATTGCCGAATTCCCCGGCAACCAGGGAGGATATAAGGGCCAGGGCGGATGCGGCGTTCAAAGCCTCATGCCGGCCGGGGATACGCAGCGTAAGTTCATGAGGGAAACCCGCCAGTTTCATCTCCGCCCGCTCTCCCAGGATCCGATAGGAGAGAATCCGGTATTCCCCTTCCGCCGTAAAGCCATAGGGGACAAGAACCGGCGAAGGATCTTTGCTTTTCATTATCGCCGCCACTTCCCGGGCCCCCGGATCATCGGCACAATAGATAAGTTCTCCGTCAGGGGGCAGGAGCCCGCAGTACTCCGCAAACGCATCCCGGATCGATTCGTATGTTGGATAGTAATCCTGATGATCGCTTTCTACTGCGGTAAGAACTATTCTGCGGGGATGAAACGACAAAAAATGCCGCCGGTACTCACAGGTTTCCGCAACGAAATATTTGTTTCCCAAATTCAGGGTGGAACGGTTATTAAACCCTTTAACGGCGCTTCCCGCGAGGATCTGGGCGGGAAGCCCGGCAGCCCGGATAAGCTGACCGGCCATAGCGGTGGTGGTAGTTTTTCCGTGAACTCCCGCGATACCGGAGGAATCAAAATACCGTGAATAAAGGCCCAGGGCATCGGTATACTTCATGATAGTCAAGCCGCGTTTCCGGGCTTCCGCCATTTCGGGGTTTGCTTCAAAGGTATAGGCTGCCGAATATATGACCAGATCAAAACTGTCCAGAATATGGGAAGGGGAAAAATTCTCATGATAAGGGATAGCAAGAGCTTTAAGAATACCATCGGTATAAAAAACATCGTCCCGGTCGGAACCGGATACGAGGAATCCCGTGCCGGCCATCAGCTCTGCCAGGGCGCACATTCCGGTTCCTTTGATGCCGATAAAATAGACACGGGAACCTGGGGCGATGAAAAAATCAGGCCGGCAAGGATTAGGGTAATTCATAGTGGAATTCATAAGAAATCATACTCCATGCACTTCCCTTTTTGCAACCGTAGTGTCTGTCCTTGTCCAGGAACGGGAAAATATGGCATGATGCGGAATTGTTTATGAGTAAAATTGAGAAATTTTCCGGTTCTTCCGGTGTTTTTGCGTGGATAGACCGGTTCATTAACATGGGACGGGGGCAGAGCTATAAAAGTTTCCGTCTGGACCGGATGAGGGTACTATGTGATCTTGCCTGTAATCCTGAACGGGCCGCCCCGGTTATTCACGTGGCAGGTTCGAAAGGGAAAGGTTCGGTTACCGGGATGACAGCCGCTATCCTGAACGCGGCGGGTCTCAAAACTGCCCGTTACGCTTCTCCGGATGTGATGGAAAAGCGGGAACGGATCAGCCAGGGGAATCTTTTCTTTGACGAATCCATATACGCCGAGGCGGGTAACGAACTGGCGGCAGTGGTGGAAAAGCTGCACGGTCTAAGGGGGCCGGAGGGGCGTCTTTTTGATCCTTCACGGGAAGAAGGGGAAGACGTTACTTTTTTTGAGCTTATGACCCTCTATTTTTTCCTCTGCGCCCGGTATGCCGGATGTGATGTTATGGCGGTAGAGACCGGTATGGGGGGGCGGCTGGACGCCACCAACATCGTCAGCCCCCTGGTAACGGTGATCACCCTTATCGAACTGGAACATACTGAATATTTGGGCAATACCCTGGGAGCCATTGCCGCGGAAAAAGCGGGAATCGTCAAGGCCCATACCCCCCTGGTTCTTGCCGCCCAGGAAGAAGAAGTCCTGGCGGTGTTCCGCCGGGAAAGCCTGGTAAAGGACGCTCCCCTTCTCTATTTTCCCGAGGCTGCGGAAACGCGGAACGTACAGATAAGCAGGGAGGGGACCCGGTTCAGTCTGCGCCTGCTCCGTGAAGAGCCCGAAGATCTGCAGCTTTCGGTCAGGATTCCCGGAGCAGTACAGGCCCATAACGCGGGACTGGCGGTGCTGGCCGCGCGGCAGGCCTATCCCCGGATCGGGGGGGAGGACATACGGAAAGGTCTTGAGGATTTTAGTCTTCCTGCCAGGTTTGAACAGATCATGCAGGGCCCGGAACTGGTGATCGACGGCGCTCACACGTCCAAAAGTGTAGAGCAGTGCCGCGATACGTTCCTGTCGCTCTACGGTGAAGGGGGGATTCTGATTTTTAGCTGTACTGCCGGAAAAAACGCCGAGGCTATGGCGGAGATTCTTGCGCCTTATTTTTCCCGCATCATTATCACGACCCCCGGTACCTTCAAAAAAAGCAGTCCCACGGAGCTATACCGTATTTTCGGAAAAATGACGCGGAAAAATACGGAATTACTACTGATCCCCGACAGCGCGGAGGCGGTCAAGCGGGCGCTGGATCAGAACCGGAATGTGCCTATTCTGGGTACCGGGTCTTTCTACCTGGCCGCGGAAATTCGAAAGTACATCTTAAACCGCCTGCGCACGATCAACCCGTAAAGCCGGATGCCTCCCCGGATCCGGGTGTCTGTGCGAAGCCGGATAGTTCCGTGAGCCCGGGGAGTTCCCCGAAACCGGGCAGCCGGTAGTCCTGTTGCTTTCCCGTAGAAGGGTTAAAAAAACGAAAGGCACAGGCCCGCAGGGCAATGGGGTACGTCATGTTCGTGTCCGGTCCTGCGGCTCCGCCCTGCCACGGGGCAAGGTACCCCGCAGGATACCCGCCGTAAAGGAAATCGTTGAGGATCGGCTCCCCTATCCATGCCAGATGACAGCGGATCTGATGCCGAAATCCTCTGTGTATCCGGAGGGTGAGAATGCGCGGAGATCCGGTTTCCCCCGGGGTGGAACAGCCCGGTTCTCCGGCAGCCAATAATTCCGTCCGGTAGGGGCCGCCCTTGTCGTGCGCGATACGCCGCCTTTTCCCCGGTATCAAAGGCCGGGTAGTAGGCCGGACCGGTTCCCGGACTACCGGCCTTACCGCTTTTCTCCCCGGCCCCCAGGCTCGAAAAAAACTTTCAACGGACAAGGGCAGACTGAGAGAAGACAGCCCCATCCGGTCGAAGGGCGGAGGAAGCGGCGGAAAACCGGAGGGGCCTCCAGGACCAGATGAAAAAAACCCGGCAGGGGCCGGTCTTACCGCGCAGGTAACGGCACTGTACTCCTTGACAAAAGATCCTGCCGCCTGCTGGTCGCGGAGGGATACAAAGGCTTCCCGGGTTTTGGCGAACAAAACCAGTCCTTCCGTCTCAAAATCCAGACGGTGAAGCAGGCCGCCTTCCCTACTGCGGGAGGCTTCAAGAACGGCGGGACAATGGCCGGCAAACCAGCCCAGCAGGGTTCCGGTGGGATTGTCCGACAGGGGGGCGCAGAACATGAGGGGAGGTTTGTAAACCACCGCGTAGGCGCCGGTTTCGTCAATAACACGCGGCGCCGCCCACAGGGAAAAACAAGGGTAGCCACTCATCCCAATCTAATTATCCTGCTCCACTACGCGGCTACGCGGATAGGAAGCGGCTGTCCTGCCCGCCCTTGTATCCAGGATTCGAATCAAAGACCGGAAACGATCCGGCAGGGGACTTGAGAATATCCGCCGCTCATGTTCTCCGGGCAGGCTAATGCTTAAATTTTTGGCGTGGAGCATCATGGCCGCCCCGGGAAACAGCCGGTCGCGGGAACCGTACAGCGGATCGCCCACAATGGGATACCCCAGCCAGGCCATCTGGACTCTAAGCTGGTGGGTACGCCCGGTACGGGGATACAGGAGTACCAGGGAATGGCTGGCCCAGGAACGGATGATCTTGAAATAACTAAGGGCCTCTTTTCCCCGTTCCCCAACGGTAAAACGTTTACGGTCCCGGCTGTCCCGGCAGAGTAGGGTTTTGATCCGCCCGGATTCTTCAGCGGGAACACCCCGCAGAATTGCCACGTAGCGTTTCCGTACTTTTCTGGTTTTGAACTGTTCCGAAAGAAAGGCAAGAGTCCCGGCGTCCCAGGCGCAGATCATCACCCCGGAGGTGTCCTTGTCCAGCCGGTGTACAATCCCCGGACGGAAAGGGTCTCCGGGGACCGGCAGGGCCGGAGGAGCGCCGGCCGCCATACGTCTGAACAGCAGGGCGTTTACCAGGGTCCCCGAATGATTCCCCGCCCCCGGATGAACCACCATCCCCTGGGCTTTGTCGATAACAATCACGCGGGGATCCTCATAGAGTACCGTAAGGGGAATATCCTGGGGCTCTACATTCGGATTTTCCGCCTCTTCCCAGGAAAGTTCCAGAGAATCACCGGTTTTTACGACCCGTGAGCGCTTAACCTGTTTCCCGTTTACCAGGGCACTCATGGAACGGGACCTTACCTGGGAACGCGAAAGCAGGCCAAGATATTCGGAGACGTAGCGGTCAAGCCGGAGCCCTGCCGTATCTTCCACAATCCCTGAAAAAACCGGCATTAGGGGTTTTTCTCCTCAGGAGGAGGTTCTTCCGGGTTCGCCGCCGTATCCGTGTTACCGGTTATGGGGCTGCGGGTAACATGAATATCCCCGCCGCTATCCCGCATCTGTTCCCGCCGCGCTTCCCTGTGCCGTTTCAGCTTAACAATGGCAAAATCAATAACCGCTATCGTAATGGAAGCGGTAACGGCAATCATGAAGGTTTGTTTTTTTTCTTCCCTGGTCATTTCGAGTGCCCCCGGTCCCTTAAATGGCCAGGGGAGATAGGCTCTGTTCATATCGTTCTTGAAAAAACGAACGGAATCCATCGCAAATGTAGAGATGAACAGGGTAAAGGGAAAACTGCCGAAGGCCACAATTTCCCCCCGCCTAATGTCCTGGACCCACAGGGGATATTCCGATGAAGGAGAACGGACATCGGGCAGAATATTGGGGGCAACTGTCTGAGTCCTTCCCTGTGTGGATGTTTGGGCTGAAACGGGAACGATACCCATAATACTGAAAACAAGGATCGGTAAAAAACAGTATGTTTGTTTCATAGCTATCACCATCATTAAGGCCGTTCTCCAAAAATTGCCGTGCCAATGCGCAGCAGGGTGGAACCTTCTTCAACGGCAATTTCAAAATCACCCGACATGCCCATTGAAAGGCAGGACCAGTCCGCCTGGGGAAAATGAGAAACCAGTACCCCCTGTGCGTGAACCAGGGCCCGAAACGAGGCACGAATTGATGATTCGCCGGTATTAAAAGGGGCCATCGTCATAAGCCCCGCTGCCGAAAGTCCGGGTGACGAGAGGATCTGTTCCGCCGCCCTTATAAGGCTCTCCTCGTCAGGAAACCCGGACTTTGAGGATTCTCCCGTATGGAGTTCCAGCAATACTGGCAGGGGTTTTTCCCGCTCCCCGGCATGTTTGGCAAGCTCCGCGATGATCTCGTTCCGGTCAAGCGACTGAATGCAGTCGAAGATACGGGCCGCCACTTTTGCCTTGTTCCGCTGCAGGGATCCAATCATGTGGACTTCACAGTCCCGAAACAGGGTCCGGGACAGGACCGTCCCGCCGGACCGGGGGGATTCCCCGGTGAAGGTGGAGAATTTTTCCACGGCTTCCTGAACCCGGTTTTCCCCAAAAAGCCGCACGCCGTTTTTGCGGGCTTCTTCTATACCGGCGACAGGTTGAAACTTGGAAACCGCCATAAGCCGGATATTTTCCCGCTTTCTTCCCGAATGTGTGCAGGCTTTTTGTATTCGTTCCTCAATGGATTCCAAAGCCGATGCGATAGACAATCTATTCCCCCAAGCCAAGACGTTGTAACTGCAGGGCCAATTCCCGAAACTGGGGAATGTCCAAATTTTCAGGACGCTCATCCGGCCGTATTCCACAGTACTCCAGGGCGCTCATGGTTAAATCCCGTGCCCCCTGTTCCATACCGGAGCGGGAGGAGACAAATGCCCATAAACTATTTTTAACGGTTTTACGCCGGGAAGAAAAGAGCCGCCGTACCATAGGGTACATAAGGGGTGGGAAAGGGTGTGTGATTTTACCGGTAAGCGGGGGGATACACTCTTCCCTTAGATCGAGCCTGATGCCCACCGAATCGACGCGGGGCGGCGGATAGAAACATGATGCGCCCATAGTTACCAGGGATTTTATCTTGTACAGCCCGGCAATAAGTACCGTAAAGGACGAATAGTCGGCCTGCCCGGGCCGGGCTGTTAAACGGCATCCCAGCTCCTTTTGCACGGTTACTACCATGCGCCTAAAAAAACGGTTCCCTTCTGCAAAATCCCCCAAAAGAGCGGCGGCAATGTTGTAGGGTAGATTCCCTAAAAGAAAGGGAACCTCCGCCTCCCCCTTCCAGGTTTTAAGCACATCTCCGGGTACCAGGGAAAAACCGGGATTGCCGCTGAATTCCTCCTGTAAAAATTCCAGGAACCCAGGATCGATCTCGAAAGCCTTTACCCTGGCCCCCTGTTCAAGAAGCTCCGCGGTCATGGCTCCCAGGCCGGGACCAATTTCCCAGACCCCGTCTCCCGGCCTTAACTCCAGAGCGGCTGCCAGTTTTTTACGGATAGCGCCCTTGATCAAAAAATTTTGCCCCAGTCTTTTCCGCATCCCAAGACCCCGCTTCTCCAGAAGAGCTTTGAGCGCCAGGGGGGAATCGTAATTAAGGGGCAGGCCGCACATAACAGGAGTTGCCCGGTCAGGGCAGGGCCGGGATACAGGCGGCGGCACGGGCACGGCGCCGGGCAAAGACAACGATGAGACCGGCAAGCAGGATCGACAAACCCGGTACCCAAAGCCACGCGGATAGTTTTACCGTTCCGGAGGAATTGAGATTCAGCGCAATTCCCGGAAGACCGGCGGAAAAGCCCACCAGGACATTCAGGGTTTTGTACAGCAGGGAAAGGCCTAAGCCAAGTAACTGCGACAGGAACGGCAGGAACGGAACGAGGACCAGATAGGCGATGGTCAAAACCATAAACAGACTTGTCAAGGGGACAATCACCAGGCCCGTCAGGATGCCCGCGGGCTGCAGCGCTCCGAAATTGGCGGCGCTGACTGAGGCGGTGGCTATAAAGGCCCCCAGGGAAGCGGAAAGCCCCTGAAGCAGAACCGGGGGAATTCGGCCCCGAAACAGCCCGGCTATTTTTACGCCAAGGTGGAGGATTCCCCAGAGGGCCAGGTAAGACAACACAAAAGAAACGGCAATTCCCGCTTCAGGCTGCCAGATGATCTGCACAATAAAGGCCAGATTAAGAAGGGAGACGGGGTTCCGTGTCAGGGAACAAACTATCGCCAGGGCTCCCAGGAGGTACATGATCACCGCCCGGTCCAGGGAGGGCTGAGAACCTACCAGAAACACGTAAAGCACGATAAACAGGGCGCCGATCAGGGCCGCCCATCGTGAACCAAGGACCGGCTTGAACAGAAAGGCGATAAGGGCGGAGAGGACGGCCAGGTGCATACCCGACAGGGCAAGTACATGGGAAACCCCGGCTTCCCGGTACGAGCGGGCAAGGTCCGAATCCAGGTTATCCCGCACGCCCAGCAGCAGGGCCAGTGAAAGGCTTCCCCAGCTTTGATTATCCGGGCGGCTTAAAAGAGAAACCAGGCTTTGCCGCAGGCCGGTACGGAGCCGTTCAAGCGGCGGCGCCGGGGAAATTACATGAACTCCCACGGCCCGGAACATACCGGGGTCGGGCTCTCCAGGCTGGGGCCTTATAAAACCGCCCTCAAGGTACACCACGCATTTCCTGCCGAATTCTTTCAGGTCCTCAAGACGGCCGCCGGGAAATATCACCGTTACCCTGCCGCGGGCGGAACTGCGAACCCCGGCGCCGCCGATAGCGGTAGTACCGGGGGTCCAGGCCTGCCTTAATTCAAGCCGGCCCATGCCGTTTCCCCCGGCGATTTTCCGGGGGTCTTCCAGCAAGACCCCTTCAAGGGCGCTAACCTCGCCGGCGGGTAATCCTAAACCGGGCGGACCGGGTATACGGCCGGCAAAGACGGCGCCCAGAACAAGACCGGCGGCAAACGTGAAGCCTAAAACACAAAACCGCCGCCGGGGCCGCTGTGATATGACGGGCGGAGAACTCAGTACCAGGAGAACGGACCACAACACCACCGCGGCCAGGATAAAAGGCCGCCCGGCGCCGGAGAACAGGCCGGAATCCGGAAAAAAACCGCATGAACTAAGAAGGTAAACCCCGTAATAGGAGAGAACCGTCCCCGCGGTAAGGCTGGAAAGGGGAAACAAACGATCCTGGTTTACCATGAAAGGTTATTCAACGCCTCCCTGGCCGCAGCCTTGATGCGCTCAGGATAATCCAGATAGCCAACGTAGTGAAGATTATCAAAGGCGACTCGATCCCCCAACTGTCCAAGGGCGTTAATAACCCCCAGCACAAGGGATTCGTCATATTCACCGGTTTTATCTTTACTGGTCCGTTCAAATTGGGAATTCAGGTAACCCAATTGAAGGGAAAGGGCCTGGGCCGCATCGGAACTGTCCATAACGGCAAGGCAGGAAATTACCTCCAAAAGCAGATCGCGGCGCTGGGTCGTCCGGTCTTCCTGATATTCCGACTGGACCTGGTAGAAATACCGTAACACAACCTGATCCGCCCTGGTCCATTCAAGATCCCGTAATGTCTGTATTGCCAGGGAACACAGCAAGGCCAGGGCGGTTCCGTTACCGTTGAGCGCGGAATCCTTTTGCATGCCGATTTCCAGCGCGGTTTGGGCGAAGGCGCCTTTTTCCGCGCTGCTCATGCCCCGGCTGGAAACAGCCGCCCGGAAGACGGCCAGTTTTTCCACCGGCGGGTTTTTCCGCAGTATCTCTGTTAAATTCGCCTTCGTATCTCCGGGGAGTTTTTCCAGGGCCTCCGCCGCCTGGGCTCCCAGAGGTTCAGGGTAACCGGCAATAATAACTGCAAAAAGAACCGGAAAAGAACTTTCACCCCCCAGGATCCCCAGGGCGTTTATACAGGCGGAAACCGTGGAAATATCCACATCCATATTGGAACGGTACAGGCTGTTCTGATTCGCCAGGAATTGGTTAAGGTGTTCAACAATCTGAACATTCCCCGTGGCAAGAAGCGCCAGCGCGTCAAGGACGGCAATTTTAACCTGGGAATCCCGAAAACTGTTAAAGACATTCCACAGGGTATCGATGCTCCGGGTATAGGAACCGGTCCCCGCCCCCCTGGCCGCAATGACCGTCAAATTAAGAAGCTCAGGATCGCCCCGCAGAAGTTCGGCGTTTTGCAGGGAAAAATTCAGGGCGTATTCATAAAGCTGGCCGATAAATTCCGATGCCCGGTCGTCGGTAGCGGCGTCCAACAGGATCCCCGCCTTAGTGGAAAGACTGGCCCGCATAAAATTCCGCTGATAGGAATTGAGTATCGAATCCTGGGCCCTTACAGCCGTTCCCGCAGCAAGGAGACACAGCAGGGCCAGCGCCCGTAAAGTCCCCGTTTTTGGGAATACCAGCGGTTTTGAAAAAAGCTTCACGTATTTGTTCACAGGATATCCCCCTCCGGTGGGAATGGTATAAGGGGCGGCTCATCACCCACAGCGGTCCCTACAGGAATCGTACCCTCCGCGCCGGCGGCCAGGGGCAGCTCCCCGCTGAGCGGGCCGGTCGCGGCCGGGGAAGGACCGGGACTAAAGGCCGGCCGCGGGGTAGTCGGCACGAATGTGCTTGAAGACGATTCCGCGGGGGCAACGGAAACCCGGTCCGGCTCCACATTGGGTACAGTGAGAATATCCACATCGCTTCCTGCATCTTGTGCGGCGGTGGATTCACCGGGCACAGCCCCGGCGGCCTCGTCGGAGATCCGGTAGGGAAGATCGTCTTCATCGTTACTCTGCATACCGAAAACTTCACCCAGGATCTTGTTCTGTGCGTAACGCGGCAGCGGATCGGCTTCTACATGTAGCAGGGAACGCTGGGTGGCTTCTTTGTAATCTACCGAACGGACCGTCCCGCTCATGCAAATAGGAGTACCGTTAAGGGCAAACTGCACCTTGATCCTCATTCCTGCAGCCGCCTGACCGCCTATGATCAGCGCACAGCCCGTATCGGAAAGGTCTTCCATGAAACACCTGGCCCCGGGGCTCATCTCAGCTTTACCGGCCTCCTCCTCCGGCCCCATCAGGTAGAGGTATGCCGGTTTATGCATCTTTATTCTGATGGATTTCCGCTTTTGAGTCCGGTACAGGGAGTCCGAATGGGAAATTTTGAGGGATGAGATACCCTTGGCAAACACCTCGTCTATGGCTTCCGAATCGAATACGTAGCCCGCGTCATCCTCCCTCCAAAAATAGACGGACATCTTTGTCCCGATCCACGAGAAATTTGAACTGACCTTGTCATTGACCGGGCGGGAAATGGTAACGTTTTGGGGGGTATTCCTGATTACCTGGGAACGGAAAACCCCGCTGCCGGGGACCAGGATTCGCAAATTCTGGCCTTCGCTGATCTGCCGGGAATTGCTGATGCCGTTTTTTATTCTGGGTTTTTCCATTTCGATCTTCTTGCGGTACTCGTAAAGCCGGGAAAGGAAATCCTCGTCCCCCAGGTCTTCCCCCTGCGTACCGCTCTGCTGGGCCCTGACCAGGGCCCGGATACACTGATCCAACTGATTCTGGGACCAAAACAGCGAGGAAGGATCCTCAAGGTTACAGAGGGTGGCCAGCTTCCGCAGCAGTTCAATCTCCCGGATGGAAAAACCCGCGTCGGTTCCCTTGGCAAAGAACTGTACCCAGGAGACCTGAATCCCGGACTTCCGGTGAAAAAAGATAACAGCGGCACAAACCCCGCAAAAGATCAACAGGACAAGAAACGCCATGTACTATTCTCCACCCATCGGTCTATACTGTAAACTATACCTTGTCCCCTACGGAGTGTCAAAAGGCATGATCCCACATCCTCCGGAACCCCAAATCCACGACCATAAGACCCTGGGGCATCCCAACGTTACGCCGGATATGTTTCTTGAGCCCCTTATTTTGTACGGCATCCTGTTCTTGCCCGGTGCGTTGCATCACGAGCCCCCCGCGGAACTGGCGGTTTTTTCCATGAGCCGTGAGATTATCCGTATTGCCGCCTACAGTCTGCCCGCCCTGGCCCTTATCTGGTATTTACAGTGGAAGTCCGGCCAAAGCGGAAGGGTCTCCCTGCCCGGTTTGCAGGATCTTTTTACTTTTCTGGTGGTTTTTCCCGCCCTGATCCTTACGGGTATTTGTGTTTCCCGAATTGCCGCCCTTTTTCCCGAAATTCCCGAAGGTTTCAAAATTGAGGCGCCCGCAGACGCTGCCGGCTTTTTTGTGGTTTTTCTTTCATGCATCAGTACCGGTTATCTTGAGGAAAGCTATTTCAGGTACTATCTGGAGGAAAAAATCAGGAAATGCGGCCTGGGCACCCGGGCTTTTTTCCTGATTTCCACCGTCCTTTTCAGCTTCTGCCACGTGTACGAAGGTCCCTGGGGGACCATGAATTCCATCCTGGCGGCCATGATCCTGGCCCTGGCCTATGTCCGTTTCCACGGGCTCCACGGGCTTGCCCTGGCCCACGGTTTTTACAACATCGTAGTGTACCTGGCAAGTGGTATCCAGACCCCCCGCTGAGTTTTCATTTGAATCCGGCCACAACGCCGGTTACGCTGCGGGCAGACTCTAATTCACCGGGGTTGAGCGGACACGGCCGGATCGCTGGCCTGTCAATTCCAGGTAGGCCTGATCGGCCAGGCCGAATCCGGCGTTCCGGGTAAAACTTTTGGCGTATTCATCCCAGAGCATATCCTCGTAAAATTGGCCGGCCAGACCATCTTCAATGAGACCGCTTTTCTGTACGGTGTTCCTCATTCCCGTAAGAAGGTTTTTAACCAGGAAAGTTTCCAATTCCTGGCATTGTTCGTAGAGCTTACTGGTTTTGTCAACGTAAGGTTTTTGGGGCCCTGTGGAGGCTTCTTCCGGGGCCGCTGCAGCCTTCTCATCCTGTTCCAGGTAATCCGCAAACGCAGGCGTCTCTGCGGAAAGTCCGGAATTACGGGCAAGCGGCAGATTCTCTACACTGTAGCGGTACTGTTCAAGGTACTGGGTTCCAATCGCTCCTATGTCCATTCCCCTGTTCTCCTTACTGTTTTCCTTAGCACACTACCGTTTCAGGGTAGTGGCGGTCCCCAGCATGCTGTCGCTGGTCTGGATGGTCCGGGAGTTAAATTCGTAGGCCCGCTGGGCCACGATAAGGTCCACCATCTCCCGTACCACCGACACGTTGGACATTTCCAGAAACCGGTGGACGATCTGGCCCATGCCCTCGTAACCGGGGCGGCCGGCAATGGCCTGGCCGGAAGCGTTGCTCACCTTAAAAAGATTTTCCCCCACCGCGGTAAGGCCCACGGGGTTGGGAAAGCGGTAGAGTTCTAACTGCCCTACCTCTACCGGTTCGTTTTCATCGATCTGGGGAACGATGACCGAAACCCGGCCGTCTTTGGTGATGTTGATTTCCTGCGGCAAAAAACCTTCGGGCATGATGATGTCGGGAAGCACCCAGTACCCGTTGCTGGTTACCAGCCGTCCATCCTCATCAATTTTGAATGCCCCGTCACGGGTATAGGCCCAACTGCCGTCGTACATCTGAATCCGGAAGAAACCTTCCCCGTTGATCGCCATGTCGTAGACATTCTCCGTATTCTGCAGGGATCCCTGGCTGAACATCCGTTGGGTGGCGGCAAGTTTGACCCCGTGGCCCATCTGAATTCCAACGGGCACCACCGTTTCCTCTGTGGCGGGAGTCCCGGCAACCTTTACGGTCTGGTAGAGAAGGTCTTCAAAATCGGCCCGCATCTTCTTAAATCCCGAAGTATTCACATTCGCCAGGTTATTGGAAATCGTATCAATGTTGGCCTGCTGGCCGATCATACCGGCGGCGCCGGTCCATAAGCTTCTAACCATTATTGTCCCTCTTTAAGCTGATTTTATGCGCCGAACCGGAGTACCTGGTTGATCAAGGTCCCCAGCATAGTATCCCCGGATTGTATGGTTTTCTGGTTCGCCTCATAAGCCCGGTTCACCTCGATCATCCTGACCATCTCCGATACGGGTTCCACATTCGAAGCCTCTGTAAAACCCTGGACAACCCGGGGCCGGCGACTCTCCTCCGAAATCAGCGCCGGGCCGGATTCATCGGTCTCCTGGTAAAGGCTGGAACCCTGTTTTTTAAGATAACGGTCCTTGGCGAAGTCCACAATTTTGAGACTGTCCAACAGGGCCGTTTCTTCCCAGGTGTTGTTTTCCCTGGAGATCAACAGATTCGGATCGTCCGCGTATTCCGCGTTGATCCATACCCGACCTTCTTTGTCTACCTGAAAATTGTTGGCCTTTACCCTGATGGGGCCTTTTTCTCCCAATACGGGGTAGCCCTCTTTGGTCTCCAGGTAGCCTTCCTTCCCCAACTGGAAAGAGCCGTTCCGGGTATAACGTTCACCCCAGGGGGTATCCACCGTAAAAAACCCCTGGCCATCCAGCGCAAGATCGAAGTCGCTTTGGGTTTCTTTTAAGGCCCCCTGCTCGAAGACGGTATAGAGTTCGTTTAATTCTACCCCGGTACCCAGCCTTCCCATGATGGGGGCCGCATCGGCGGAACCAAAGGGATGACGGTACACTCCGTCGTCATCGGTACGCCGCAGGAGCAGTTCGGGAAAGGCCTTAAAAGCCGCTACATCCCGTTTGTAACCGTCAGTATCAATATTGGCGAGATTATTCGCCACCGCATCAAGCCGCCATTGCTGGGCCCGCATACCGCTGGCCCCGGTGTACCACCCCCGTATCATATCCTCATTATCGGAATTTCACGCTCAAGGCTTAGGAATACCGCGCGGCGGGTAACGCTGCGCCAGGAACGAGGAACACAAAACCGCCAGGATAATCACCATGCCCCCCGCCAGGGCCGCCGGGGAGGGACGCTCGCCGGTAACGGCAAAAACCCACAGAGGGTTGAGTACGGGCTCGATCATGGCGATAAGGAGGGCCTGCATTGCCTGAACCCGCCGTATTCCCAAGGCAAAAAGCCGGGAGGCAAGCCCCACCTGGAAGACACCCATAAAGCCAAGGGCCCCCAGGGACCGGATATTCAGGGCCGGGGGCATGAGGATAAAGGCCGGAAGCGCCACCACGGCGCAGATAAGATGGGCCCCCAGCATGGAATCCGCCGGGTTCCCGTCTTTCTGCATCCGCAGAAACACCGAATGGGCCCCAAAAAACAGGCCGGAGGCCAGGGCAACTATATCCCCCCGGAGCGTAGAAGCAGCCCCCGGCCCTCCTGCCTTCAAATCGTCCCGGAAAAATATCAAAAGCCCCCCCAGGACCAGCGCCAGAGCCCCCCAGTGGAACCAGCGGGGTTTTTCCCCAACCAGACACCAGCCCAGCAGAGCCGCCCAAATGGGGGCGGTGTACTGCAGCAGAATCGCGTTTGCCGGAGCGGTGAGCTTGTTGGCCCATACAAAGGCAATCATGGTAGCAGCGTAGGCCAGGGCGCCCGCCATGACGATTGGGAACCGGCCCGCAGGCGGCGGGACGGCCCCTTGCCTGCGGCGAGCCATACACCGGACAATAAAAAGAAACAGGGCGGCAATGGCGCTCCTGCCCCCGGCAATGAGGAGGGGATGCCAGTCCAGCAGTTTAATGAACAAGCCGCTGGTACTCCACAGGACCGCGCAGCACAAAATAGCCCCCTGCCCCAGCCAGGCCCCCCGTTGCTCTTTCATAAAGACCCATAATAGCGGTTTTTTATAGGCGAGTCCCGATCATCTTTTACCCGCTTAGCGTATCAGCATGGCGTCCCCATAACTAAAAAAACGGTACCCCTCCCGAATCGCCTCGGCGTAGCTTTCCAGGATAAGATCCCGGCCTGCAAGGGATCTTGCTCCGTCAAAAATTCCGGCGCCCGTTTCGGGGGAGGTCCCGGTACAAGCGTCGCTGAAAGTACCGGCAAGAGGAGTACCAGTGAACACACCACTGAAAGTACCAGTAAAAGCATCGGCGAAAGCATCGGCGAAAGCATCGGCGAAAGCCGATACCAGCATGAGCAGGCTGGAGCCGGGGGTGTGGAAGTTGGTAAAAAGCTGATCCACCACCTTGAAGCGGTAACCGGGGTAGATGAACACGGCGGTACTCCCCTCCCCCCGGTTCAGGGTTCCTCCCGGCAGCGGCGCGGCAGCGGGGATCCATGCGGATTCCAGGGTACGGACGCTGGTGGTACCTACCGCCACGATTTTTCGGCCCTCCGCCTTGGCTTTTTCAATCCGGGAAGCGGTCTCCCCGTCAATCGTATAGTTCTCCCGATGCATAGGGTGGTCTTCGATGTTTTCCGTGCGTACCGGGAGAAATGTCCCCAGCCCTACGTGAAGGGTAATGAAGACGCTCTCGATTCCCGCTTCCGCAAGGGATCCAAACAGTTCGGGGCTAAAGTGAAGCCCCGCGGTGGGGGCCGCGGCGGAACCTGTTTCCCGGGCGTAGATGGTCTGGTACCGCTCGCCGTCAAGATCATCGTCCCCCCGTCTGATATAGGGCGGCAGGGGGACATGACCGTAACGGTCCAGCCAGTCATCGTCAATAGGCCGGTCAAAGCGGAGGACCCTGAATTCCCCGTCTTCCCCCGCTATGTCCGCTTCAACGCCGCCGGCAAAGGCATAGCGGCTCCCCGGCCGCCGGCGGCGGGCCCGCCGGACCATGGCGCGCCACAAGGTACCGTCGGGAGCTTCTGCAGGCCCTCCGGTACGACCGGGCGGCCCTGCCGCGTTCCCCGTTTTTTCCAGCAGCAGAAATTCCACTTCCGCGCCGGTAGCCAGGGACCGGCCGGAAAGCCGGGCCTTGCGGACCCTGGAATTGTTAAACACCAGCAGGGAACCGGGGTCCAGAAGCGCCGGCAGTTCGGATACAACGTGGTGTTCCCGGCGGCCGCTTGAACGATCCAGGACCATAAGCCGGGATTGGTCCCGCCGGGGGCTGGGATATTGGGCGATAAGGGATTCGGGAAGATCAAAATAAAAATCTGAAAGTTTCACGGTGTTTTAGAACAGACCATGTGTTTTAGAACAGGCCATCCTGCCCATTCTCCCGGTCTCCCCCGTTCCGTAATCCCAGATGCTCATAGGCCAGGGGAGTAACTGTCCGGCCACGGGAGGTCCGCCGCAGAAGCCCCGCCTGGATTAGATAGGGCTCGTAGTAATCCTCCAAGGTGTCCGATGATTCACCGATGCTGATGGCCAGAGTATCCGCCCCCACCGGACCACCGCCGTAGCGTTCAATGATGATCCGCAGAATCTCCCGGTCGTACTTCTCAAGTCCCAGGACGTCGATCTCCAGACGCGTAAGACTCTCCTCCACCAGCTGCCGGGTAATGACGGGCTGTCCCTGAAACTGGGCGAAGTCCCTCATCCGCCGGAGCAGCCGGTTGAGTATCCGGGGAGTCCCCCGTGCGGAACGGGAGAGCAGGACGGCGGCATCGGGATTAACGCCGATGCCCAGTATCCCCGCTGAACGCCGTACAATGGCCTCCATATCCTCCTCTTCGTAAAACGAAAAACGGCAGGTAATACCAAAACGGCTTATCAGAGGACCGGAAACATTCCCCGCCTTCGTAGTCGCCCCCACAAGCGTAAAAGGCTGAATGGGAAGCTGCAGGGTCCGCGCACCCGGCCCCTGACCGATAACGCAGTCGATCTTATAGTCCTCCATAGCGATGTAGAGCATTTCTTCAATAGCGGGCTTAAGCCGGTGTATCTCGTCGATAAAAAAGACATCGTTCCGCTCCAGATTGGTAAGAATCCCGATGAGATCTTTCGGTTTATCCAGGGCCGGGGCGGAGGTCTGGACAAATTCGGCATCAAGTTCATTGGCCACGACCTGGGCCAGGGTAGTTTTTCCCAATCCGGGGGGGCCGGTAAGAAAAAGGTGATCCAGATTTTCTCCCCGTTCCCGGGCGGCGGCAATAAAAACCGCCAGATTTTCCTTGATACTTTTCTGTCCCAGGAATTCCCCCAAATTCCGGGGGCGCAGCGTACTGTCATCTTCGTTCGGCTTTTTTTCCGGCCCCAGGTACTGTTCCGGCGGCAGGGGCTTTGTTTCTTTGGGCACGATACAGCGGTCTCCAGAGTTCCGGAACTTACGATTCACGGGTACCGGAAAGATGAACAATGGCCCGCTTGAGAAGCTGGGTTTCCCGCTCCGCCCCTCCGCTGTCATCTTTCAACTCGGCCGATGCCTTTGACAGGGCCTCCGTTGCGGCCCGCTTGTCATACCCCATATTCATCAGGGCCTCCGCAAGGTCGCCGTAGAACCCGCCCTGAACATCCCCGTCCAGCCTGGCAAGCTTCCCCTTAAGGGCCAGGAGCATCTTCTGGGCGGTCTTTTTCCCCAGCCCCGGTACTTTTTCAAGCCGGTCCAGATCCCCTGCCTCCAGGGCCGCCTCCAGTTCTTCCTGAGTTATGCCCCCCATGATCCGTAAAGCCCCCTTGGGTCCAATTCCTTCGACCTTGAGAAGCTCCAGGAAGGTGGATCGCCGCTTTCCGCTGGAGAAGCCGTAGAGTTTCATCTGATCTTCCCGGTGGTACAGCCAGGTGAAAACCCTCCCCTCCTCCCCGGCCGGCGGCAATTCCGCCTGATCGATAAGCGGAACAGCCAGGTCCCACTCAATGCCCCCGGTACAAAGCCACAGCCCCTCGGCGTGTTTGCCGGTAATACGTCCCCGGATACTGTTAAACATGGTAGATCACTATACCCGTGCTTGCTGGTAAAAATCTATCCGGTGGTTTCCCGTTCCCGGGGACAGCGGGCGGCGCAGATGGCCAGCGCCAGGGCGTCCGCAGCGTGCTGGGGCTTGGGGGCCTGTTTAAGCCCCAGGATGACCTTAACCATCAGCTGCATTTGGGTTTTATCCGCGACGGTCTGGCCCACCACCCCCTGTTTGACGGCGATGGGTCGGAATTCCTTAACGGGGATGCCGAACTGGGCAAGAGTCAACAGCGCAATCCCCCTGGCCTCCGCCACGGGGATTGCGCTGCTTACATTACGGCCAAAGTAAAGCGTTTCGATAGCGGATAACTGGGGTTTCCATTTTTCCAGGACCTGATCGAATTCGCGGTGAATAAAAAGAAGGCGCTCCTCCTGGGGGCTGGACGGCTTCGTACTGATGCAACCGTGGGACAGGTAGCGGATCGTGTTCCCGTCCCACTCCACAATCCCCCATCCTGTGGCAGCAAGGCCGGGGTCCACCCCAATAATACGCAGGGAGGGGCTAGTCTGCCTCAAAACCTTCGGGGATTTCGATATTGGAATAGACGTTCTGAACGTCGTCGTTTTCTTCCAGCCGCTCGACAAGCCTCACCGTCTTGGCGGTAGCTTCATTGTCCAGCGCTATCTCCGCGTCCGCCACCATGCTTACCTCGGCGCTTAGTGTTTCAAAGCCCTTGGCGTTCAAGGCGTTAAGAACTGCCTCAAAATCTTCGGGGGCGGTGATTACTTCGATAATACCACCGGAAAGAGACACGTCTTCCGCGCCGCCCTCAATCGCGGCTTCCATCACCTGATCTTCGGTGTAGGTATCCCCGTCCAGCGTGATGATTCCCTGACGTTTGAAAAGCCGGGATACGGAACCGGCGGTGGCAAGCTGGCCCCCGGCCCGCGTAAGGATGTTCCGCACGTCCGCGGCGGCGCGGTTTTTATTATCGGTTAGTACCTCGATAAGCACCGCCACTCCGCCGGGGGCGTAGGCTTCGTAGGTAAGCTCCTCGTAGTTCACACCCTCCAGTTCGCCGGTTCCCTTCTTGATGGCCCGGTCGATATTGTCTTTGGGCATGTTGGCGCCCCTGGCCTTCAGGACGGCGGTTCGCAGCCGCGGATTCCCCTCCGGGTTGCCGCCGCCCATTCTGGCGGCGATAGAAATTTCCTTGATCAGCTTGGTAAACATCTGGCCGCGTCTTGCGTCCGCAGCACCCTTCGCGTGTTTGATAGTCGCCCATTTACTGTGGCCCGACATAGTAACTCCTTGTGAATAACAAGACTTCCCAAAACTAACCGGGTCTTGGGATCGGCTCCGGCTCCTTATGAACAGCCCGGAAGCCAACTATAACCGTGTATTCTTAAAATTAGCACAAAAATGACAAATTTGGGAAGTAGCAAGCGCCACACCATTCACCGGTACGGTACAATCCCGGCGGGCATGGCGGGGATTTACGGGGTTCCTGTCCAAAACATGCCCAATAATCGTGGTTTTTATGGCTTTTCGCAGAAAAAACCATAAAAACCTGCAAATACAACAAACTGTTAAAATTTTCCCTTCTCAGCGGCCTTTTCAATGGAATCCTGAACCAGGTGATTGAACCATTCGTAATTAAAGGGCTGTTTGGTTCTAATGGTGGGCTTGATAAAGAATTCAAGCTGGTCATGACAAGCCTCGCAGAGGTCCCGGTGGGCCAGGTGGAAATAGTTCCGGTTGGAAACAGGCTGTTGGATGGCCTTTCCACACACATCGCAGGTAAGGGTCTTCATATCTCGCTCCTTTCCGATCTTGTTGTATGACGGCGTCTCCGATTACAGGACAAAGCCAATCATCATATCTAGTTTAAGCCTAATGTGCCTATATGTCGAGAGGGCGAATTGCGCCACCTTAAATCTAACCATAGCGGGCCCTCGGCCCACGGGGGACGGCAGCGTCAGGAGCAGGACAGGTCAGAAGCAGGACATTGCCCAAACGGACGATTTCCGGCAAAATAGCCTATGGCAGCAATCATCGAACCCCGAACCCTCAAGGGATTCCGGGATTTTCTTCCACCCCAGGAAATAGAGCGGCGATCCCTTATAGAGAAAATTGAGAGTTCCTTCCGTTCCTTCGGTTTCGTGCCCATTGATACTCCGGCCCTGGAATACGCCGCCATTCTTTTGGGCAAGGGAGGCGGTGAGACGGAAAAACAGGTCTACCGCTTCAAAGACAACGGGGGCCGGGATGTGGCCCTGCGGTTTGACCTGACCGTTCCCTTTGCCCGCTTTGTGGCACAGTACAAACAGGACCTGGTCCTTCCGTTCAGGCGTTACCATATCGCCAAGGTCTGGCGGGGGGAAAACACCCAGCGGGGCCGGTACCGGGAATTTACCCAGTGCGATATTGACATTGTCGGCAGTAACAGCGTGGCGGCGGATTTTGAGATACTCCTGGTAATACGGAATACCTTTCGGGCCTTGGGGCTTGACGTGAACATCCGCCTTAACCACCGGGGGCTTTTCAACAGATTCCTTAGCCATATCAAAGCCGCAGAACAATCTGTAGAAATTTTGCGGATCGTAGACAAGCTGGCGAAAGTCGGGGAGGAGGAAACCCGTACAGCCCTGGCGGAAATTACCGGGGAAGGGGCGGAGCGGATACTGGAATACATAAACTGCCGGGGAACTTTCGGGGAAACCCTTGAAGCCCTGACAGAACTTGCAGGGGGTCCCTGTCCCGAATCCGGGCGGCTGGCAGCACTCCGTTCCTGCATGAAAGACACCGGAACGGAGGATTCTTTTGTTCTTGATCCCTCAATCACCCGGGGGCTTGATTACTACACCGGTATTGTGTACGAAACTTTTCTGAACGATGACCCCTCCATCGGTTCGGTCTGTTCCGGGGGCCGTTACGACAACCTGGCGGGTCTCTACTCAAAGGACCAGATAAGCGGGGTGGGTACGTCCATCGGCCTGGACCGTCTGATCGCGGCCCTGGAAAGCCTGGGAAAAGTTGAGGGGCGTTCCGGCTATACCGTACTGGCTATTACCTGGGGCGGGGATCAGGAAGCAGGTTACCGCCAGGCCCTGGCGGAAAAATTTCGCGCGGCCGGGATTCCCTGTGAAACGCTGCTGGAAGAAAACACCGGGCCGGGGGACAAAGCCGCCGCAGGTAAAGCCCTCACCCGCCAGTTTATTCAGGCGGAAAAGAAGGGCATCCCCTGGGTCCTCATTCCCCCGGAGGGGGGGGCCGCGGGATTTACCCTGCGGGATATCAGGGCCCGGCATAACCGGGAAGTTTCGGATATCCGGGAACTGATAAAGATTGTACGTCCGGCAACAGGCTGCTAGCCCAGATACTCCTCAAGCCGCCGGCCCATAGCATCGTAGTCAAAGGCCTCCGCCTGCGCCTTAAGCTGCCGGACAAGGTCTTCCCCCGTCTCATAGCGGTACCGTTCCAATTCCCCCAGCGCCTCGTCAATTTTACCGGAATCAAGGGCGGCCGCGGCGGCGGCCAAACGGGACAATATGTCCCGATCCGGCTCCGGCTTCCTCTCTTTTTCCCCCTCCTGCCGGCCGGGGGCCCATTCGTCAAGAAAAACCGTAAGGGCATCCAGCAGGGAGCGGATATTCCGTATCAAATTGCCGTGGCGGGACCTGATAAACTCAAAATCCCCTTCCCCCGCGGCATGTTCCAGTTCCCGGGCCACAGCGGCGCTTTCATTCGCGCCGATAGAAAAACAGATACCTTTAAGACCGTGGACTTCGATGGCGTAATCCGCCGGAGACGTTTCTACATGGGCGTCCATCTTTTCCAGCAGGGGGGGCGTGTTGGCGGCGAAGGTCCTGAGTATGGGCAGGCAGGCGGCAATGCTGCCGTAAAGATTCCGCACTGTGTTAAAGTCGATGCCGTCGATTGGATGATCGTGAAGCCACCGGAGCATATCCGCGTCCTGGCCTTGCATCTCCCGGTCTTCCGTCCGCCCGGATTCGGCCTCTTTCAAAGAGGCCGCACTCTGAGTGTCCCGTATCCACTGGTTAAGAACAAGATCAAGTTGTTTAATGTCTATGGGTTTGGAGATAAAAGCACTGAAACCGTTTTCAAGAAACATTTCCCGGTTCCCCGCAATGGCGTTGGCGGTAAGGGCAATAATGGGCACGGTCCGGGCATAGTCGGTATTGATTTCGTTCCTGATAATCCGCACCGCCTCTATCCCGTCCATTTCCGGCATCATCTGATCCATGAAGATCAGATCGTAACGGGATTCCTCGTTCCGGATTAGTTCTACCGCCCCCGCTCCGGTTAAGGCCGTGTCCACTTTGAGGCCATAGGGCATGAGGAGCCCAAGCATAACATCAAGGTTCATTTCCATATCGTCCACCACGAGGACTTTTCCGTAGGGCATATAGGAACGGACAAAGGTTCCCCGGTTTCGGTCCCCTACAAGGCGGAAACTGCGAAGTTTTTCTACACGGTCGGCGCCGATGGGACTTTCATCGACAATCCCCTGGGGCAGGGAAACCCGGAACACGCTGCCCCGGCCATACTCGCTTTCCACCGTAACGCTTCCCTTCATGGCCTCCACCAGACCCCGTGTTATAGAAAGCCCCAGCCCCGTTCCTTCTATGCGCCGGTTTACCGTGGTATCGAACTGGGTGTAATCGGAAAAAAGTTTTCCCATGTCCTCCTGTCTGATCCCCCGCCCGGTATCCTCCACGGTAAATATCAGCCAGGCGGCGCTGTCCCGCCGTTCCCAGTCGATCCGCAGCCGGACTTCCCCCTCCTCTGTGTACTTAAAGGCGTTGGATAACAGGTTGTTAAAGACCTGCTTTATCCGCAGTTCATCACCGTAGAGTTTTACCGGTATGCTCTCGTCCAGATCGAGCTTAAACAGGATGGGTTTTAT
The DNA here is from genome assembly GCA_031278715.1 of Treponema sp. Lineage (GTDB taxonomy): Bacteria > Spirochaetota > Spirochaetia > Treponematales > Breznakiellaceae > JAISFT01. Next base: position 4,728 of record JAITJW010000103.1, on the reverse strand, counting down.
ACCGATTCGCGGAATATTAAGCTGGACCAGATCGTTGACCAGCGCCGGGAATTCGTATTCTCCCGAAATAATTTCAAAGCTGCCCGATTCGATCTTTGAAATATCAAGAATATCGTTGATAATCTCCAAAAGGTGGGCGCCGGAACGGTAAACTTTTTCAAGGTTCCCCAAAGTCCCTTCGGGAAGGTTTTTCTGTAATTCTACTTCTGAAAGTCCAAGGATGATATTAAGGGGGGTACGGATCTCGTGGCTCATGCGGGCAAGAAAATCGCTCTTGGCCCGGGACGCTGACTGCGCCACTTCGGTCTGACGTTCCAGTTCCCAGGTCCGCCTGTGCACCGTATCTTCCAGACTCTGGTTTGATTTTTCCAGCAGAATATTCATCTCGTCAATCCGGCGGAACAGACTGCCAAAACGCCGGGCAAGAATAACTGTGGTGGTCATGGTGAAGATAAAAATACCGTAACGGCTGACATTGACAATACCGTAACGCATAAGAACGCTGCCGACAATATCAATAGCCGCGGAAGCACACAGGAAAAACGTAGCGATAATGATATTGCCTACGGGTGTCCTGATAAGGGATACTCCAAAAACTTTCAAAAGGGCGGGTTTTCCGGATATCTTCCAGCGGACACGGGCATCACGGAAGAACACATACAGCATATCATAAACAAAGGTATAAAAAATCTGAACAAGGGCAAAAAACCACCAAATTCTGAGAAGATCGTCCCCAAAAGAACTGGGAAGCACCATCTGGGCAAAGGTAAACCCAAGGCAGATACATCCGCATATCCTGCTAAAGATCACGGTCTTTTTGAAGCTAAGGTGTTCCAGAAAAGATGACAACGCGGGACACAAGAGATACAGGGACAGGTACTCAAGCCGAAAGGTGATATTGCTGTTAGGAATAATATCGTAAATCGCCCTGCTTCTTGTGAAAAAATAAAGGCCCAGGAGGATTGAAAAAAAACAGTAGTAGAGATTATACCGGTCCCTGGGACGGTTCAGAAAAAGTAAAAAGTGGTAAACCCCCACAAAAAGGTACATTCCGATGATGGCCATCTCCGGGGATTCAAGACGATCTTTGCGGATGGTTTCATAATTACCGATATAATACGGCTGCCGGTACCACAGACCCGTTATATCGGAATTCGGCGCGCCGATAATGCGAAAACTCAGCGTGTTGGCGCCCGGAACAAACAGGGACCGGTCCAGAAACAGTAGAACATGGCGCCAGGCCCTGCCGGATTTGATGTACCCGTCTTCACCAAGGTGCAGTTCCGATTTGACCAGGCGGCCGTTGAAAAATATTTCCCAATTATCCCCCAGGGCAGCCAGAAAAAGTCCCGGTTGCAAGGAGCTTTGCGTGTTTAATATTTCAAACTGTTCCGGGTCCAGGGTAAAGGGGATCACAATGGTATACTCCCGGTATTTTTCCCTGAAGGGGGAAAGGAAGAAACGCCGGGGCGTATCCGGCAGATCCAGGGATTTAATTATTGTCAGTTCGTTTTCAGATCCGGCCCCGGCTATCCGCCAGGAAGCATCGGAAAGATCCGGTACCGCGGAATCAAAGCCGCTTTTTACATAAAAGGGATACGTGTTAAGATCAATATAAAAAGAAACCTGCCCGGCAGCCGGCTGCCGGCCCCCCGGTTCCGAATGTTCAGGCACACAGGCACAGAGAACTAACAACACTACACAGCCGAAAAAAACGTACAAGCAGTCCTGTGCCTGAATATTAGTAATCCGCTCCGGCATGTCGGTTTACCAGGATTCCATGCACTTCTTAAAGGCGGTCCCGCTGGCTTTGATGATCTTCTCATCCACACAGTAGGCAAAGCGGAGCCAGCCGGGTTTGCCGAAACCTGAACCGGGAACACCCAGGATAAGGTGCCGTTTGAGGAGTTCCACAAAGGCCAGATCGTCCCCCTCCCCACCGGCAGAAACAGAAACTTTACGGGGCGGAACCCGGCAGAAGAGGTAAAAGGCCCCCTCCGGTTTGGCGTAGGCTATGCCCGCCTCGTCCAGTATCCTGGTAAAGGCAGCGCGGCGGCGGGCATAAATATCCACATCAACCCTGGCAAAGGTAAGTTCCGCCACGATCCGCTGCATCAGGGCCGGGGCATTAACAAAGCCGAGGATCCGGGTAGCGTAGATCAACGCGTTCAGCAATTCTTCCTTGTCCGACACGTTGGGGCCCACCGCCACATAGCCAATCCGTTCACCGGGAAGCGAGAGGCTTTTTGAATAAGAGCTTACCACAATGGAATTATCACAGGAGGCAAGAATCGGGGGAACCACGATCCCGTCGTAGCTGATCTCCCGGTAGGGCTCATCGGAGATGAGGTAAGGGGCCCCCTGTTCAGCCAGGATCTTCCCCAGGGCCTCTATATCGCCGGCGGGGTAGACCCTGCCTGTGGGGTTATGGGGGGAATTGATGAGGACAGCCTTGGTTTTAGGGGAAAGGGCGGCTTTAATGGCGCCCAGATCCAGACTGAAGTCCGCGCGGGAATCTACTTCCACAAGAACACCCCCGTGGTTACCCACATAGGAACGGTACTCCATAAAGTAAGGCCGGGGGACGATTACCTCATCGCCGCTGTCCAGAATCGACTTAAAGACCACATTAAGACCCCCCGCGGCGCCGGTAGCCATGACGATGTGGGAACCGTCTATCTGTACTCCCTGCTCCCGTGAGGTTTTTGCCGCCAAGGATTCCCGTACCTCCGGGAAACCCGCGTTGGGCATATAAGCGTGGGAACCTTTACGATCCTCTTTGGCAAGGCGGAGAAAAACCCGGTGAAAGGCCGGAGGCGGTTCAATATCGGGGTTACCCAGAGAAAAATCAAAGACCTTATCGGCACCGTGTTCTTTTTTCAGGTGGATCCCCTCCTCAAACATTTTACGGATCATGGATTGGGAACCCAGGGCATCTTTGATCTTCCGCGCAATCGGCATAGTTAACTCCTGTGCTTTAATATATCAGACAAAACATGGTACAGTAAACCGCACTTTACGAACGGAGATATTATGGACAATTACGACAAAGCTTCTATCCCCTCTCTGACGGACTGCCTTAATGCTGCGGATGAAACCAGGGAACTTTTGATCAACCGGGGCTGTTATACGGAAATTCCGGCGCTTCTTGAACGGTTTTACCAAGCCGATGGTGTTTACCTTGTTTCCGATGAAAATACCCGTGAAGCGGCGGGCAAACTGGTCGGGGCAATTCTTCAGGAGGCCGGAGTCCCCATACGGGGGGAACTTTGTTTCCCCGCCAATCCCCGCCTCCACGCTGACTATTCCAGCATCATTGCTATTAAAGAGGGGGTTTCCGTCCTGCCCAATCCGGACGCAACGGTACCCGTCGCCATTGGGGGAGGTACGGTGAACGATCTGGTAAAACGGGCCGCCGCAGAACTCAAGCGGACCTACCTCTGCATACCCACCGCGTCCAGCGTGGACGGTTACACCGCCTACGGCGCGGCGATTCTCTACGATGGCTATAAACAGACCATGTCCTGCCCCGCCCCCCTGTCCCTGGCCGCGGAACCGGAAGTACTGGCCAAGGCCCCCCCCTACCTTTCCTCATCGGGTTTTGGGGACCTGACAAGCAAAATTATCGCCGGCTGTGACTGGATCGTCAGCGACACGGTAGAACCTTTAGGGGCTCCGGGGGCTAATCGTATCGACACCAGAATATGGAACATGACCCAGCCGGGACTTATGGACTACCTGGAACGGTCAATCAGCGCCGCGCAGGGTAACAGCGACGCTGTCATCGCCCTGTTCGAGGCCCTGGCCATAACCGGCTTTTCCATGCAGGCATTTAAGGGATCCCGGCCGGTTTCCGGCTGTGAACACCTGTTTAGTCATGTCTGGGAAATGGAAGACCTGTCGCTGGACGGCATCCCTGTAACCCACGGACACAAAGTAACTATCGGAACCCTGGCCGCCACTGCCTGCTATGAGATATTCTTTGCAGACCCCTCCGGTCCCCCCTCCCCGCCCAGGGATTATGTCCGGCCCGGCCCCTCACAGCGGATGAACGCGGTTTCATCGGCTTTTAAGGGGAACCGGAGCCATGATCAGGTGGTAAAAACCGCCCTGGAAAAGTACACAGATGACAAAACCGTAGCGCGGATCCGGGAGGCCGTAACGGACAACTACCGGGAACTGCGGGACCGGGTTCTGGCCCGGCTCTTGCCCTATGAAAAACTCAGGGAAATGCTGGGTAAGGCCCTGTGCCCCCTCAAGCCGGAAAGCATCGGCCTTGCCCGGAACCAGGCTATCGCCACCGCCCGGCGGGCCCAAATGATGCGGAACAAGTACTGCCTTTTGGACCTTCTCTGGGACATGGGGGTACTGGAAACTACCCTTTCCCGGCTTGAAGATTCGAAAACGTATTTGTGCTAGCAGCCTGGTACAATTAAACTTGCGGGCCGTGTTTGTAATTCCCGGACGCAAGGCGAAACCGCAATTTCATTGCTGTCGGGATACCAGTATCATGCTGAGGCAAAATGTAAGGATACCAAAAAACCCAAGGGGAAAAATATTCACCCCTTTCGCGCCTTCGTGGTTACATTCCCTACGTATGAGGCTTTCCCAATCTACAAAAAAGGGCCGCTTGCGGAGGCGGCCCCTAAAAACCTGCACCGACCACATGGTGTAGCCATCTGGCCGGTCTAACAGGCTGCTAGAACTTGTAGCTTACGGTGAGGTCAA
>JAITJW010000060.1 GCA_031278715.1 Treponema sp. | reverse complement strand
TACGGTTCGCAGCGCAGGCCGTCCGGGTCCGAAAGCTGTTCGCACAGATCCAGGAATTCATGGGTGCCGAAGCTGTTGTCCTCGGTAACGCCGCCCCAGTGGGTGTTGATCATCTTGGGTCGCTGCTCACGGGGGCCTATGCCGTCCTTCCAGTGGTACTCGTCGGCAAAACAGCCGCCGGGCCAGCGGATGTTGGGCGCCCTGATATGCCGCAGGGCCGCGACAATATCGTTCCTGATTCCCCTGGTGTTGGGAATGGACGCCGCGGCCTCCGGGTCGTTTCCCACCCAGTAGCCGCCGTAAATACAGCGCCCCAGGTGTTCCGAAAAATGGCCGTAAATGTGCCGGCTGATCTTGACATCGCCGTCCTGGGCTTTAACCACGATTCTGTTCATAGCCTGTTCCTCCTGTGCTCATTATGTATCAAATAACATTGATATAGATGTTATAATAGCCTGAAAAAGCAAAAATGATCAAGGTGTCTTGAACTATATCAATATTTTATGATATATTTACCCTATGGAAAAAGACAAGATACTGATCGTCAATCCCCTGTCGGATATTGACAAACTCAAGGCCCTGGCCTCTGAACAGCGGGTTATGCTTCTGGATGTTTTACGAAAGCAGAGCCTTAACATAAATGAACTGGCCGGGATGTTTTCACTTCCCCAGTCAAATGTGGCAACCAATATCGGTATTCTGGAAAAGGCCGGACTGGTATGCGCGGAAAAGGTCAACGCAAAAAGGGGGAATCAGAAACGCTGCAGCACCGCTTTTACGGAACTTCTTATCAAGTTTCCGGAAGAAAAAATTGAGAAGTCAGACAGTATTGATGTGGAAATGCCCATCGGTATTTTTACCAATTATGCGGCAAGTCCTCCCTGCGGCCTTTGTTCCACCGACAGTATCATTGGTTATCTGGACACCCCCGATTCTTTTCTTAACCCGGACAGGCTCAAGGCGGGGCTTCTCTGGATGGGCAGCGGCTTTGTGGAATACAAGTTCCCCAACAATTCAAAATACGAAAGCAGGAAACTGCAAAAGCTTGAACTTTCCCTTGAACTGTCCTCCGAAACGCCGGGAACCAACAAGACCTGGCTTTCCGATATTACCATCTGGATAAATGATATTGAAATTGGTTCATGGACTTCCCCCGGCGATTTTGGCGACCACCGGGGAGCGTTGACACCATCATGGTGGAAACTTGAAGGTTCCCAATACGGTCTTCTGAAACACTGGATTGTTACCGGCGAGGGGAGTTTTGTAGACGGAGTCCGGATTTCCGGTATATGCCTCAACGAACTGACCATTCCCGAACACCATTCCATACGGGTAAAAATCGGCGTCAAGGAAGACGCACAGCACCTGGGAGGCATGAATATCTTTGGCCGGGGGTTTGGCAATTACGATCAGGGGATCATGTTGAGGCTGTACTTTTAAGCACCTCCACCGGATTCCCGGTCCCTGCTTTTCCCCGAAAAATTCCTATAAATTAAGCCGCGGCCGTATCCGGCCGTTCAGATCAAATGACATGGAAGAACCGGAAAATCCCGCCGGACCTGAAAAAATTGTCATGGCGCCTTTGAGGTTGTAACTTACATCTTTTCCCTTGGTAATGATGTCGGTCAATTCTTTAACAAGGGAAGGGGTATTGATGGTAACGGTGGCAAGTATGATGGTTTCCGTGCCCGGGGCAATTTTCGTTACTCCCTCAATAAGCCGGTCCTGAACCCAGAATGTGTCGTTAACCAAAAAACCGTAGCGTATATCCTCCGCCTCAAAACTGAAAATATTCGGGTTGTTTACATTCCAGCCGAATTCAAAATCAATTTTTGAAAGGGTGATAGCTTTTACGCTGATCCCCTTAAAACTTACAACGGGCGTTTTTAGCAGGGGAAGGATGCCGGGTATATCCATGAACAGCCGGGTCTGGCTGAAACCGGGAAGGGAGATACGGGAACTAAGGGAAAGAAGACAGGCCGCCTCCCCAATAGTCTTGAGGACAGAAAAACTGCGGTACAGGTCCGAATACTCTATCCGCAGCCGGATATTCACCGGACTAAGGATGCCCGCCTGAAGGAGGTCGGGATGTCCGACCATGCCGGTTATATAGCCATTGTTCCGTACTTCGTAGTTGTACGATATGTCGGGAAAGGGGATAGGGAACAGGTTGGGATTATCCACGTTCATGGAAAAGGTGACATCCAGCCCGTTAAAATCAAGATTCGTAATTTCAAAGGACGGATCGCGGAAAGAGATCATCTGTACCAGGGGGAGTTTTCCCTGATGTTCAAAATTCGCAATCCACTCCCCCTGTACCGGGAGCAAAAACCTTGTTTCAAGGACGAGCTGGTACTCGATCTCTTTCAGGTCCCCGGAGGATCCGGCGGCGCCGACAAGGGCCGTATAGTCAAGGTCCAGGCGAATATCCGGAATTCTGCTGCTGCCGGGACCCATCACCTGGCCCTCCGTTACGGCGCCCGAAAGAAAAGAACTGTCGTTTATAAATATCTCCCAGTCGATTTCGGGAAAAGGGAGGTCAAAGGAATTGGGATTCTCCACCTCCATAGAGCAGATCAGCTGTATTCCCTGAAGGTTTATAGCCGCAATGTCTACCGAGTGCAGGAAAACTCCCGGCTGCCTGAACGCCGCCCCGAATGTCCGGCATGAAGAACTGCTCAAACAGACGGCAAGCATCACCAGTGCGGCTGCGGCAAACCGCGGCAGCCAGGACTTCCCCAAGACCTCAGTTTTGTGGGATTTGTTCACCCTTTTTTTCATTTTTCCGGTATCCGTCTGTTAAGCCCTGGTTTTGCAAACCTTTTTTCTGATGGTATCAAAACCGCAGTAGGGAACCAGAGCTTTGGGAAGCCTGACGCTACCATCTTTCTGCTGAAAATTTTCCAGTATCGCAATGATCCCCCGTGAAACGGCGATGGCAGTACCGTTGAGCATGTGGACAAATTTATTTTTACCGTCGTCGTCCTTGTAGCGGATGTTGAGGCGCCGGGCCTGGTAATCGGTACAGTTGGAGGTACTGGTTACCTCTCCCCATTCACCCCCGCCGGGGGAAGGGGGATTTGCCCGTCCCGGCATCCAGGCTTCCAGGTCCCACTTGCGGTAAGCCGGCGCCCCAAGATCCCCGGTGCAGGTGTCAACCACCCGGTAGGGTATCTCCAGGCCGGCGAATATTTCTTCTTCGATAGAACACAGTTCCCTATGGAGAACTGCGGAATCTTCCGGCAGGCAATATACAAACATCTCCAGTTTGGTAAACTGGTGTACCCGGTAGAGCCCTTTGGAAAATTGCCCTGCGGCCCCTGCCTCCCGGCGGAAACAGTGGGAAAGGCCGGCCATACGCAGAGGAAGCTGTTCCTTTGACAGGATGGTATTGGAATAATAGCCCCCCAGGGTGATCTCCGCGGTCCCCACCAGACAGGCGTCCTCCCCTTCCAAAGTGTACACGTTGGATTCCGGACCCCGCGGATTAAAGCCAATTCCCTCCAGAATCTCTTCCCGCGCCACATCGGGGGTAATAACGGGGGTAAAACCCTTGCCGGCCAGGATGTCCAGGGCATAGCGTACCAGACCCAGTTCCAAAAACACCCCCTGGTTTTTCAAATAGTAAAACTTTGTCCCGGAAACCTTGGTAGCGGAATCAAAGTCGATAATATCCAGGTCCTGTCCTAACTGCACGTGATCGGAGGGCACAAAGTCAAAAACCTGCGGTTTTCCTACCCGCTTAACTTCCAGATTGTCCTTGTCTTCTTTTCCCTGCGGGGCATCCGGGTGGGCCATGTTGGGAATCTTCCGGGCCTCCGCTTCCAGTTCCCGTTCCAGCCCGGCAAGTTCCGCCTCCAGCGCGGCAATATCTTCTTTGAGTTTTTTCCCTTCTCCGATCAGAATATCCCGCCGCTCCGGTTCCAGCTTCCCCTTCATAGAAGCGGCGTTGGCGTTACGTCTCTGCTGCAGACCCTGCAGGGTGGTGGAAAGTTCCGTACGATGGTTAAACAGGCGGACCACCGTGTCCGCGTCCGCCTTCATGTACCGGTCGGCGATGTTTTTTTTCACCGCTGCGAGGTTTTCAACAATAAAGCGATAATCCAGCATGATCAGAGAGTGTAGCAAAAGGCCGTTCATTTTTCCAGACGGCTATGGTTCATTTTTACGTGGCACAACACGGACAAGCCGGTTATCGTCCGTACAGATCCAGTTCTCCGGTAACAAATGATCGTTCCGCTCCTGAGTCCGGGGGGAGGATAAGGAGTTCTCCGCCGGGACCAATACCCTGAAGCGTCCCTTCCACGATCCGCCCCGAATCCGCTTCACCGGCGATAAAGCGGACCCGTTCCCCCCTCATGTAGAGCCGCTCTTCCAGCCGTTCCCGCCAGGTAGCAGCCGGAACGCGGGAGACGGAATCTGTTCCGCCGGCAGCAGGGGGCGTAAGTTCCATGTAAAGACGGTCCAGGATCAGTTCCAGCAGGGTGAAGCGGAGATCGCCGTCCAGCCCTGTCCCTTCCAAGCCCAGTTCCCGCAGGGACAAGATCAGGCTTGCGGCCTTGTGCCTGAGTCCGGGGGGGAATTCACGCTGGCGTATATTAACCCCCACGCCGATAAACACGGTACTGCCGTTACTTTCGCTTAAAATCCCCGCAATTTTCCGCCCCCCTTGAGGAAGCAGGATCAATACGTCGTTGGGCCATTTTATCCGCACAAGGCCCGCCAGGGGGGGGACAAGATCCCCTATGGCCAGGGAAACCGCCAGGCCGGTCCTCAGAGTCAGGGCGGCGGGGATAGCGGCAAAGGAGCCGTAACGGAGCAGGATCGTAAAAAAAAGATTGTCCCCCGCGTCCCCCAGCCAGGGCCGCCCGCCGGTCCTCCCGCGGCCGGCTTCCTGGAAATCCGCGGTAATCACCGTACCGTGGGGGGCCCCCCCGTCGGCCAGACTGCGGGAGACATCCATCGTACTGGATACAGTCATTTCAAAGTACACAGGACCTTCAAAAGAATTGGCAACGGGAATTGTCCGCATGGTTCTCCTCTCCGAATACTACCACAATACCACAGGGACCGGAGACTTGATCTGCCCCAGCCCCGGTGGTATTGTATCGGTATAATAAGGGATCGGCTTCCTCCGGGGGCCGGGGGAGAGTATATGACCCTGGTTTGTCTTGACCTTGAAGGGGTCCTGGTTCCCGAAATCTGGATCGCCTTTGCCCAGGCCGTGGGGATCCCCGAATTCCGGCGGACCACCCGGGACGAGCCGGATTACGACAGACTGATGCGGTTCCGCCTCGATCTGTTGGCACGGCATAAGCTCAAACTTCCCGATATTCAGCGTGTTACCGGGACCATAGAACCCCTGGCGGGGGCCGTGGAGTTTTGCGCAAAGCTTCGGGAACTCACGCAACTGGTGATCCTCTCCGACACGTTTGAGCAGTTCGCCAAACCCCTCATGGTAAAACTGAACTACCCTACCCTTTTCTGCAACACCCTTATCACATCGGAAGACGGCGCCGTAACGGGCTACCGGCTGCGTCAGCCGGACGGGAAAAAACACGCGGTGGCCGCCTTCAAATCCATGAACCTTACAGTCTTTGCCGCGGGGGATTCGTTTAACGATCTAAAAATGATCGACCAGGCGGACAGGGGCTGCCTGTTCCGCGCCCCGGAGGGGATCCGCCGGGACTACCCTCATATCCTCTGTGTGGACGGCTTTGACGAACTGTTGGGGCGGATACAGGAATTCCTGGCGGGCTGCTAGTAGCCTGAATTAGATGAAGCCACTGCGGCGATAGAACAGGGGCGGTATGAGCGAAGCGCAACAAGCTTAGCGGTCAATAAGCCGTTTCAGGAGCGCGTCGTTGTGCCGCCAGTCCTTGGCGGTTTTTACCCGCAGGTCAAGATCGATTTTCCAGTCAAAGATCGCGTTCAGGTCCTTCTGGGCGGACATGCGGATAACCTTGATCCTGCTTCCCCCCTTCCCCACCACCATACCTTTCTGCGATTCCCGTTCGGTAACGATAAAGGCCCGTACCCACAGCCGTCTGTTGCCGGCAGAACCTTCGGGGTCGGGCTCCCGGAATTCCATGTCCGCCACGTCAACGTAAATCGAATGGGGAAGTTCATCCCGCAGCCCGGCAATGGCCTTTTCCCGGATAATCTCCGCAATTCTGAATGAAACATCCTGATCGGTGTAGAAATCCGCCGGGTAAAAAGGCTCCCCAGGGGGGGCAAGGCTAAACAACAGGGCCACAAGTGCATCCAGACCCCTTTTCTCCAGGGCGGAAATTTCCACACAGCGTTGAAGCGCCCCGGTCCCGCCACCGGCCGTTACAGCGGTTTCCCCGGTCCCGCCACCGGCCGTTACAGTGGTTTCCCCGGTCCCGCCGGGCTGCAAGGGCAGGTGTTCACGTAAAAAAAGCTTTATCCTCCCAATGTCCAGCCCCCCAAGATCGATCTTGTTGATGGCGGCAACGGTTTTTCCGGCAAAGGGGATCAAATCTGCGGCAATATCTTCCTCTTCCTGACCGGGAGGCCGGGACGCATCCAGAACATAGAGGATCAGATCCGCTTCCTCCATAGACCGGACGGAAACGGAAAAGAGTTTTTTATTGAACTTCTTTTCGGAACGGTGCCGGCCCGGGGTGTCCACAAAGACCAGCTGCCCCTGTTCACAGTTGTAAATTCCCCGGATGGCGTTACGGGTCGTTTGCGGTATGGGACTGACAATGGCTACTTTCTGCCCGCATATCCGGTTCACCAGGGTAGATTTTCCCACCGAAGGCCGCCCAACCACCGCGACAAAGGCGGACTTTTTCTGCTCATCCGTGTGATCCATGCTGCTGGTTTCCAAATTAAGGGCATTATGGCCCCTGACGGTTTCTGGCATGTCAAGTTCCCCTGGTTTTTACCACCTGCTCCCCGGTACGGGTGTAGACCATGGTATCCGCCGGTACGGAGGAGATAAGCCACACGTTGCCGCCAATGGTACTTCCCCGGCCAATCACCGTATCCCCGCCCAGGATGGTGGCGTTTGAGTAGATGGTAACATCGTCCTCGATAGTGGGGTGCCGCTTGCAGTTCCCCTCCTCTTTTTTCACCGAAAGGGCCCCCAGGGTAACGCCCTGATAGAGCTTCACGTTTTTGCCGATAATCGTGGTTTCCCCAATGACCACACCGGTACCGTGATCAATAAAAAACGATTCTCCAATGCCGGCTCCGGGGTGAATATCTATGCCCGTCCGGCCGTGGACAAGCTCACTCATCATCCGGGGGATCAGCGGTACGGCAGCCTGCCAGAAAAAGTGGGCCAGCCGGTGGACGGTGATGGCCTGAAAACCCGGATAGGAGAGGATCACCTCCTCAAAACTCTTGGCCGCGGGGTCCTCCCGGAACGCGGCCTTCATATCCAGGTTCAGGGCCTCCCGGATCCGGGGGAGTTCCTCAAAAAAGGATTCCACAATAAGTTCCGCTGCCGCGTGGCAGCCCTCACTGCCGCAGGGGGCATGATTGGGGACCCCGGAGTCCACCCCGTCCAGGCCGCCGGTTCTTACCGCAAAGGCAAGGCTCTTTTCCACCTCCCGGATCAGTTCCCGGGCCAGGTGGTTCACCTTTTCCCCCGTAATAAGGTTCAGGTTGTCATGGTTCAGGACCTGGTCTTCCCGAAAACCGGGAAAAATAAGCTCATCCAGGCCCTTAAGGATATCCTCAATACTTTCCCGGCTGGGAAGATTAACCCTCCCCGAATGGTTCACTAAGCCGTAGGAATTATAAGATTCCAGCAGATTCTCGATGCTATGGTTTAAGCGCTGCATTTTTTTCACCTTGTACCGGGGCCAAGCCCACAACCTGTTTTGTTGTGGGCTTGGCCCATCATAGTTCGTAATCATTCCCCAACGGCGTTTTTTTCCTCCGCCGGGACCATCCCGGTGGGGCTAAAGCGCCGTGTGCGGCTCCCCGCCTTGTCTACCAGGGCGGAAAGATCACCGGACCCCCTGAACCTCAGCACGTTCACCATAAAGATGTTAAGCTTGTTTACGATGTTGGGGGGCAGTAGATTCCCGTCCACCTCTACCGAAAGGGTAGGATAGTTCCGTTCCCGTGCCCAGGGGGTAAAGAGTCCCTCAATGACCCGGCCGATAAGACAGGCGAAGGGACTGATATTCACGATCCCCGAATAACCGTGGGCCATGGCGGCGGCGGCGGAACCGGAGGACACGGCGATCTCCGAGTTCAGTTCCAGGTTGACAAAGTGTTCCTGGGTGTAGTTCATAATCTCCCGCATATCGTGGGGGGTCTCCGGGATCAGGCCCGTGGGCATAAGGATAGAGATAACCTTTTTTTCTACCGAATGTTTCCACCACTGCTCAAGGCCAAGTTTTTTAAGGTCCCGCCAGGGCTTGGAAAACACGCGGCGGCCCGGCTTTTGCAGCTTGATAAGTTTCCTCAGGGCATAGTCCCGGACAAAGTCCAGATAGTGTATCCACTCGGAAATCCCCGCCACCTTTACGACAATTCCCCGCTCACTCATCAGGTCCGTCAGCTCCCCTACCGCAAAATCGTCCCGGCGCACGTAAATTTCCCCCACAACCAGCACCTTGGGACAATCGGCCAGACGGCGCTTAAGGGGGATCTTCCTGACATCCACGGCAACCTGTTCAAGGGCTTTCCAAATTCCCCTGGGGTTATGCTCCACCGCGTCCATGACATGACGCCAGGATTTTTCATAATCCGCCAGGGCCTTGACCGGGTCCTGTGCCAAGGCTTTAAGGCTGGTCTGAATATCTTTGAGGTAATCGGACAGTACCAGACCCTTCCACATCTCTCTGGCGAAACCGGGCCCCAATTCGGTGTAGGAATTATCCGCAGAAAGGATAAAGACCACTACGTTCTCCAGCCGCATATCCCGGAAAAGATTCTCGTAGTACACGTAGTACTGCCCGGTACGGCAGGGTCCGGTAGTAATGGGCACAAAGAGGAGGTACAGCTCATCTTTACGGTACTTTTCACTGGAGAAGTACTGCAGGGCGCTACCCAGAACCAGATGACTGGGAACACACTCCTTACCGGAGGCGTGGGAACGGGCCAGTTGAATGGTTTTAGCGGTAGCTACCGGCAGGGCCTCCGCGTTGATCCCAAGCTGCCTGACTGCGGCCCCCATGTATTCGGTGGAAATAGCCCCCATATTGGAGAGCAGCACCTTTACCCGCGGGTTTCCCCGGATACGCAGCTTCTCATTCGTTTTACCGTTGTCAAGCCGCAGTTCGTCCCCGCTGTCCGCTGCGGAAGGATCGTAGACAAAACGCCAGCCGTTATCGTAACGTTCACCCTCAATCGCACCTTTTTTGTTCCGGTAACCGTCGATGATGTCCAGAAAAGCTTCCACCCTGGTATCCACCCCGGCATCCGCTGAATGGGAATCCAGTTCCAGCACAAGGAACGGTTTTTGCCCCATAGTCCACTTGATGTAGTGGAGGATGAAAGAATCGGGGGCGCAGGAGAAATTGGTAACGTAGGTAAGGTAGATGTTGTCCTCTTTTTTAAGGAGTTTGGCCGCCTTTACGTCCTGCTGTCCGTAGTACCAGTACATATTGGGGAATATTTCCTCGTCATGGAAGGGCAAAATATCGAAAGGTACGATGGAATAACCACGGGTGGTAAATTTGCGGGGAATTCCCATGTTCGCTTCCTGGGTAAAGGCGTTGTAGGGCCGGCCCAGGACGGCGATAACCGGGCGATCCGCCTTGCGGGCCTCCTCCAGGGCCTCTATGCCCATACGTTTGACCGCGTCAAAGTAGGCCCGCTGTTTGGCCAGGGCCTTTTCAAACGCGGCCTCAGTCTCATCAGGGCCGATACCCAGGCGGGCGGCGGTTTGGGTAAAGGGTTCCAGGGCCTTGCCATCTCCAAACTTAAAACTTACCACCAGGGGAAGCCACGTTTCCTTGTCTACGTCCGGAAAGGCCTTTTCGATGTAGTAGGGCAGACTCTGGGTAATAGGGCAGAAGTTGGCGTGTACCATTTCCTCGTAGCTGGGCATGTCCCGGAAGTGGGGAAGCAGCACGTAATCCGCCCCCTTGTCCAGACAGTCCTGCACCGCGCCGTGGGCGATCTCCGCGGGAAAACAGTACGTGGATTCCGAGCGCGCCACCCCCGCGTGGGCCACCTCGGTGGAGAGGAAGGTCCTAATCCCCAGTTCGTGAAAGAACCAGGAGTACAGGGGGTACAGGGTGTGGACTGAAAAGGCCCTTGGAATACCGACCACAAAGTTCCGCTTTTTGGTTCCGGAACTCTGCCCCGGGGAAGGCGGCACAGGAGCGGCGTCCACCGGCGCAGATACGGGAACGGATGCAGACACGGGCGCGGCGAATTCTTCAAACAGCATCTTCTGCCGCTTTTCCACATAATCAAAAACCGGCAGGTCCCGCACCTGCTTACGCATGTTGGTGTACTTGTTACAGCGCCCGCCAAACATGTACTTCCGCCCCCCCACATTCAAAACCTGAATGGGACAGCGGTTTTCACAGGAACCGCAGGTAAAGATCCGCTCGTAACCGATTTCCCGTGTGATAAGCTCGTCCATGTCCACGGCCCGTTCCGCCAGGAGGCCGTCGGCCTGCTTACGCTTTGCCAGCAGGGCGACCCCAAAGCAGCCCATCAGCTCCGGCGAAGGGGGAACCAGAATCTCCTTGTCCAGCAGCATGGCAAAGGCCAGGGGGATAGCGGGATTCTTGGCGACCCCGCCCTGGAGGAAAACCTTACCGCCTATGGTACGGTTCCCCACCACGCGGTTCAGGTAGTTGGACACGATGGAACAGGCGATCCCCGCGGTAATATTCTCCCGGCTGGCCCCCTGCTGCACGGCCTTGCGAATATCGGAATTGATAAAGGCCGAGCAATGCTCCCCGAATTTGCAGGGGGCAGTTGCCTGCAGGGCAATGGGACCAATGTCCCTGGCGGAATGGATGGAAAGATCCCCGGACGCGGACTCTTCCAGGAACGAACCGGTCCCCGCGGAACAGGCCTCGTTCATGGCGTAGTCAATGGGCACCCCGTTTTTTAACAACACGTATTTGGCATCCTGACCGCCGATCTCGAAGATCGTCTCTACCTCCGGATCAAAGTAGGTGGTCCCTACGGAGTGGGCTATAATCTCGTTGTAAACCCCCGGCGTTTCCAAAAAGACCCCCAGGATCTCCCGGCTGGACCCGGTGGTGGAAACCAGACGTATATCAACACGCCGGTCCCCCGTATCGGCGATCACCTTGTCCCGAATAATCGCAAGACATTCCTTGAGGGCCTTGACCGGATCCCCGTGGGTACGACCATAGTGGCTGGCAACGATCTCGTCGGTCTCCATATCCACCAGGCATGCCTTGGTGGTGGTAGAACCGCCGTCCACCCCCAGAATATAGACCCGGTCCGCCCGTACCTTACCGTCGGGTTTTTCGAAACTCCGTACCTTGCCGGTCCATTCCTTAAGGGCCCCCAGGGTTCCGAATCGTATTTCGTTGGGTTTAAGAAGCCGGTCCGCCGCGGGCAGGGGACTCCCGCTCCCTGGGGCCAGCACCGCCGCCCCCAGGGCCTCAAAAACCGGGGCGCTTTCGGGGATGATAAACTCAATCTGCGGCGCCTTTTCACGGATAAAGCGGACGATATGCCGGTTCAGCGTGATCCCGCCGGTCAAGACCACCCGGCCGGAACTTACCTTGGCCCGCTTAAGAAAGTCAATAACTTTAACCGCCATAACATCGGACAGGGAAAGGACAATGTCGTTTTTCGTGGCCTCCCGCTTGTTCAGCCGGTGGGTACAGTCGCTTTTCATAAACACCGAACAGCGGGTGGACAGGGGGTAAACTTTGGCATCGTCGGGGACCTTGTCGATATCCTCCAGGGTCATATCCATACGGGCAAGCTGCTGTTTAAGGAATTCCCCCGTACCGCTGGCACACTTGTTACCGGAAAAATTGTTGATGATCTTGCCGGAACCGTCCAGGGAATAGACCACCAGGTCTTCTCCCCCCATACTCACCACCGCGCCGGCCCTGATTCCCAGGGTCCGCAGCGCCGCCTCCACACAGAGGGGTTCCAGGGTTCCGGCGGCATCGAACATAAAACGACCCTCGTTACCCGTAACCAGGGTCGGCGTCCCCTGGGGTATCTTCCCCCGCTCCAAAAGATCGCGCACCGCCGTGGCAAAATCCCCCTCGTGGGGTACCGAGGCATTCCAAACCAGCTTTCCATCATCAACAAACGCCATTTTTAGACTTGTAGACCCGATATTAATTCCCAGTGATACCATATTACCTCTCTAAAAACTGTCCGTATTGATTGTATACAAAAATACTAATACATGCCCATAGCTATTCGCCCGCCCCACTGAAAAAATCCCTTGACTTTTTTAATAATAATAATTATTATTAAATTAATGACACGTACAGCCCTACCCGGCAGGAAGAAAAAACACAGCAAAAAACGGGATGAAATACTGGACCTGATCCGTTCCACAAGTTCCCATCCCAGCGCCCGCTGGGTGTATGAACAGCTCAAACCGCTCTTTCCGCGGCTGTCCCTGGGGACCGTGTACCGGAATATCAGGACTTTCCGGGAAGATGGGGACCTGATCTCCGTAGGGGTGGTCCAGGGAGAGGAGCGTTTTGACGGCAGGGTACAACCCCACCCCCATTTTATCTGTTCCCGCTGCGGAAAGATCGTTGATATTGAGGGGAGCATGGATAAGACTCAAGGGATGTCGGAGGGGTTTATACCCCCCGATCTGTACGTCGATCACCGCAAGACCGTGTTTTACGGTCTGTGCGGAGACTGCCGGGAGGCAGATGAAAAAGGCACGACCACGGTTTAGGCCGTGAAATATTTACTGCCGGGCGGTCTGCCAGGATCGCCCGGGGAATGGAGGGTACTGGTATGAAAAAATGGGTATGCCAGGTTTGCGGATATGTACACACCGGGGCTGAACCCCCGGCGGCCTGTCCGCAGTGCAAGGCGCCGGCGGCCAAGTTCAAGGAGCAAAGCGCCGGCGGCGGTTTCGCCGCGGAACATGTGCTTGGGGTAGCCAAGGATGCGGAGAAGGACATCCTTGACGACCTTAGAGCTCACTTTAACGGTGAATGTTCCGAAGTCGGCATGTACCTGGCTATGAGCCGGGTGGCCGAACGGGAAGGTTACCCCGAAGTGGCCGAGGCCTACAAACGCTACGCGTTTGAGGAAGCGGAGCATGCGGCCAGATTTGCCGAACTTCTGGGTGAGGTTGTTACCGACAGCACAAAAAAGAACCTGGAACTGCGGGTGGAAGCCGAACACGGCGCCTGCGCAGGAAAGACCGATATTGCCAAGCGGGCCAAGGAACGCGGCTACGATGCCATCCACGACACGGTCCACGAGATGGCCCGGGACGAAGCCCGCCACTGCGCCGGTTTCCGGGGTCTCTTGAAGCGGCATTTTGGGGCTTAACGGTTAAAAACCCCCTAAACGGTGCGGGCAGCGCGTAAGCCGCACCGTTTTTCGCTTCGCATCCCGTAAAACAGCCGCCGGCAGGCATCCCCTTCCGGTTTTGCCTGCCGGCAGCCTGCTGACTGTCGCTACTTTCCTCCCGCTGCAAGCTGAAGCATATCCTCCCCGTTTTCCATCTGTGGCCGCCGGGCGGGTTCCTGCTTCTCCCGTTTCCTGTCGTGACGGCTGTTCAGCAACGAATACATCACCGGAATAACGAACAGGGTCATAATCGAGCTGACCGTGAGGCCCCCGACAAAGGTCATACCGATGGGCTGAATAGTTTCCGCCCCGATGCCGGGGAAAAAGGCGATGGGGACCATGCCCAGGATCGTGGTAAGGCTTGTCATAAGAATGGGGCGCAGCCGGCTCCGGCCCGCCTCCAGGCAGGCCTCCCGGACCAGCATGCCGCGGGCCCGCAGCGTGTTGGTGTAGTCCACAAGGATAATACCGTTGTTGACGACTACCCCCACCAGGGCTACAACGCCCGCCATAGAGAACATGGACAGGGCCTGGCCGCTTAGCTTGTATATCCAGATTACCCCTATCGTAAGCATGGGTATGGTGAAGAAGATGATCAGCGGATCGACAAACGATTCAAACTGACTTGCCATGACGCAGAAGACCAGGAACACCGCGACGGCAATGATGAAGCCGAAACGCCACATATAGTCGTTTATCTCCTGCGCCTCCCCCTGGTACTGAACATCGACATCTTCCCTGGTTACCAGGTACTCCTTCACCGTTTCTTCCAGACGGCGCTGCACGTCCGTAGCGGCGGCCCCTTCGGGCAGGTCGCCGGTAACGCGGACTACACGGGCCTGGTTCTCCCGCCGGATAGACGAGGGCGCCCGGTTTTCCACGACCTTCGCCACATTGGAAAGGGAGATACGGGCCCCGTTCCGGTTCAGCACGAATATGGCGTCCAGATTCGGCAGACCCTGGCGGTCGGAATCCCTGAGCATCACGTTCACGCTCAGAAGTTTATCCCCCCCGCTTATCGTGGCGACAGTGGAACCGTTCATGGCGGTACGTATCTCGGAGGCAATGGAGGACAGGGATATACCCAGGGCCGCCGCCCGTTCCCGGTCTATCTCCACGGTAAGCTGGGGATCCCCCTCATCGATGTTGACCGTAGGATTCTCGATATCCGGCAGATACCGGACCATAATATCCCGTATCTCCCCGGCAGTCTCCTCTACCGAAGTATAATTCCGGGAACTTACGGTTATCGACACCCCGGAACTGCTCCCCATGCCGCGCCCCGCACTAAAACTTACCCGAACACCGGGAATGTTGGTCACAAGCGGCGTGAGTTTACTGATGATCGTGGCCGGCGTATCGATCTGCTGCTCCGGATCGGGAAGCGTTATCTGGAGAGAACCGGAAGCGCTTCGGGCGTTAAGGATAATACTGTTGTAACCCTGTACGTTTGCCTTGATAATCTCTTCCAGTTCAAACAGAGTCTGTTCGGTTACCTCAATGGCGGTTCCCTGGGGAAATGATACGCTGATGCTCACGTTGTCGTCGGTACGGCTGCGCATGTACATATTCATCCCAAAGCTGGTGAACTGGAGCAGCGAAAAGACGAGCAGCAACAGCGCCAGGCTAACGATAAGGAAGCGGTGCGAAAGGCAGTAGGCCAGGGCCCCCCGGTAACCGTTTTCCATGCCCCGGAAGAATTTCTCCATTCCGTTGTCAATAGTCCGCAGAAGGGGATTCCTGAGGGGCTTTTGCTTACGGGTGTTGAGCTTGAGGATCGCGCCGGACAGGCTTGGTACCAGTGTAATGGCAACCACAAGGGAACAGATCAGGGAGATAACCACGGTGAAAACCAGATCGTTAAAGAGCTGCCCCATCATCTCAAAATTGTTCCGGTAGATAATCATCGGAATAAATACGCAAAGCGTTGTGGCGGTACTGGCGATAATGGCCCGCAGCATTTCCCGGCTTCCCAGAATGGCCGCGATATCCGGTTTGGCCCCCCGCTCCCGGTAGGCGTGGACGTTTTCCAGAATGACGATGGAGGCGTCCACCGTCATCCCCAGTCCCATGATAAGGCCGATCATCGATACCATGTTGAGCGAAAAACCAAAGGCCGACATGAACATGAGGGTAAGAACAATGGAAATGGGAACCGCCAGGCCAATGATAATGGTTCCCTTGATGCTGCGCAAAAAGAACAGCAGGATCACCATCGCCAGGAGGGCCCCCTGGGCGGCGTTCGTGTACACCTGGTTCAGGGTCGATCTGATCATCGTAGTGTTATCGGAGAGGATCTCCAGCGTAATACCGCCGGGCAGTTCCTCGTTAATACCCGCCAGGGCCGCCTGCACACGATCCGACACTTTTACCTGGTTACTGTCGCTTTCGGCAGTTACCTGAATATAAACGCCGGTTTCCCCGTTCACGTACACCCGCGCGGCATTGTCATTGTAGTCCAGGCTTACGTCGGCAATGTCCTCTAAACGGACCAGCTGGGAACGGTTCGCCTGGACCGCGCCGGAACTTACACTGATTGTCTTGACGACAAGCCGCTTGATCTGGTCCACGCTTACCAGTTCTTCCTGGGTCATGATCTGGTATTCGCGGGTCCCCCGGCGCAGACTTCCCCCGGAGGAGACAACGCTTTGACCCCGCAGGGCACTGGACACATCGGCAAGGGTCAAATTAAAGGCCGCCAGGCGGTTAAGGGAAACCTCCACATTGACAACCTGGGTCGTACCGCCGGTAACCTCCGCGGAGGCAACCCCGTCCACCCGCTCAATAGCGGCCTGGATCTGTTCCTCCGCGAGGAGGCGGAGCTGCTCCGTGGGGTAGTTACCCCTGACGACAAGCTGCATGATAGGCGAGGCGCTCATGTCGAAGCGGCGCACCGTGGGACTGTCCACCCCGTCGGGCAGGGAATTGGCCAGCCGGTTCACCAGGGTCTGGGCATCGTTCATCGCCTTGTCCATATCGGTACCGTAGTCGTACTGCAGATTGATCATGCTCATTTCGAATCTGGAGACGCTGGTCATGTCGGCAAGCCCCTCGGAGGCGGCAAGGGCCTGCTCAAGGGGCTCGGTAACGTTTTTCTCCACATCCGCAGGTCCCGCACCGGAAAAACGGGTGGAAATCGAAAGTACCGGCATGGATGTGGAGGGGAACAGATCAACCGCCAGATTAGGAACCAGCGTACCGGCAATACCCAGGGCCAGAACGTACAATATGACAATCGTAACCGGCCGCTTAACCGAATAACCTGCAATGTTCAAAGCAGTCTCCTTTAATCAACAATTCTAACAGGATCGCCGTCGGAAAGGAAGTTCTGTCCCACCGACACCACCCTGTCTCCCAGTTCAAGGCCGCTTTCTACTTCAACGGCCGTTTCACTTTCCAAACCCAGGGTAATAACCCGCCTCCGGGCGATATTGGAATCATCAACCACAAAGACGACCCAGGAACCGTAGGTGTTGATCAGCGCGTCCCGCGGGATCACCGGGACATCCTGGTGGGCGTTGGTCACAAGGCTTACGGTGGCGAACATACCCGCCCGTATACGGCTGTCCCGCTGGTTAAAACGAAGCCGTATCCGCAAGGTACGGGAGGCGGCGTCCAGTACGGGACTTACCTCCTGTACCGTCGCCGGAAACGTTTCACCCGGCAGGGCTTCCAGGGATACCAGGCCCCCAAGCCCCCGCCGGGCCACATTGGAATACCGTTCCGGTACGAAAGTCTCCACGACAAGGTTCGACAGATCCCCGATAACGTAGAGGACCGTAGAGGGACTGACCGTGTCCCCAAGGCTCACCGGAACCGAAAGAACTGTCCCGGCGATGGTGGACAGTACCGGGCTCTCCGCGTACTCCTCGCCGGGCCGGGAAGGATCCACTGCGGCAATAGCCTGACCCCGGTTGACCCAGTCCCCCACCCGGTAACGAAGCTGGGTTAGTTTTCCTGAAGTCGCCGGAAAAATAGACACCTGACTCGATGCTAACACATCCCCGTTAATTACAACACTGTTTTCGATGGTCCCCGCCACCACTTCGCTTATCCTGACTGCCGTGGAAGTCCGGGCCGTCTGATTCCCAATGGCCGGGGTTCCGGAAGCCGGACCGCCGGCCACCCCACCCTGCGGGGCCCCTCCACCTTGCAGTCCCATGCCGCCGCCCATACCGCCCGGTCCGCCCATGCCGCCCGTAGCCTGCTGTGCCGCGGCGGGCGCGGAACCGGAAGAGGCGAAGCCCTGGGCGCGCCGCATGCCCCAGTACAGGTTCAAACCGATAAGAAGGGCGAAAAAGAGTATCAGTCCGACGATAACAACCGTAACAATACGGGATGCCGTTTTGGTCACGAGCCGCTCCTTGAAATAAATTGCCGCCAATCTGCATTAATAGCCTGGGCTAAATCCAGGACAAGCTTCTGATACGAGAACTCACTCCGCAAAAGCTGGTAGCGCGCGGCGGCCAGATTGTTGCGGCTTGTTTCCAGGGTAAGGGATTCTACGACGCCGTTCAGGAAACCCCGCTCGGTCAGCTCGTAGGATCGCTGGGCAACCTCTACCCGCAGCCGGGCGATTTCCAGGCTTTCCCAGGAATTCCGCAGATTCGCCGCCAGGGACCGGATCTGGCCGGCGGCCTGATCTTCGGTACTCTTCAGGCTAAGCCGGGCATTTTCAATGGCGGACTCCGCGGTCCGCAGGGCCTGGGATGCCGTAGTACCGGGAATCCAGGAATTAATAGGGATACTAAGGGAGATACTTCCCCTGACACTGTCGGAAAAAGGGACCGTAATACCCCCATTGCCGGAACCGCCCGACCAGCCAAAAGAAAAACTGACAGAAGGGGCCCGTGCGTTCAGGAGGCTTTGCCGGTAGTTCAATTCCGATTCCTCAATGGCCTGGCGCCGCTGCTGTATATCGGGCCGTTTGGGAAGGTAGTCCCGGATAAGCTCTTCCGCATCCAGTTCCAACTGCCGGACATCGAATTCCCCCACCAGGTTTACCGGTGTTTCGGGGGAAAGCCCCAGGGAACTGAGAAATGTCCCAAGGTTGTTGGAGTAGGTCGCCTGGGCGCTGCTCAGATCGTACCGCGCGGTCTGTACCCCAAGCTGGCTCTGGAGCAGCGTTGTTTCGCTGACAAGTCCGTTGTCCCTGCCGATACGCTGCCGTTCCAACTGCCGTTCCGCAAGACTCAGGGTTTCGGCAAGCTGGCCAAGGTTTTCCCGTTCCGCGATAAGGGCATAAAAATCCTGCGCCGCCGCGATCTCCAGAAGCCGCCGGGCATCCTCGTAACTTAAAAGCTGCTGCCGGTAGGCAAGGTCAAGGAGTTTCATGCGGTAGGGGATCCCCGCCTGAAGGGTCAGATTGAGGTTCACAGAAGTACTGTAACTGAGGTTCTGCTCCAGGGATTGAGAGGCCGCGTTGCCCGTAAAAAGGGTGCTCCCATAGCTAATACTGGCGCCGGTGCTGATAGTGGGAAAAATCTCCGCCCAGAGCCGGTCGGAAGCGTATTCTTTATTCTCCAGACTGATACGGTTCTGTTGAAGCGTAATACTGTATTCCAGGGTCCGCTCTATCGCATCGTCAAGGGTAAGGGTGAGAACAGATTCCTCCGCCCCCAGGGGGACGGCGATACAGTACACAACCAGGACACACAGAAGCTTCACCAGGAATCGCATGCAACTCCACCCCCGCCACCGGCATTATGTTATTATCAACAACATTGTAAGCCAGGCGTTCCTTTTTAATAACCAAGCCCCAAACTGGCCGGCAAAAAAGACAAGATAACAACCTTTGTCATAAAACCAATCTATTTTGTTTTCAGTTACAATTTCTCAGGATCGGAGGGCAGGAAAAGACCGGCTTCCCCGGAACCGGCGCTTTCCGCGGGACAGGCCGGGGAAAAAGTGAATTCGTTCATGTAATCCCGGTACCGCAGGGGTACGAAGGAGCGCTGCAACGAGGGATTTTCCCGGCCTTTAATGCCGACGACCCGGTGGTACAATCGCCAGAGTTCCCCCCAGGTTCCATCTTCCCGGCCATCGGGGCGGCAGGATTCCCGGCCGTCCCGGTCCCCATCCACGGCGGCAATAAGCCGCGCCTCCCCCCTCCCCGCCCCAACAAGGGCAAGCCCCCTTTTTTCATCGAAGATGACCCAGGGCGTGTCCCCAAAACGACTGGAAAAGTGGGAGGCCAGGGCCGGCAGGACAAAATAATCCGGTGAACAACGCGCCAGGTAACGCCCGCGGCTATCGGGACTGAAACGGAGAAAGCCCGTCAAGCGGTCAATTTCATGGGCAACCTTGTAAGAAACGGCCAGTACGGTCCGGCAATCGTCGTCCAGCCGGTCCCCCGCCGCGATTGCAGCGCCGCGGCGGGCCTCCTCGCGGTCATACCAGGCCGGCACAGCCGACGGCACAGCAGAGGGCTGCGCCGATGGCACGGCTTCCTTTGCCGCGGAAAGCACCCGGAGCGCGTAACGCAGGGCCGCCCCCTCCACGGGAAGACCGCTCATCCAGGCATGGACCAGCGCGTCGTAGGCGTCCACGGAAAGGCGGAACAGAAGCCCCGCAGCACCGCCCGGAGCGGCCGGCGGAATTTCAGGCAGGGATCCGGCGGAACCGGGAACGGACCGGGGAACGGGGGGATCCGGGGCCCCCTCGCCAAAGAGAAGCCCCTGGGCCTCTCCGTCCCCATAGGGCCACCCCACCCGCCGGGGCCCGGTCCAGAGACGATCCAGCAGGGCAAAAAGCCCTTCCAAAGTCCCATCGTACATTAGCTCAGCTTCCATGACAGGTGTAGTATATTTTTTTAGAACTAAAATTCAAACAGGGGTAGCTGCAGGGCATCGCCGCCTGAAAGAAGACGGCGGATCCGGCGGGGATCGGAAGCCGTATCCAGAACGGCGCCGGAACAACTGACAAAGTAGCGGGTCCGTTTCATGACCGCCCCAAGGCGGCGGAGGCCGTCAAAACCGATGCTCCGGGCCCGGCGGGTTTCGATGATCCGCCGGGCGGTCTTGGCGCCAATGCCGGGGACCCGGAGCAGGGCCTCATAATCGGCCCGGTTTACCTCCACGGGGAAAAAATCCGGGTGCCCCAGGGCCCAGACCGTTTTTGGATCAAGGTAGGGATCGAGAAATGGCCGGGCCTCATCGAGGATCTCCGCGGCGTCAAAGTGGTAAAAGCGGAGAAGCCAGTCCGCCTGGTAAAGCCGGTGTTCCCGGATAAGGACGGCACGGGGAGGCCCGTTCCAGCGCAACTCGGGGCCAGGGGAAGGAGCGGCCGGCGTTCTTCCCGGAACCAGGGGCTCAGGGACAGCCGGGGGCTCCGCGGGGAACCAGGGTTCGGGGGCCCCGTTCCCCACAGGGGTATACGCGGAGTAGTAGACCCGTCTAAGGGAGTACTTCCGGTACAGGGCGCTTGACAGGGCGATTATCTGGCGGTCGTCTTCCGCGCTGGCCCCCACGATAAGCTGGGTACTCTGGCCCGCGGGGGCAAAAACCGGGGCGGTACTTTTACCCTGGGGTAAAAACTTAACACGCCGGCGCTCCTCCTCAAATTCACGGCTCAGGTTGTCAACCTGTTCCATAGCCCCGAAGATCAACCTGCCGGACTTCTGCGGTGCAAGAAGGCCCAGACTCTGTTCCGTGGGAAGCTCTATGTTGGCGCTAAGCCGGTCCGCCCAGCGCCCCGCCTCGCGGATCGAGGATTCGCTCGCGCCGGGGATGATCTTCAGGTGGATGTAAGCCCCGTAACCCGCCTGGGTGCGGAGGGTCCGGGCAGTCTCAATGAGTTTTCCCATGACAATATCCGGGTCCGCGAAGATCCCCGACGAGAGGAACAGCCCCTCGATGTAGTTCCGCCGGTAGAATTGGCAGGTAAGTTCCACCAGATCAGCCACCGTAAAGGAAGCGCGGGGAACATCGGCGGAGGAGCGGTTTACACAGTAGACACAGTCGAAACGACAGCTATTGGAAAAGAGGACCTTAAGAAGGCTTACGCAGCGACCATCCTCAGTCCAGCTATGGCAAACCCCCGCGGGACAGCTCATCCCAAAGGAAGCGTCCCCGGCGCCTTTTGAGTGGCCGGAAAACGGCGTCTTCCCGCTGCCGGAGGAGGCGCAGGACGCGTCGTACTTTGCCGCCCCCGCCAGGATAGCCAATTTTGTTCCCAAATCCACAGACTTTCTATACACCTATGCGAGTTACAGGGCAAGGGGGGACGGAAACATAGCTGATGCGGCGCTGCTGGCAGCCTGTTGCAAGGGAAAGCTTGAAAATTTTGAAAATTCTGCTATGATACCGTCATGAAAAGGCTGCTTAATGGCCATTTATGACAATATTTCGGGTGATAGCCTCGCCACAGCCCTCAAAAATACCCTGAAAGGCGCAAAACGGACCGATTTTTGCATCGGCTATTTCAACCTGCGGGGCTGGGACCTGTTGCTCGAAAGCGTAGACGCGCTCCCCGGTGGCCAGCCTGACGAACGGTTTGACGACGAGGCAAACTATAAAGCCCGTGTACTTATCGGTATGCAGAAACACCCCAGGGAAGACCTTGAAGATTACTACGCCTTCAAGAAAAAGGAAATTTCCAACGAGAAAGCCGTCAAACTGAAAAAAGAAATGGCCGCCGAATTCCGCAGGCAGTTGACCATCGGACGGCCAAACAACAAGGACGAAATCACCCTCAGAAAATTATCCCGGCAGTTAAAAACCGGACAGGTAGTAGTAAAGTTCCATTTGGCTTTTCCATTACACGCAAAACTCTACCTTGCCTACCGGGAAGAATATAACTCCCCCATAATCGGCTACCTGGGCAGCAGCAACCTTACGTTTTCAGGTCTTTCAAAACAGGGTGAATTAAATGTTGACATAACCGAAAAAGACTCAGGTCAAAAACTCGAAACCTGGTTTCAGGATCGCTGGGACGATCAGTACAGCATTGACATAAGCGGTGAGCTGGCAAAAATAATAGACGAAAGCTGGGCGCGGGAAATCCCCCTTAAGCCCTACTATGTCTACATGAAGATAGCCTGGCATCTTTCGCAGGAGGCCCGGGCAGGTCTTGCAGAATTTTCGACGCCCAAACCGTTCCGTAAAATCCTCCTGCCCTTCCAGCAGAACGCCGTACAAGTCGCCGCCCGGCATCTCCACAAACGGGGCGGGGTAATGATAGGCGATGTGGTCGGCCTTGGCAAAACCATAACCGCCACGGCCCTGGCGAAAATGTTTGAAGACGATTTCGGCTACCAAACCTTGATTATCTGTCCCCCCAATTTGCAGGAAATGTGGAATGATTATAAACTGGATTACGGCCTGCGGGCCGAAGTAATGTCCCTGGGGGAAGTGCAGAACAAGTTGAAGCACACCCGGCCTTTCCGCATTGTCA
>JAITJW010000212.1 GCA_031278715.1 Treponema sp. | reverse complement strand
GCCATTCCCAAAACTCGGTTAGTTTTGGGAATGGCTTTGGAAAAAGCGGCCAAAAGTCCGCTTTTTCCTCTAAATCTAAGGTTGCTTTCCCAAAAACTGAAGTTTTGGGAAAGCCTCTGATTATTGGGTTGCTTGGCGAAGCTCTGGTTTGCTTGGCGATGCCGCTTGGCAGTTTGTAGGGTCTTGAGATTTTAAGCGCGAAGCGCAACAAACTGCTGGTTCCGCCGCGCCCACCGGCGTTCCAATCAGCGTTCTTTGTTCAGTTTTTCCATGACCGGAACCAGGGGCCGCAGGCGGACTACCCTGCCGCCCCCCAGTTCCGCGTAGGCCCGGTAACGTTCCCCGTCGTCGGAGAAGGGTGAACCCGTTTCCCCGGGAAACGGGGCATAGCGTTTCTGGGTCCAGTTAAGAGAAGGGTCGCTCAGGGAAATATCCGTTTTGCCGGGGTCAAAGTAAATATAGGACTCGTGGACCCCCCGCTCGGGCAGGGGGGCCTCGTCGGTACACTGCAGGTAGCGGATAAAACCGGACTGCAGATCCACGGCCTGGACAACGGCGGAATGGGACATTTCCCCATCGTAACCCCGGAACAGGAGAATATCGCCGGGGCAAAGCCGGGAGATGGTATCTTCCACGGCGATAATCTGGGAACTGTTTGAGTTATAAAACGCGGTCCCCACATAACGGGACGGGTCAATCCCGCCCCGGACCCCCAGGGTCCGGCTCAGGCTTTGCCCCAAATCCAGGCCCCCGGCCCTGGCCACGTAGGAAAGAACATGCCAGACAAAGCCCGAACAGTCCATTCCCACAAGGCCCACACAGTACAGGTAGTTGTACACATCGGCGTCTTCGATCCCCCGTCCGCTTACCAGCACGTAGGGCCGGTGGGGAAGACCCCGGTAAGCCCCGGCCTTCATGCGGGCAATGTCAAACAGGTCCCGTGAACTGGTCCAGCTTTGACCGGGAATATCAAAGATGATCACCTGCTCCCGGCCATCCCCCAGGGTGCGCACATAGGTCTTAAAATCCGAAGAATCAATAATGCCCTCGATGATCGGCCAGAGAAAAGCGGGGTCCCCCTTTCCGCCGCCCAGGAACTCCCAGCCCTGGTCCACCAGTTTATCCCGCTCGTTGTTCTGGGCAAAGGGCATCCTTATGGTGATCACCTTCCCGTCCAGAATCCGGGTCTTGAAGCAGAGCCGGTAGGCCTCCTCAATGATCCCCTCCGGCCCGGAACCCCAGATGCGGGCGGGGTCCTGGAAGGCCACCAGATTTGCCGTCTCCGCGCTCTCCTCCTGGGCCGGCACGCCGGCCCGTGAAAGAGAAAAAAAAACCAAAAACAGGGACGGGAGCCGGGGCCTCATGGCCGGCTTTCTCCGTCCGTCTGTCCCTGTTCCAGGCTTTTGAAGTACTCCACAGTCCCGACCTCCAGTTCCGCAGTCGCGGCATCGTCGCAGAGGATCATCGCCCTGGGGTGATTTTGGAGGCAGGAGAGGGGACAGCGGTGGCTGATACCCCCCTCCACCGCGTCGCGCAGGGCCCGGGCCTTGTTGCGGCCCGATGCGGCGATAAGGATTTCCCTGGCATCCATGACGGTCCCCACCCCCACGGTAAGAGCCGCCCTGGGAACCTGCTTTATGTCCCCGTCAAAAAAACGGGCGTTGACGGCGCGGGTGTTGTCAGTCAGGATTGTTACCCTGGTCCGGGAACTAAAGGACGAAAAGGGTTCGTTAAAGGCAATATGCCCGTCTTCTCCCAGGCCACCCAGGAACAGGTCAATGCCCCCCGCCGCCTTAATAGCCTCCTCGTAGGCCCTACATTCCCCCTCCGGGTCGCGGGTCTCGCCGTTTAGAATATGGACATTCGAGGCCCGGATATCAATATGGCTAAAGAAATTTTCCCACATAAACGTGTGATAACTCTGGGGATGCCCCACAGGAAGCCCCAGGTATTCATCCATGTTGAAACTAACCACACCACTAAACGAAATTTTCCCCTCCCGGTACCTGCGGATAAGCTCCCGGTAGATGCCCAAGGGCGTTGAACCTGTGGGAAGCCCCAGCACAAATGGCCGGTCTTCCCGGAACCGCGTTATTCGCTCTGCAATATACGTTGCCCCCGCCACACTCAGTTCCTGATACGTCTTAAAAATCATCAAACGCATGGATTCCTCCAGTTTATGAGGGCTTTTTTGATCCCTCTCCGATTCACTATGTCAATTTTTGAAACACCCTTCAATGCAGACATGTAGAAAATATATACCGTCATTATAAATTATAGAGATATAACAAACTAACGTGCAGATTTCTGGGGGATTCAGGCAGAACCGTTCCAAAATTCAAAATTTTGGAACGGTTTTACCTATCGTTTAAGAACTGAAACAACCCGCTCAAGCACCTTTTTCCGGTCCAGGGGTTTAACAATGTAGCTTTTCGCCCCCATAAGAAGGGACTTTTTGACTACATCTTCCTTTCCCAAGGCGCTGACCATGATAACGCAGGCATTTTTGTCAAATTCCAGGATTTTCTCCAGGGCGGAAACCCCATCCATTACCGGCATGGTAATATCCATGGTTACCAGATCAATATTTGGATGTAATTCCTTATATTTCTCCACCCCCTGAGCCCCATCACCAGCTGTCGCGGCAACTTCAAAACCTTCGGAGGTAAAAATTTGACCAAGCTGCTTCGCAATAAACATGGAATCATCGACCACCAACACCCGATACGTGCTGCCATCCGGTTTAATCCCCTCCGGCGGCTTCTCGTTGAGGTTAGGCATATTATCCTTTGCTGTCATGCGGTACGCTCCTCTTCTGAACTATACTGTATGGGAAAGAACGTTACTCGTCAAGTGAGCAGCCCTAATCAAGTCCAGATTGACCGGACAGCCCCCCCTTCTTTCATTTTTATCCCGAATACCTCTTAATTCTACTATGTTTACCCCCTTCATGCTAGCGCCTATGGCAGAAATTAGCCATCGCGCCCTGCGGGAACTTATCGAAGCATTTATGGACAATTCCGGGGACGGACCTGAGTATGTTACGGAAATGATGAGCGCCGGGGCCCTTCTGGGCGGCGGCCCCTTTGAAGCGTGGTACCTGGACGCCGGACCCTGCCCCCGGCGGCTGGTATACCAGCTTACCGGTCCCAATCCGGCCCAGCTTGAGGGGGCGGCGGCCCTGCTGGACCGGAGGGACTGCCTGGGCATCGACCTTAACATGGGCTGCGCCGCCCCGGCAATCCGCCGCACCGGCGCGGGAATTGCCTGGATGTCGGATATGGACAGGGCCCTGGCTATGGTGAGCAGGGTACGGAAGGTGGTAGGGCGGCGGCTCAGCGTCAAACTACGGTTGGGTTCACCAACCCCCGGGTTTGGCGAACCCAACCGCAGGTCCGGAGAGCCCGGCCCGGTGGATGGGGCGCTCTTTGAGTACCTGGTCCGCTTCTGCCGGGGTCTGGAGGCCGAAGGGGTCCAGCTTATCACCCTGCACCCGCGCCTTGCCGGGGAAAAATTCAAACGCCGCGCCCGCTGGGAATACGTGGAAGCCCTGCGGCGGGAACTGCAAATCCCCGTGGCAGGAAACGGGGACATAGACAGCGCGGCAAGCCTCCTCCGCCGGGCGGATAAGGGCCGGGTCATGGTGGGCCGGGCCGCGGTCCGGCAGCCCTGGATCTTCGCGGAAGCACGACAAATAGAAGCACGACAAACAGAAGCGCTACAGGCAGCGGGGCAGACAGGGGGCGGCTTTGGCCCGATCAACCTGGAAGAAACGGCCCTCCGGTTTCTGGAACTCCTGGCCGGCTACCAGCCCCCGGAGTTCCATATCAGCCGGGCCCGGCGCTTTTTCAACTACTTCTGCGACAACCTGACATGGGGAACCCACGTAAAGAACCTGCTTAACCGGGAAGAAAACCTCCAGGGTATCGAGCGAACATGGCGGGGGTACTTTGCATCCCATCCGGAAGAAATCTTGCTCCGCAGCCCCAACAGTTCCTGTTCAGACGGACCCCGGCCCTCCAATCAATTCTTTGGCATCACTTCCGCTTAATCCCCGTGTTATTCTCCCGTTCATTTTATACGCCTTCTCCAGACTTTCCCCGGCGGCCCTTCCCCACATCCCTTCTTTATCCATTTTTATTCGTGCCGAGTGCAACCACCATTAGAGAACAACATACCCCGACCGCTTGCGCTAAACTTGACCCTTAAATGAATCTTACACACCCAGGGGCGGGGAAAAGCCTGCGGGAAACGCTTGTAGAGTCCGCCTCCGCTATCTTCGATACGCTTACGGCGGGGAATTCCAAATGT
>JAITJW010000146.1 GCA_031278715.1 Treponema sp. | reverse complement strand
CCGTTAATCCGTGGTCTAAATCCTTAAGCCACCTGTTCTCTTCTACCGGCAGCCGCCGACTCACGATTATCTGTATGGGTATCAGGTCCCCTTTCACAGTGTATATCCCCGCCTCCCGTCGATATATAATCGTCCGGGCTCTTGTACTCGATGATGTTGGTCCCACGGAAGATGACGGCGATGTTCTTCGTTATGAGCAGGTTTTTGGGGTTCTTGATGATAAGCAGATCGATGCGCAGGGGTTCAGAAGTCAGCTGGTACTCGGCTTTGAACTCAAGCTGGCGCCAATACGCTTGCAGTTCAAGCTGGATGGCCTCAAGGAAGGCCGGATGCCAGGAAACGCGGGTTTCCCCTGAATTGTTCGGATCAGATGGGTTCAAAGGATGGCCCTCCTGTTGTTCTCCGGGGTACCCCGGCAAGGACTATACGTCATGGATGTAGAGGCTTTCCCAAAACTCGGTTAGTTTTGGGAAAGCCTCTGTAGTATACCACATACTACCGGGGGAATGGGAACTTACGCTGGTTCAAACAGTTCGTAAGGTCCTTTTACTTCCCCAGGCTGATAAAAAATACCATCGGCATCAGCGTGTATTCCATAACAATGTGGGACTTGGTTACCCTAAGACCACCGAAGATTTCAAACAGACGCTCATTGCCTTCAGGGACAAGGACGCCGCCCCGGTGGATTATTCTCCAATGCCGGTTAATGTTGTAAAATAAGCGGCCATTCCCAAAACTCGGTTAGTTTTGGGAATGGCTTTGGAAAAAGCGGCCAGTAGTAATGTTTTTTTTAAGAGGAGCAGGCGGCATGGACCTCAGAACTATCAACTACGAGGAAGAACGGTACAACGCTTTGATGGGACAGGGCGGGGCTAAGCTCCTGCACAGCGAACACTGGTCAAACCCGGACGCTGAAACCTACCTGACGGGGATAGACTACTACGAACACCCTAAGCTGTGCCGGGAGAAGATGTGGGAACTGTACCCCTGTATGCCCCTGGGCATACCCGAAACGGACGATCCCAAGCCCCGGCCAACTTTGGGCGGCGACGGGCCTTCAAGCGATCCGGTGAACCACACGGTACGCTGGGGAGATTCAGAGACCACTACCTTTCTTCACGGGGAGCAGTTCTTCAAGACCCCGGAAGATGTGTTCACGTTTAGCCCCCTGGAACACGCCGATTTTACCGAATGGAAGCATGTGGTAATGAACTGGGATTTCTCCAGCGAGGAGGCGATCTACCGGCGGCTCAGGAAGGATTATCCGGCTGAATGGGGCGATAAAGCGCCGCCCAAATCAACTGCGGGAACCTGGTTTTACAACACTATGTTTATGTGGCCCCTCTTAACCTTTGGCTGGGAACTGTTTCTGGAATGTAGCCTTGACGAGCGGTTCGAGCGGGTCATGGACGAGTTTGCCGAAATAAACCGGCGGGTGTTCCGGGCCATTGGCCGGCTGCCTATCAATTTCATTACCTGCCACGACGACATTGTTATAACACGGGGGCCGGTCTGTTCGCCCCAGTGGATGCACAAGTACATTTTCCCCCGCTATGAGGAATTCTTTTCCATCCTCCACGATGGCGGGGTAGAGGTTATCTTTATGTCAGACGGACGCATGGACGCCTATGCCGACGATGTTATTGCCTGCGGCGCCAGGGGCATTGATACTGAACCTTACACCGATTTTAAGACCATCGCCCGGAAACACAAAGACTGTTACCTTGCGGGCGAAGGGGACTGTCGTGTCCTTAACCGAAACGATCCGGCGGAAATACGGGCTATGGTGGAATCCATGGTTGAGACCGCCCGGATGAGCCGGGGTTACTTCCTTTCCTGCGGGAACCACATTCCCTGGAACGTCAACCCCGAAGGGATAAAGCGTTACCTTGACCTCTGTAACGAGATTGGCTACCGCTAACATGGGCCGTAAAAAAGAGGCAGGATAAGGAGACAATGATGGAAAATTTGAAAAAAGACAGGGCCATACTTCGGGAACTGGCCTCAAAAGCTGCTGAAATTGCCGCCCTTCCGGTTCAGGAAGAAAAAAAGCGCCTCTGGCGGGCGCTGAACAGCCTCAAGCCTGAGCGTCCTATGGTCCTTATCGATCAGGTGTGCTGGCACGAGATGAATGTGGAAGATAAGCTTACCCTGCGCTGCGAAGACAAGGAATGTAGGGGATACGAGTGGCATTTCCGTACTATTCTGTACCGCTGGGAATACTTCCCCGTGGACATGGTGGTGGAGCCTTTTATCGGGGTGGGCAAGGCCATAAAAAACACGATGTTCGGCATGAGCATTGAGGAAGAGACCGTAGCTACCGCGGCGGAAAATGACGTGGTCAGCCACAAATACGAAAACCAGTTCAATTCCACAGATGATGTGTACGAAAAGATAAAAATTCCCCAGGTATCCCATAATGCCGCGGAGACTAAACGCCGTCTTGAACTTGCAGAATACCTTTTTGACGGCATTATGCCCGTCCGGGTGGAAGGGCACAGCCCCTATATCTCCATTTGGGACAACATAGCCATGTGGATGGGGGTTGAACCGGCCCTGTTCGCCATGATCGATAACCCTGATATGATGCACGCCCTGGTTAAAAGAATGGCCTGCGGCTATCAGACCATGCTTGATCAGATGGTGGAACAGAACCTCCTCTGCGGGCCCCAGTCTTCGATACACTGTTCCGGCGCATTTACCGATGAACTCCCGGTCTCCGGTTACAATCCTGAGCATCCGCGGATCCAGGACATCTGGACCTGCGGTCTGGCGCAGATGCTGGGTACGGTATCGCCCGCCATGTACAAGGAATTTGAAATCGACTACGTTATTCCGGTTTTTGAACGTTTCGGCCTCATCTATTACGGCTGCTGCGATCCCCTTCACGACAGGATGGATGTTGTCAGGCTGATACCCCATCTGCGGAAAGTGTCCATGAGCCCCTGGGTAAACAAGGAGATCGGCGCCCGGAATATCCACGGTGATTTTGTATTTTCCAACAAGCCCAGCCCCGCCTACGTAGCGGTGGCTTCGTTTGACGGGGATTTGATCCAAAATGACCTTACGGAGACAAAGGAGATATGCCGGCGCAATAACTGCCCTCTGGAATTTATCCTGAAGGACATCAGTACCGTACACAACGAGCCGGAGCGGCTCAGGAAATGGGCCGATATTGCCATGAAAGTTGCCCAAAATTGAACGGTTTATCAGGATAAACCAGGATAAACGCATAGAAATTCCCAATTCCTGTTTTGGGTGATATGCTCTCCAGCGGGAGGGCATATGGCCAAAAAGAGCGCACAGATCGTTGAAATCAGGAAAATGGTGGGGGAAAC
>JAITJW010000079.1 GCA_031278715.1 Treponema sp. | reverse complement strand
CTTCGGCAGGGTCGCCGTCGCATTCAAATTCATAGAAAAACTGATTGCCGTTCTGAAAGATGGAATAATTTTTGATTCCCGCCGCCGTATGAGCCTTCATGATCTCCGGCCACGGATTAAGGTGCATTCTTACATACTCTTCCACACATTCGGGTTTTACCTTCCACGCCCACGCGTATTTTTTAGACATTGCCCTTCCCCCTTAGAAGCATGATATCACAGGCTTAGGACCCGTGCAAGCATAAAATACCATGTATTTTATTTTTATTACTGCAAAACTCCGATTCGATGCACTTAGGAAACAACATGACCAACGGGTCATGTTGTTTTTTGCACGGGTCCTTAGCAATGACACTATAGCTATTTTTTACCCGCAGCTATAATCCGGTCTACCAGATTGTTCTTATCCCCAAAGTACTGTTCCAGGCTTTTCCCTTCCAGCGCCACCGGCAGCAGCCACTGGATCATATTGGAGTAATAATCGTGGCCCCATACCGGCTGCCCGCTGTAGGAATCGTAAAGGCAGTACTGATCCCAGGGAGTACAGGTATGGAGGGCGATCATTTCATAAAGCCGCCGGCCAATCTCAAGCCCCTGCTCCCGGCGTCCCTTGTAGAGGAAGGTCATCACGGCGGCAAAACTCTCCCCGATAAATATCTGGGCGGAATGATCGTTGGCTTCATCCAATTGAACATTGTCCAGGGCGCTGCCATCTCTATTCCTATTCCGCTCAAACTGAACGGAATAGAAACGCTTCCCCTCAGGGGTAACGCCGTTGACCATGCCGAAGGCGGTGGCCCCTGCATTGAGTTTCAGGACCGCATCCAAGGCCAGCGTAGTTTTCTTTTCATCTGCCACAGGACCGGTACCGGTAATTGCGGCGCACCATTCCGCCATAAGCTGGTTCCCCAGGCTTACCTCACAGTTCTCCTTTTCCTCCGGGTTTGTCCACAGCCGGTAGTAATCGCCCCGCCACAACTTTTCGTCAAAGGCCTTTATGCCCTTCGCAAAGGCGCCGTCACATTCGGCGGCGAAATCCCCATCCCCCGCCGCTTTTGCCGCCGCGGCAGCGGCCTTGAGGGTGGCAAGCCAAACGCCCGCCACGTATACCGAGGTACCCCACCAGGGCCATATATCGTAAAACTGATTGGCCGGCCATATTTCACCGGGCAGCACGTGGGGCTGATCGTTAACCAGGCCGTCACCGTCATCGTCCAGGGTATAATGATACCGGACAGCCCGTTTGAGGGATTCGTAGTATTCCTGCAATTTTTTCTTATCCCCCGTGCGCTGGTACAAGCGGAGGATCTGCTGGACATAGTATCCGGCATCCAGAGGGTGTTGGCAGTGATACCGTACATCCCGCATGGAGGTTTCAAGGCCGAAGGAAAAACAGATTTCCCCGTCCTCGGCCTGGAAATGGCGGAAGGCCCTGAGGGCGGTTTCTTCCAGTTCGGGGAAAAAGAACAGGAAGGGAAAATGTCCGTGCATACGGCATACCATGGTTTCCGTAATGGGACAGCCCCGGTGGCTCTCGTTATGTGAGAACCACCCGTAGTCCCCGCTCCACCATTCATCCTTCCTGGTTTTGGCGATCCAAACGGTATTCTTGGCGATGCTGTACATATTTTGAACCAGCGCATCCTTGAGCCAGGCCGGATAGTCGCCGGCATAAATAACCTCTTGCCATGCAGTAGAGCGGTTCAGCAGGGTGTCGAATTTTTCCAATACCAACCGGGCTGTTTCGGCGGCGGACTTAAAAAGGGCGGCGTAAAAATTAACGTGGGCTTCGTTGCCGCTGTCCCGCCAGTGGGGGGCGTACCAGGAGAACACCCCCCGGAGGGAAACCGTTTCTCCCGGCCCCGCGGTAACGGTACAGGAAGCGCCGGCATTATCCGGGGCAATGGTCCCGGGGAGGCTCAGGGCTATGGCGCAGGAACAGAGCTTCCGTACCGCCGGAGGGAACCGCAGGGTAAGTTCAAATTCCTTTTTCACCCCGGCGGTATTCAGAATTCTGATCTCAAAGGCCGCGGCGGGGGTAGCGCTTGCCTTGGCGTCTCCGGGCACAAAGGGGCTAAAGGCCCGGATACCGGCTTCAACGGCAATTTTGCCAAAGACGGCGTTAACGTCGTACACCGGATAATGCCCCCACACATGGCGGTCTGCCGCGGACAGGGACTCCCGGACATTGCCGTCCCGGATGGCAAGCCAGTCCCTGTTCCAGTTCAGGGGCGGTACAAACTCATTGTAGATCGAAACTTCCCCTATCCTGCCGTCGGGCAGCATCCCCAGATACCCGGTCCCTATGCCGCCCAGGGGAAAGGCGGAACGGAGGGAGAGGCCCTCATACACACAGCCGCATACCCCTTGGCCGAATCCACCGGCGGAAAATTCCTGCCAGTCCCTTAGTTTTTGATAGCCGGAAAAGGGCCATTTTAGTTTCCTGTCACTCTGCATAACGTCTCCTTGGATTTTTGTTTTGGGAATCATTGGACCTGAGAGAAAGTCCATTGATTCTTTCACGAGTCTATCATCATTCCTTACATTTTAATAGCACCGGCGGTTAAGCCTTCAATGAAGGACCGCATTAGCAGTATATACAATACCACCAGCGGCAGTGAAGCTACCACATAACCGGCGAACATGGGCCCATAGAGGATCAGGACGTTAAAAGTTGCCCTGAACTGCAAGAGCCCCAAGGCTATGGTGAAATACCGGGGATCCGTGGTCACGACGAGGGGCCAGAGGTAATCGTTCCATATCCCCAGAAGGGTTACTATCGCTACCGTGGCAAGTACCGGCTTTATCAGGGGCAGGGCTATCCTGAAGTAGGCACGGAATTCATTACAGCCGTCTATTCGTGCAGCTTCAAATAGTTCCTCCGGCTGGGACTCAAAAAAAGCCCGGATTATAAACACGGAAAAGGCCTGCTGGCCCGCAATATACCCCAGCATAATGCCGATATAAGGCCTGATCCCCGCGGGTACGAGGAGCCTCAGGTCCCGCAGGATAACAAACTGCGGAATAAGGGTAAGCAGGGAAGGGATCATGAGGAGCGCCAGCAGAGCCATAAAAACAATTTCCCTGCCGGGAAAGCGGAGCCGGGCAAAGGCATAGGCCGACATAGAAGCGCTGAGGAGTATAATAGAAATACTAAAAACACTAATGATGATACTATTGCCAAGATAGGGTAAAATGATCCTTATTGCGTCAATATAATTTATACCGATCCATGGATTTGGCAGAGACCAGAAGTGCTTGAAAAATTGTTCATTATCCTTAAAAGAAGTGATCACCGAAAAATAGAGAGGGTAAAGAGTCAGGAAAAGCAAAAAAAGAAGGATGATATTGATCACAATGGAGGAAAGATACCGTTTTATCCGCATAGATCTACTTTCCTCCGCCCAGGTTGATACGCCGTGAAATCAGTGTCAAGGTGAATATCATAATAAACATAACGGTAGCAATGGTATAGGCAGAACCAAAATCACTCAGACGGAAAGCCTTAAAGTACATATAAAGGCCGGGGACATAGGAATCGTAGCCCGGTCCGCCGTTTGTCATAAGCAGCGGAGTGGTAACGTTTTGCAGGGTGCCGATTATTCCCAAAATCAAAAGCAGCCGGATCTGTCCCATAATAAGGGGAATATCAATTTTCAGGACCCGGGATACTCCGGTGCACCCGTCAAGCTGGGCGTATTCAATCACATCTCCGGATATATCCTGAAGGCCCGAATAATAGACAAGGAGGTTGAGCCCCGCAAGCCAGGGGAACCCTATAAATATGAGAGATGGTATTACAAACCGCGAATCCCCAAGCCAGTTGGGAATTATTTCCCGGTTGATTCTGAATACATCGGTGAGCAGGGAATTCAGGAGGCCGATGGAAGGCTCGTAGATGAAGGTCCAAATGAGAATGGTAACCGTTGCCGGAACGACCAGGGGAATGATAAACAGGACACGATATAGATACTGCGCCCGGTTACTGCGCAGATGAAAAATCAACTCGGCGCCGATGAACGGTACAATCAAGGAGACGAGCAGGCTGCCGATGCTCCAGCCAGAAACATTTCTGATCGATATGTGAAATATTCTATCCGTAAACAGGGCTTTATAATTGCTCAGTCCTACAAAGGAAGGTTCATTAAACCCGTCCCATCTGGTAAAAGAACCGATAATGGCGCGAAATGCCGGATAATAACTGAATCCCAGTACAAAAATAGCCGTCGGCAGTATAAATAATACCGCCGCAATGATCTGGTAGTTGCTGTTTCTGCCTTGCCTCATGTCGTTGCTCCATCATAAACCGATCCGGATTACAGGCCGGATCGGTATTAACATCCGACTATATAAACTATTTTTTCTTTAAATAAGGGGTAATATCGACCCCTGATTTGGCGATTATGTCATCCGCCATCCGGTTTAGTACCGGTACGATCTTGGCGCCCGCCTGCTGCAGGGTCTGGTTGCCCTGCAGATAAGTCTGGTATTCCCGGTAATAAACATCGACGAATTCCGAACCCATGGAAAGAAGGCCGGTATCGATCAGTTTCAGTTCCGTCTCCAATATCTTGGCAATAGCCGCATTCGCCGCCGTAGGTTTAGTACCCTTGATGGTGGGAACGGAATTGCCGATTTCATTCACGACTAATTCAACATTTTCCGGGGCAGAGGCGAACATCAACCAGTCAAGACAGGCCTCTAGTTTTGCCGGCGTCATGGTGGTGTTTGCCCGGGGGGTAGAGATTGCGTACTGCCATGCAGAAGAAGGACCACCCACCGCTCCGGAAGAATTAAAGGAGGTTGCCTGGGGGAAGCTTGGCTTGTCAGGATAGGGGAAAGGGAAGGAACTGTATTCAAAACTGACATTTGCGTTGCGCATATCCGTGGGTACCCAGGTGCCGCCCCAGAACATAGCGACCTGCTGGTTAACAAACATATTGAAGATGGTCCTTGGCGTTACTGCGGGGGATATGGAATCCCGGGGCATATACTTATCCAGATGTTCCTTGATGACTCCCCACCAGCTTATCCAGCGGGGGTCCTCCGGGGTAAAGTAGCCGTTTTTGACTCCGATGGCGACTTCCAAAGGACTCAGGGCAACGGTGTTACGACCGCTTATCACCGCCAGGTTGTCCCAGTCATTGTAGTACAAATTGGTGCCAAAGAGGCGGGCAAACCATGCCACATTGTCCATCGATGAATAATCGGTTCCAAACCAGAAACCCCAGGGGGTGATACCGGCAGCTTTCAACATGTCGCAGGCCCGGGTATACTCGGACCAGGTGTTGATTTCAAAGTTGATGCCCGCTTTTTGGAACAGCTCTTTGTTGTACATCACTTGGGTACCCACATAGTCGCAGTCCACATTGTAGAGGGAGCCATCGGAATTCCGCTGCTGGTCAAGGAGGCCCGGGTTAAACAGATCCAGCCAGCGGGTATTGCCGGAGACATATTTATTGGGCCGTTCAAAATATTCATTTAATTTATAGAAAGAACCTGCAGGAATGAGGCCGCTGTTCAGCTCAAAATATTGGGCCCAGAAAATATCCGGGGCCTGTCCCCCCGATATTTTGGTCCGAATCCATACGGTAAAATTCTGGGTGTCATCAAGGGACGGCAAAAATTCGATCTTGATGCCAGGGTGAAGGGCTTCATATTTTGCCGCCACTTCCCGTAACTTTGTCGCCGGATTGGGATTGGACTGGGTGGGTTCCGTAGGATTGTAGGCGGCATTACTGTATATGGTAATAGTCCCCTTGTAGGCTAGGTCGCCGGAAGCGGTTGTCCCGCCGCCCTGCTGGCTGCCGCTCTGTTGCCCCCCGCCGGCAAAGGCCAGAGAAACTCCTAGAATAAGCAACAAACTTGTCATAGTTACGGTACGTTTCATTTTTATGTCCTCCAAAAATATAAATTTTTACAGGCTAGACCTGTGGTTCCAAAAACAAAGAGAATCTAGAAGATGACAGTATTTGTGAATCAAAAAAAACAGGATATCCGGCTGTGTCAAAAAATTTTAAAAATACCGGAAACCGGAAATGTGAATAAAAAATATACTTACATATTACCGGGGGGGGGGGGGGGGGGG
>JAITJW010000205.1 GCA_031278715.1 Treponema sp. | reverse complement strand
CCCCCCCGGGCCCCGCCCCCCCGCGCCGGCCCCCCCCCCCCCGCCCCCCCCCCCGCCGCGCCGCCCCCCCCCGCGCTAATGAAATTGAATCAAATCTATCCATGATTTAGTATGATAAGCCCGCTATATGAATATGTCAAGAAAATATGGATAACTTTCAGATTCTCAGTTTTTAGCCATGAGAGGGCAGGGGAAGAACAAACTGGCCGCCCTGGTTCACCTATGGGGTTGTGGTGGAGGTTTGGTGGAGGTTTGGCGGAAGTTTGGTGGAACTTTGGCGGAGCTTTGAAACTGAGATTTACTGTCTTACTTGACAGGGCAATTTCCCTGTCTTACGCTACACACATGAGTACCGTGCCCGTTCTTCCCGTCTGGGAAAATCCCGAAATTCAGTCTTACAACCGTCTGCCCATGCGCAGTCCCCTTTTGCCCTTCTCCTCCCCGCAGGAGGCTGTTGCCGATGCCGTGGCAGGGCCAGAATTCCCCGCGCCGGAAAAGAACCCCAACGTTTTCGGCCTGGATGGTGTCTGGAGCTTCAAGCTGCTGGACAAGCCCGCCGGCGACTACCGATCTGCTGATCGGGACCAGGAAGAAGACCCCGCGGATGAAGGTTCCTGCACCAGTTTCAGGGTTCCTGCCTGGGCCCGGCCATCGTTTAGGCCCGTAAAAAACGGCGGTCCTGCCGATGGTAAAATCGGCGGCAACTGGGGGGACATCAAGGTACCCGGTACCTGGACGCGGCAGGGTTACGACAAGCCCCACTACACCAATGCGGACATGCCGTTTCAGACCCTGCCCCCCAGGGCCCCGGAGCAGAACCCTACGGGTCTTTACCGGCGCAGCTTTACCCTGCCCTCCGGCTGGAAAGGACGGCGGACGGTCCTGCACATAGGTTCGGCGGAAAGCTGTTTTCTTATCTACATCAACGGAATTTTTGCCGGCGCGGGCAAGGACACCCGGCTTCCGTCCGAATACGATATTAGCCCTTTCCTGCAGGAAGGCGAGAACCTTATCTGTATCAAGGTGGTGCGGTATTCGGACGCAAGCTATGTGGAAGATCAGGATCAGTGGTGGTACGGCGGGATTCACCGGAGCGTGTTCCTCTATTCCACCGGAGAGAGCTACATAAAGGATATTAGAGCTTACCCCGGTTCTTACGATGAAACACAGGGAAAACTCAGCCTTGCGGTAAGCCTGGGAGGGGACCTGCCGGACGACAGCGGTACCGGAACCGGCGGTGGCCCCGGCGGGAAGGGCCCCTTCACCATTGAATACGCGGTTTACCCCTTTACCCTTCCCGAAAGCCGTTCTGCCGCGGAAATTTTCGCAGAAAAGCTTGTGAAAGGAAGCCCTCTGGCCGGGGGAAGCGTGGAATTTACGCCAAAGTACCAGCAGAATGCCGATGTTGCCCATGCCGAAATTACCGTACCCCAGCCGAAGGCCTGGTCCCACGAGGCGCCCCAGCTCTACGTCCTGCAGGTAAGTCTGAGCCGGAACGGCAGGCATATCGAAAGCACGGCTTTCCTTACGGGCTTCCGTACCGTAAAAATTGCGAACCGGGAACTCCTTATCAACGGCAAAATGGTATACATCAAGGGCGCCAACCGCCACGAGCATGACGAAAAGACCGGCAAGACCCTGTCCACCGCGGCCATGAAGAAAGACATTGTCCTCCTTAAGACCCATAACTTCAACGCGGTCAGAACCTCCCACTACCCTGACGACGAACGGTGGTACGATCTGTGCGACCGTTACGGTATTTACCTTGTGGACGAGGCCAATGTGGAAAGTCACGCCTTCTACCACCAGCTCTGCTGGGAACAGGCATGGAGTTACGCCTTTGCGTCCCGCATACAGCGTATGGTTGAACGGGACAAAAACCACCCCTCGATCATCATCTGGTCCCTGGGGAACGAAAGCGGCAGCGGCGATAACCACGCCATGATGAGCGCCTGGATACACAGTATCGATCCTTCCCGGCCTGTAAATTACGAAGGGGCCATCAGCGGCGGAAAGCTTGATATACTGAGCGGCGGCAAGAACATCACCGACATTGTCAGTCCCATGTACCCGCAGATCGAGCGTATCACCGATTTTGTAAAGAACCGGCAGGATGAGCGGCCCCTTAT
The DNA here is from genome assembly GCA_031278715.1 of Treponema sp. Lineage (GTDB taxonomy): Bacteria > Spirochaetota > Spirochaetia > Treponematales > Breznakiellaceae > JAISFT01. Next base: position 1,670 of record JAITJW010000205.1, on the reverse strand, counting down.
CATGATCGAGTACTCCCACGCTATGGGGAATTCCAACGGCAGCCTGGCGGATTACTGGAAGGCCATCGAAAGCCACCACGGTCTTCAGGGGGGATTTATCTGGGAATGGATCGATCACGGCCTTGAGGCGTTTACGCCGGAGGGGGTCAAATACTGGAAATACGGCGGCGATTTTGGCGACGAACCTTCGGACCGGGACTTTATTGTGGACGGCCTTATCCTGCCCGACCAGGGCCTTAAGCCCGGCATGGCCGAGTGCCGTCAGGTTCAGTCTCCGCTGCGCCTTATCAACGTTGCTGGAAAACCCTGGACCTTTACCGTAGAGAACCGGCAGGATTTTACCGGTATGGAAGGCTATACCCTTGAATGGAAACTGCTGCAGGACGATGCCGGGCAGGGCGCCGAAACCGTCATGGCCCGTGGAACCGCCGCCCTGCCGGATATAAAACCCGGCGAATCCGCTGAATTTACGCTAGAGCCGCCGGAGGGCTTCAAGCTGCCGTCCCTGGACGGTACGGTGTACCTTCACTTCGACTTTAAGCTAAAGAACGATACCCCCTGGGCACAAGCCGGTCATGTGGCCGGCCAGGCCGAGTACATCCTCAAGGAGACCCCCCAAGCTCTTTCCATAACGGCCCCGGGGCTGAAACCCCTTTCCGCGCAGGCCGCCCCGGCAGCGGGGGAACTGGCCGCCGCGTTCAGGCCCTCCCTTTTCAGGGTACCCACCCAGAACGACGGCCTTAAGACCGCACTCCCCATGAGGGGGGATCCCTCCAGGGAGTTCTACTACAAGGGTAAGGTCATGTTCATCTGGCTGGACTACGATCTGCTCCATCTGAGAACCGTGAACGAGAAGACCGAAACGATAACCTGGAAGGGCTGGACCGCGTCCCGGTACACGGCAACCCTGCTTGCCGGAACCGGCGCCCTGAAGGATTACCGGGACGCCAGACTCGGCCTCTACACTACCGTACTGGTACCCGGCGATCCCGCCACCGGAAGACCCTTTATCCTGGATATTACGTTTGACCTTGACCCCGCCCTGCCGGAACTACCCAAGATCGGCGTTACCGCGCCGGTAAGCGCCGCATATAACACTATCTCCTGGTTTGGCGCCGGGCCGGATGAATCCTACCCCGACCGCCGGGCCGCGGCGTTTCTGGGCCGCTATCAGCATAAAGTTGCCGACATGGAAACCCCCTACGTCATGCCCCAGGAGAACGGGAACCGCAGTTGTGTGCGGAACCTGAGCCTGCTGAACAATGTACCGGCGCCGGGGAGGGCGCTCAAGATCTGGTGCGACACACCCCTGAACATGAGTGCCCTGCGCTATACCCAGGAGAACATGCTGAACGCGCTGCATACCTGTGATTTAGTGGATACGATGAAGGGACCCAACGGTTACTTTACGCTGAACCTTGACTGTGCCCAGCGGGGTGTGGGAACCGCTACCTGCGGTCCCGATACCAGGCAGGAATACCGTGTACGCCCCGGCCTGTACCGGATGCGGCTGTATATTGGAGGGGTGTAGCAGCCTGACACGAGGGGTGTGTTTGTAATTCCCGGCCGGGGGACGATAACTACCGGCCTTACGATTCCACTTTCCATTCACCCAGGGTCCGGACCGCAGGGTCAAATACCGCACCCACCTTCACAAGCTGCTTTGCCCC
>JAITJW010000139.1 GCA_031278715.1 Treponema sp. | reverse complement strand
AGTGAGTCCTGGTGTACGGCAGTACACCTTAAAGGCCGGTTTGTATGTGATAGTGCAGACAGGGGACACGGTAAAGATAGACATACCCGATGGGTTTGTAGCCCGGCAGTGGTAGTAGTGCAAAGCGGCAGGATGCCATGAATTACAATCCACCGTTAGTAATACTGACTGCGTGCTAAGACCTCCCGGACTCCAAGAGTGCAGACTTGCTCAAGCTTGGCGGCAAAATCCGCTGCCAGGATCTCCGGCCCCGGCAGATCCGGTATATGGATGGCCCGCAGGAAGGCTGCAGGATCGTTCCGTGCCAGGCGGGCCGCAGTGGAGAGTTCCGCCGCTGCCGGATCCTCCAGGGGAAGGTCCTCCCCATGTTCCCCCGTGCCGGTAAGAAACCGGGCCCAAAAAGCCAGGGCCAATAGAATAGCTCCGTAGTTTCGGGATCCGCCCCGGACCAGTTCGGCCAGGGGCTCCAGAATGGCGTTGGGGATTTTCCTTGAACCATCCGAGGCAAGGCGCGGAATCGTATCGGCAATGTGCCGGTTGGAAAAGCGTCTGATCAGGGTGTCTTTGTACTCTCCCAGGTCAAGCCCCGGAATAGGGGGGACCGTAGCGCCAATCTCCTCCATATAAAAATTCCGGATAAAACGCCGCAGCGCAGGATCCTCCATCGCCTCGGTAACCGCGCGGTAACCTAAAAGCCAAGCCGGGTAGGCCAGGGCCGAGTGGCTGCCGTTGAGAAGCCGGATCTTCATGCGCTCGTAAGGTTCAACATCCCCCACCATCAGCGTCCCCGCCTCCCCCAATCTGTCCAGCGGAAAACCCTTTTGAAAATTCGTCTCCAGTACCCACTGCCTGAAATATTCACAGCCCACCGCCCACTGGTCCGCAATACCGTAACGTCCTCTCAGATCCTCAAGGAAAGCCCCTGTAGTACCGGGGGTAATCCGGTCTACCATCGAAAGGGGGAAACTCACGTTATCTTCGATCCACGGAACCAGTTCTGGCCGGGTTTCCCGGCAAAACGAGGTTATGCAACGGGAAAGTACCTTCCCGTTGGAGGGAAAGTTATCGCAGCTCATCACCGTTACCGGTCCGGTTCCGGCACGGCGCCGTTTGTCCAGTGCCGCCGCCAAAAAGCCGATGGCCGTCCGGGGGCCATGTTGCCATCGCATATCGTGGATCAGGTCTTCGTTGTCCCAATCCAGATCCTCGTTTGCCGTATCGTAGCAGTAGCCTTTTTCCGTTACCGTAAGGCTTATCGCCGTGGTTTCGGCATGGCTGAGAATCTCCAGGCCCTCCGCGGGGCGGGATGCCGCGTTAAGGTAGCCCAAAATGGACCCAACCACGCGGATATCTTCCTCTCCCCCGGACCCCCTGGCGGCCAGCGTATAGAGGTAATCCTGCCCCGCTGCAATCTCCTCCAGAGGGTAGGTATCGGGAACCAGGTTCATCTCGAAAATCCCCGTATCCGTAAGTCCCCGGTTCAACAGTTCATCCACATAAACAGCCTGGTGGGCCCGGTGGAAATGCCCCAGCCCCAGGTGAACAACCCGTCTGTTCAAGGCCCGCCGATCATAGCGGGGGATCCCCAGGCAGCCACCCAAAGTACCGGGGACACTCAGAGCGCCAAGAGCTTCCAGGTTTTTCTCATTTACATTGACAATGTTCATATCCGGCTCCGTTTTTCGAGCGGCGTTTTTCGAACAGCGTTTTTCGAACAGCGTTTTTCCAACGGCGTTTTTCCAACGGTAGTACAGAAGCTTTTTTTTTGATAGTATGCCGCATGGAAAGTGCGCCGGAAGCCGTTGCCTTCGATCTGGACGGAACCCTCTACCCAAATTACCGCCTTAATATCAGACTTATCCCTTTTGCCCTGCGGGAACTTCCGCTGCTTCTGGCCTTTGGCCGTGCCCGTAACCGTTTGCGCAGCGGGAAAGAGCCGGGGGCCCGCCTCCTTCCCGGTGAAGATTTCTACACCGCCCAGGCCCGGCTGGTGGCCACCATACTCAAGGCCCCCGATCCCCGGTCCCTGCAGGATAGAATCGAGCGCCTCATCTACCGGGGCTGGGAAGCCCACTTTACCAGAATCAGGCTTTACCCCTATGTCCGGGAAACCTTGGAGCATCTGCGCCGTGCCGGCCTTAAGCTGGCCCTTCTCTCCGATTTTCCCCCCGAACAAAAATTACGGAACCTTGGCCTGGAGGGAATCTGGGATCTGGTCCTCTGTTCCGAAGTTCTTGGCGCCTTAAAACCGGACACCCGACCCTTTATGGAACTTATCCGGGGCCTGGACCTGGAACCGGGGCGTATCCTCTATGTGGGGAACAGCGTCTCCTACGATATTCGGGGGGCAAAAGCCGCCGGCCTCCGCGCCGCACTGGTAAGTCCCTTCCAAAAAAGCCAAAACAGGACCGCCGGGGCAGATTTTTGCTTTCACGACTATCGCAAATTGGCCCAATATGTGTTAAGGTAAGCTCAAATGGCGTTTTTTACCCCGGGAAATCTCATAACCCTGGTGATCGTGGTCCTTCTGTTGCTGTTTTTCCGCCAATTCGACAAAGGCAAACGGCCCCTGGAGATGCTTCGCAAGTACGCAGACAAGATCAAAGAGGATCTTGCCATCTATGCGGCGGAAAAAGAAGAGGCCGTTAAGAGTTACGGCGTTTCCCTGGATGTAGAACAGCAGGCCGCCAGGGAGTTGATGAAACGGCTCCAGCTTAACGACCAGGAACTCTCCAGCAAGGCCGCAGCACTGGCCAAAATTGACGAGCAGATACACCGGTACGACAGCAGTCTGGAAGAACTGGTTACGATGACGGTCCGGGTACAGGAAAATCTGGACCGTCTCAAGGAAGAATCCCAGTTTGTTGAAGATACCTTTTCCCAGGTTAAGGGGCTTCGGGAAAAGCTTGGAACCCTGGAAAAAGACCTGGGAAAACTGGAACAGCGTTTTGAACGGGAAAATGCCGAAGCCCTGGAACAAACCCGGCAGGCGCTTACCGCCTCTTTCAAGTCCACCCTGAGCGATCTTGAAGCCCAGGCCGAAACCATTGAACGCAAGGTAGAGGATCACCGGGAGGCCGTTGACAGAATAGAGGCGGAGCGGGAAGAACATCTGCGGAATGACGAAGCCCTTATCAGGGATACCCTGGCCCGTTCCCTGGAAGAAGCGGGCCGGCGGGTAGAGAAACTGGAAGACGCCGCCCTCGTAAAACTTCAGGAACAGGCCCAGGAACGGGTAGAAAAGATAAAAACCGCCCTGGAAGAGAAAATAAAAACCTACCAGGAAAGCGCCAAAACCCGTTCCGGCGAGCTGCAGAATCTCCTTAAACAACAGCGGAACGACGCAAAAACCGTTGTCGCCGAATTTACCGCCGCGGCCAAGGAACAGAAACAGCAATGGCAGACCGAAGAAGCCGCCCTTGCCGCCGCCGCCCAGTCCCGGCAGGAAGATTTACAGCGGCGTATTACGGAAGGGGAAACCGCTCTTGAAAAATTCAACGACAATCTGGCCGGCCATCTGGGTCATTTCGATTCCGGCCTGGAAAGCCTGCACCAGCAGTGGACAGCCCTCAGCGAAAATCTGGAAACGGGCCTGGCAGACCAGGAACAAAAGTGGCTCCAGGCTTCTCAGGACATGGACACCGCCGCCGCCCGCCAATGGGAACAGTGGCAAACTCTGACTTCCGGCCTTGAGCATACTCTGGAAATCCAACAGAAAACATGGGATACCGCCGCCGCCGCCTTTGAAACCACCCTTGCCGCCCACAACAGCCGGATAGAAGCCGCGTTTACCGCCCATAAGGACCAGGTGGACACGGCCCTTGCCACCCATAGCCGCCAAGTAGAGACCGCGCTTACCGCCCATAATGGCCAGGTGGACACAGCCCTTGCCGCCCACAACGACCAGGTGGATACGGCCCTTGCCGCCCATAGCCGCCAGGTAGAGACCGCGCTTGCCGCCCACAACGGCCAGGTGGACACAGCCCTTGCCGCCGAATGGGAACGTGTAAATGCGGTCCTTGCCGCCAGGATCAAAGAATTCGAACAAGCCCTTAACGCCCAGGAGGATCGTGTAAACACGGTGTTCTCCTCTCAGGCGGAGGACCTGGAGCAAAGCTTCAAGGCTCAGGAAGAACGGCTAAGTTCGGAACTGGCGGCCCATCAGGAGAAAATGGAAACCCTTGTCGCAAAAACCCGGAGTGGCATAGAAGGACAACAGCGGGAACTGGAGGCCCTGGCCGCTCAAAATCAGGGAATTCTGCGGGATCAGCTGGAAAATTGGCGCAAAGTTATGGAGAAAACCCTCCAACAGGCGCTGGAAGACTCCGACCGGACCCTGGAAACCTATAAAGCCGCCCAGTCCGGGGACTTTTTACGCCTTGAAGCCATTGCCGACGATGCCGGTCACCTGGAAGGGGAACTGCGACGGCTCATTGAAGAGTCCGAAGCCCGGGTCCGTGGTGTTTTTGCCCAGTTTGAAGAAGAAGCCTCAGAATTCCGCCGGGCCTCCGTTGACGATTTTGAAAGCCAGGTTCACATCTTCAACGATGTTTTGGAGGGACTGCGGCAGGAACTGGCGGAACTCAAAAAAGCTTCCTATACGGCGGTATCGGAGAACCTCAAAAATTTTGAGGATCAGTTTTCCGTGGACCTTTCCCAGCGAAAGGCCGGCATCGATCACCGCCTGGATGCCTGGCTGGAATCCCTGGAGCAGCGCCTCAACACCCTGGGAGAACAGGCGGTCGAGCAGCGCAGAACCATGGAGGCAGCCCTGGCCGAAGAATCCCGGAAAAACCTCGCCTCCCAGGGGGAAAAGATCAGTTCCGGCCTGGAACGGCTGCGCCAGGAAACCGCCGCCCTGGAAACAGGCATCCGGGAAGAGATGCGGGCCGTCGATGAAACCCGTCTTTCCTTCCGGGAACAGCTTGGCCGGGACATGGAAGAACTGCGCGTTACCGCCGAATCGTCCATCAAGGTGGAGATTGGCCGTTACACCCTTTCCGCGCAGGAGAGCATCAAGCAAAACCAGCGGGATCTGGAAGAGCGACTTAAAGAAATAACCGAGATTCTGGAAACCCGGAACACGGAACTCCGGGCCTCCCAGGAACGGGTCCGGGAACTCGCGGAAGAAAACGACAACCGGATTGTCCAGTTCCGCAGCAGCCTGGACAAGGTTCGGGAAGAGGCGGCAGCCCAGCGGCAGGAGATATTCGCCCGTACCCAGGAAGAGGCCAGACAGTTAAGCGCCGCCGTGGAAGAGGCTGAACACCGGATCAGGGATTTCACAGCTCAAACCGCCCTTTTTGACCGCGCCGGTGAACTAAAAACTGAACTGGAACACCGTATCGAAGACCTCCGGGGCGATATTGACCGGCTGGATCAACGTAAGTCTGAAATAGCCCAGATGGAAGGGGAATTCGGCCGAATCCGGCGGCTGGGAGATGAAGTAGGCGCCAAAATGAACCGCTTCCTCCTTGAGCAGCACCGTATCGAAGTCATGGAGGAAGATTTCAACCGTCTTCTCCAAATTTCCCAGGCAGTGGAAGAAAAACTAGCCCAGGTTTCCGACACCCACGATAGCCTGGAAGCCGTGCAGGTCCAGATTCGCCGCCTGGAAGATGCCTTGCGGGAAGTCGAGGAGAAGTACCAGCGGGTAGAGCGCAAAAATGAAGCCCTGGAAGAGACCAGCAACAGCATTTCCCGGAATTTCAAGGCCCTGCAAGACTCCGAAACGGCCCTGGGCCGCCTTAAACAGGGCCAGGACGACCTGATAATCCAGTTTGATCAACTGCGGGACAGCATCGAAACCCTGTCGGGGGAAAGCGAAAAAGCCCGGCTTGTCGCAGAAAAGCTTAGCGTTCTGGACGAATCCCTGGAATCCATCGAGACACGCATCAAAGACATGCAAAAAGCACGGGAATGGCTTGCCGCCCTGGAAACCCGCATGGAAGAGATGTACCGCCAAGCCCAGGACCACGTAAAACTTGCCGGCGATATTATCAACAACGATCAGGGCCCCTCCCACGACGACAGAAGCCTCCTTGCCCCAGCCATGCGGGAGAATGTCCTAAAACTCGTCCGCCGGGGCTGGACCGTCAAGCAAATTTCCAACTCCCTCAAAATTTCCGAAGGCGCAGTAGAACTTATCATGGAATTCGCCCCCCGTAATGAGTAGGGGGCCACCCCCCGTCCTCTCCCGCCTCCTGCAGGCAGCTCCCCCCGCTCTCCTCTCTCTCCTCCCGCCTTTCTTTTTTGGGCCTTCTGTCTACCCTCCCCTTCTCCCCCTCATCCCTGCCTTAAAACCCTGCAAAGTCCAAGCCCTGTAATGAGTGAAGCTTACCGCTCAGGCCGGGCGTTTCCGCAGCTGCCGGCCCGGCCGGCAGGGGGGGAGGCTGGATC
>JAITJW010000084.1 GCA_031278715.1 Treponema sp. | reverse complement strand
TGCTGGTTCCCCTTTCCCGGGGGGCCCAGACCACGGCAAACGCTGAGTTCCAGTACCTGTCCTTCGACATCGGCTATGCAATGGGCTGGAATTTTACCGGCACTGGCAGCCAGGCAACGCCTTCGCTGTTCGGCTTTAACATCCGGGTAACCGACAAGCTGAGCGCAGGCATCCAAACCCTAAACGGAGGCAGTGCTGCTACTACCGACAATTACCTGCTGTTGAAGTATACCTTCCTGCCCAAAGTCCGGGCAACGGTAGGGTTCGGTGCCCAAGATACGGGCAGTCCTGTCGCTGCCAGCAGTATCGGCTTTGAGGTGATCCCGTTCAGCCGGTCGGTGGGGGGCCTTGCGGCAACCGAATTCAAGGTTGCCGTCAAGTACGATGCGTTGTTCAGCGATTTGACGGACGGCAAAATTCTCTTTGCCCTTGCCTTTGGCATAGGCTTTTAGAGTCGCAAAGACCGCAAGCTCTGCGCACTCAAGGCATAAAGCTTTTCTTGTCTCTGGTTTGGAGCTGAGGGGACGGTTCCAAACGCTCCTTCTCTTCCGGCCGCCCTTCCGGGCGGCCGGTTTTTCCTACATGTAGCACAAGTACAACAGCCTGCCGGCACAAGGCTCCTAAGCCGTGATAACCCGGCAGTAACGCTTCTTCCCCGCCCGCAGCAACAGCTCTCCACGGTCATTCAAGCTCTCCACGCCGATACGGGCCCCCACATCGGTAAGCGCCGTCAGGCTTGCCGCGCTGCCCGCGTCCAGAGGCCCGGCGGCCAGAGTCCCGACAAAGGCGCCGCCCTGCTGCACCAGCCGGCGGCCTTCATTTTTGCTGGACACAAGGGCAGCATCGGTAAAGAGGTCTACCACATTGTAACCGGCCTCAAAGCTGCTGCGCTTAAGCCGGGCCTGGGGCATGGCGGAAACATCACCCCCGGCGCCCCCAAAGGCGGCCCTGGCCCCCGCCAGCGCCTTATCGGCCTCAGCCTTGCCGTGGATCAGGGCGGTAAACTCCCAGGCCAGCCGCTCCTTGCCCTCGTTGGGGTTCTTCCCCGGAGCACAGAGCTGTTCACATTCCTCCACCGGCAGGAACGTAAACATCAACAGGAAACGGCGGAGATCCGCGTCCTGCACGTTCCGCCAATACTGGAAGAAATCGTAGGGGCTTGTAAGGGCCGGATCCAGAAACAGGGCCCCTTGTTCGGTCTTGCCCATCTTCTTGCCGTCCGCGGTGGTTACCAGGGGGAAAGTCAGGCCAAAAACCTCCGCCCCCTCGACCCGGCGGATCAGTTCGGCCCCGGCGACGATATTACCCCACTGATCGTCCCCGCCTATCTGGAGCCGGCAGCCGTAACGTCGGTAGAGTTCCAGAAAATCGTAACTCTGCAGCAACTGGTAGTTAAACTCGACAAACGAAAGCCCCGTTTCCAGCCGCATCTTGTAGGACTCAAAACTGAGCATCCGGTTCACCGAAAAGTGGCTGCCAATATCCCGCAGAAAATCAATGTAGTTCAGGTCGGCCAGCCAGTCCTTGTTGTTCACCGGCCGGGCGCCGTCGCCCTCAAAGCCCACAAAGGCGTCAAGCTGGGCCCGGATAGTCTGGGTATTCCGGTCCAACTGCTCATAACTCAGCATCTTCCGCGTCTGGGTCTTGCCCGAAGGGTCCCCAATACGGGCCGTACCGCCGCCCAGGAGGGCAATGCCCTTATGCCCGGCAGCCCGCAGATGCCGGAACGCAAAGTAGGGAACCATGTGGCCGATATGCAGACTGCCGCCGGTAGGATCGGTCCCCTCGTAAAACGTAACCGGCCCCTCGTCCATGAGGCGGGAAAGCCCCTCAACATCGGTACACTGCTGTACAAAACCCCTGGCCGCCAAATTCTCAATCGCCGGATTCATAATCTCCATCCTTAACAAAATTTTAATGCCATGCCAGCCGCCTGCGGTATCCCGCCGGGAAACAAGAACGCACAGGATACCAGTGTACGGCTAAAAAGAGAAATAATCGAGGCTGTTGTTGTTCCCCTCCAAGTTCCGGCGAAACTCATCGCGGTCATAGCCCCGATCCGCCAGCACTACACATCCCACTAGCTCCTCCAGTAATTACCGTGGGGCCGGACCGCAGGCACGGGGCCCCCCGCTACACCGTAAAGCCTCCGGCAATGGTGGAGATTCTCCCGATAACGGAATTGTTGGACTGGGCCAGGGTGGAAACATCCTGGGCCCCTGCCGAAATTTTGCCGATCTCCGCGGAAATGGCGTCCATGCGGGCAGCTATTTCCCGGGCGCTGCTCTGCAAATGGCTGAGTTCCTGAAGCATGGATTCACTGCCCGTACTCATTTCCCGGGCGCCGGTCTTCACCTCCGTGGTTACGTCGTTCATCACCTTGAGGGACTGCATCACCTGGTCCGCCCCCTCACTCTGTTCCCGAATGGCGTTCTCCACCTGGGATACCAGGTTTTGGGTGTCGGCGATCCGGCCAGAGACCAGGCTAAAAGCTTCAGTCGTCGCGTTAGCGCCCTTGACCACCAGATTGATGGTTTCAACGATCTGCTTAAGTTCATTACCGATGTTGCGGGACTCGTTGGAGGAATTTTCCGCAAGTTTGCGAATCTCGTCGGCCACTACCGCAAAACCCTGACCAGCGTTTCCCGCGTGGGCCGCCTCAATAGCGGCGTTCATGGCCAGAAGATTCGTCTGGGCTGCAATAGTGGAAATAATCTTGTTGGCCCCCTGAAGGGACTGCGACTGACTGACAATCTCACCGATCCGGTCCCCGCTTTCCTTTTGAACCCGCCCCCCTTCCCGCGCGGCCTCCTCCAGGCTTGTAAACTGATCGACCATTTTTCCCGTCATGGTATTGATGGAACTAATATTCCCCAGCATCTCCTCCACCGCGGCGGAGGCGGCATCCATGCTGGTGGCCTGGGTACTGATCGAACCTTCCAGAGATTCGATATTCCTGGAAATTTGATCTACGGCCGCCGCCGATGCTGAGGCGGAACGGAGCTGACCTTCAAGGCTGGAACGGATCTGTTCCGTAGAGACGGATACCTCTTCCAGGGAAGAGGCCATAGTTGACGCATGCTCCTGAAGCTGGCTTCCGGCGCCGGAAAGTTCCTTCTCACCGTTTTTAATATCCCCCACTCCGCTCTGCATGTTTTCACAAAAACTGTTGATCATCCCTGCGATAGTCCCCAATTCATCTACCGAGCAAATAAAGACGCGGTGAGTCAGGTCCTTCTGTTTGGAGGACAGACCCTCCAGCTGGCGGATCACCGAAGCGTAAAGGACCGTAGTACTCTTCTTAAGAATAACGGCAAGGACAAATACGCAGATAAAAAAGACCCCAAGAATGAGGATAATGGGCATCCAGTCGCTTCCCTGCATTTCCAGAAACGTTCTCCCGGTACGGTGGAGATCCAGAATTATTACCGGAGAGGCAAAAAGCAGGGTCAATAGGGCAACCACGATAGGAATGATAAACATCTTAAGGCTTTGCCGGCCTTCCCTCAGATCTCGGGGGTAATGAACAAGGCCCCCGGCAAGAAGGGTTACTGAAACCAGGTTGTCGATCATCACATAGACAAATGTCCCCGACAACAGACCCAGAGAAAGCATATAGAGGAACACGGGGATCTTGATCCCCCGGTCTATCCCCATGTAATCCCCGGCGAAAACCAGGGGTCCTAAAAGGGCAAGCTGGAGCAGAACATGAACGGCGATCATTTTAATTGGGATAGAACCAATTTTCTCAAGATTTTTCCGGTACAGTTCCGGGTCCCTGTTTTTTCCGGCCGGTGATTCAGCGGCTTCCATTGCTGCCAGGGACTGGGGATCAAATAAAGCGGCGTTCCGGCTCTGGACAGCAATATAGATGATGAAATAGGCCAGAAAGGGCAGGAGTTCCATAGGGCCAAGGGAACTGACCCGGTAAAAAAGAATTCCAAGGGTGTCAAATACAATAACAAGCAAAGCGCCCAGACCGGTGATAAGAAAAAACAGAATCCTCTTGCTAACCATAACAAACCTCGCTTAAAAATTAAGGATTACACTGCCACATTCGATTGTAACATGGCAGGTTAAACAGTGTTAACTGACAGTGTTAACCAAACTCCAGTTCCGGCTGGCCGCCCGGCCTGCGGTTCTTTCCGGGAAAGAAATCGTCAATGTTCCAGTCAACGGCGTCGGCAATGGACTTTGCCACCGGCAGTACCTGGGCCTGAGCGTAATGGCGGTAGTCCAGAGCTTGGTGAGGCAGGGACAGGGGTTCCGCCCCGGCGCCGGTCCACACGTACTCCACCGTGCCCCGCCGCCCCTTCCAGCCCAGGGCCCGGGCGGCTTTTACCTGGGGCGGGGTGGAAGCGGTGTAACTTTCCGGGGGCCGGGACAGCCGCTTGCGGTACACAAGTTCGTCATCGAGTTTTCCCGCTTCAAGGTCCTCCAGGGTTTCCCGAACTTTACAGCGGAACGAATCCTCCCCCTTACCGGAAAAAACCAGTTCCAGCAGTTCAAGCTGCAAACGCCGGGCCAGGGCCGTTACATCGCTGCGCACGGCTTCCATGCCCTTAACCTCCACAGTTTCCGTACCGTCCCTGCCGATAAGATAACCGCCGTAACCTTTGGCCCTGCCGCGCGGGGCGGACCGTGGGGCGGTTTCGTTAGCCGGCTCAGCGGCCTCTCCGGCGGCTTCTCCAGTTCTGTTCCGCAGGGGGGGAAGCAGTAAACGCCGGTAGGCTTTTTCGAAACGGATTTCGATGGCAGAACGGCAGCGGTACTCATCACGGATCCGTTCTTCAAGATCCCGGTTCAGGGCGGCGGCAAGATCCCCGCAAAAACGGCTAAAATATTCATAGTCCCGGTCATCGCTTAAACGGGTTTCCACAAAAAGGGAATCGGTATCCCCGTAGAGTACCCGGTAGCCCCGGCTCCGAAACCAGTCCCGTGAAAAATAAAGCCACTTCTTCGCGAAGGATGTAATGGCCCCCGCCAGTTCTGTACGACCGTAGCGGCAGGATTGGGTCCCCAGGACTCCATAGAAACAGTTCATGAGTATTTTATACACCTGTGCGGCGGTTTCGTTTCCCCGGCTCAGGGCGTTTCTGCGTTCCGCAAAATACCCGGCAATAAGGCCGGGCAGGGGGCCCGGGTCCCGGGAAAAAGCAGCGCCGTTGGGGGCAACAAGCGGATCCGGGGCAAGGCCGGCACGGGCGTGGCACAGGGGATCGATGTTGAAGGTCAACATGATCGTGGGGTAGAGGCTGCGAAAATCGAAGACCGCGATGTTGTTGAAGATTCCGGCCAGACTGTCCAGCACCGTACCGCCGGCGGCCCCTGAAACATCCCGGTCCGGATCGGGGAAAGGCGGGGCAATTCCCAGGCGCCGCAGTTCCATGCCGTAGATCCGCTCAAACGTCACCACACTGGTCCAGGCCTTGTCCAGGCTTACGGCGGTTAAGCCGGCGCGGGCCACCGTAAGGCGGAACAGTCCGGTTCGATCCAAAATCCGCATGACCAGTTCCGCGTCCTTAAGGCAGTAAAGGGCAAACTGTTCCGGGTTTTCGGCGTGAAGTTTCCGAAGGGCCGCCAGCTTTTCTTCACCGGAAGATCTTACCAGCTTCCCCTCCCCCAGCACCCGCTGGGAAACCGCCTCCAGCGAGAAACCCCCGGCAGAACCGGACTCTTCCTCCGCCGGATCGGCGGCCAGGAAACCCCGGCCCGCGGTACGAAATATACGCAGGGCATCCAGTACCTGCCTGCCCGGTACCAGAACCGCCGCCGAAGCGCTGCGGTCCCGGAACTCAGAACCAGGGCCCCTGTTGCCGGCGGGAAAGTACTTCGCCGGTTCCTCCGACCTTCCCAGGCAGAAGGGAACGCCCAGATGAGCGCAGCGTTCCGACAAACAGGCAAGATCGAAGTCCAGAATATTCCAGCCGGTCAGCACATCGGGATCGATGCCGCGGATATCCCCGATAAAGGCCCGGAGCAGGGAAGCCTCGTCCTGGTGGAACACAACAGAAGAAGCACAGGCTGCCGGATTGGACAGGGAAACCGAAGCGGGAAGGCTGGCCGGCACAGGGCTTCCGTGCCCGGCCAGGACCCGTACCCTCCCCTCCCCCGTATCACCAAGCCGCCGGGCATCCGCCCAGGCGATACCGGTGGCAAGAATAGCCCCGGAACCCGTGGTATCGGTTTCAATGTCAAGGGAGGCGACCCGCAGCGGAACCTCATGATCGTCTAGCGCTCCGGCAGGATCGGCAGTGCGAGCGGGGGCGGATATCCGGGGATCGGCAAAGACCAGGTCCACATGGCGACCCGGACGGCTCGGCCCCTGAATCTCCAGCCGGCCATGTATCTGCCGTTCCATCAGAAATGTTTCCGCCGGCTTTTCGCTCCCGTCGGGGGAGAAAATACCCGCATTGGTAAGTGTCCGAAGGGCCAGGACCCTATCGGCACGGGAATTAAAATCCAGAAAGGTCAGTTCCCCGCTTCCCGAAAATGGCTGCAGACGGGGGGGCAGATTCCGGTAACGCAGGGATGTCAAGAGCGCCGCACAGCCGGACAGGCTTTCTGCGGGTATGTGAAAGCCCGCGCTGGAAAGTTGTACGGCGGCCGCGAAAGACCGGCCGTCATCCAGGCGGCCAAGCAGGTAAAGCCGGTCGGGGGATTGAGAGGCCCCGGCAGCAGCAGGCCGGCGCCAGGGAGTCTGCGCATAAGCGTGGACCAGAAAACCCCGGAATACAGGAGGATCGGCGTCCTGGTAACTCACCCGTTGGCCCCGGCCCTGCCCGTCATCCGTTCCAGCAGTACCGTGTAAACCGGAGGGGAGGCTATCAGCTCGGACATGACAAAACTGCTGAAACACACCAGCACCAGACCCCCCAGATGATCAAAATTACCGCTCATCTCCAGGATCAGGACGATCCCCGTTACCGGCGCCTTTACCGCCCCGGTAAAAAAGGCGGCCATCCCCAGGATAATAAAGTTGAGGCTCTGCTCTTCCACCGCAAGCCCCGCCCATTCAAGACATTCCCCCAGGATCGCCCCCGAAAGGGCCCCGCAGGCCAAAAGGGGAAGAAAAATACCCCCGCTGGTCCCCGAACCGTAACAAAGGGCGGTGAACAGTACCTTGACGATCAGCAGGAGCAGCATAAAATTCCGGGGATGCCCCCCCTGGGAGAGAGACTCGATAAGCTCGTGTCCGCCTCCGGTGCTATCGTAAAGGAAAAAACTCAAGGGGACCGAAATCAGCAGGGGGACTATGGGCCGCATAAGCCGGGGGATGGGGAACCTATCGTAGAGGCTAAGGGAGAGGTAGATGGACCGTTTGAAAAGGTCCCCCAGGACGGCGCAGAGTACCCCCAGCAACGCAATCCAGGGCAGAAAACGCAGGGGCAGCACATTGATATGGTGAAAGTCAAATACCGGCCCGGTACCAAAGAAATAACCGGCCACCACATCGGCCGCCATAGCAGCTCCCATAGAACACGATATGAAAAGAGGCGAGAGGGAAGACCGCAATTCCTCCATCACAAACAGCACCCCCGCCAGGGGCGCGTTAAAGGCGGCTGCAACACCGGCGGCGCTCGCGGCGGTAACCAGGATCCTCCGCTCGTGGTTGGGCCGCCGGAAGATCGTAAGTACCCCCTTCCCGACATAGGCGCCGATCTGTATCGAAGGCCCCTCCCTTCCAAGTGAAAGTCCCGCCCCGATACCGGCAAGACCGGTAATGAATTTAAGGGGCAGTTCCGGCTTCCAGTCCAGGGTCATCAACCTGAGCAGGGCCCCCTTTACCTGGGGAATCCCGCTTCCCCGGATCATGGGGCGCGTCGCGGCGGCCCAGCCCAGGAAAAGCCCTGTAAGAACCAGGACGAGAATCCAAAGCGCCGTCCAGTACCAGCCGTATCCGGGCAAAAACCCGTAAAGACGGAAGCGCAGTCCGCTTAGCAGATCCAACAACCCGCGAAAGGCGCTGATCACAAGCCCTGTAACAAAACCGATAAAAACGCTTTCAAGAATTACCGCAAGGGAGGAATTGTACCATCGGCGAACAAAGGGGCTTATTCCCCTGACCGTCTCCTTTACCATAGGCTATTCTACCTAAAGCGGCGGGCTGGTACTATACTTAAAACATGGCAGGAATATTTGATTATATACACTGGCGGGGGGATCTTGGCTTTGAAAAAGCCCCTTTTAACCCGGCTGACAACATTATCCTTACCCATATTTCCTACTTTCCCTTTGATCGTATCGTTCCGGGGCCGGATGCAAAAAGCGGCCTTACCATAGCGGCCGCGGCGAAAAAAATTTCAAATATCCTGAAAAAAAGACCGGACGCCTTTGATGACGATCTGGTGTACCGGGATGATACGCTCCTGCTGGCCGCCCTGGGATCCAGTGAGCGTTACGGAAACCTGGAACTCCGTGCTTACGTGAACCAGATTGACACAGAGGTGGAAAAACAATTTTCCGCCCTCACCATTTTGGGCTGCGGGACTATGTCCCTGATCTGTTACCGGGGAACCGACAATACCCTTGTCGGCTGGAAAGAGGATCTTAACATGAGTTTCAACCCCGAAATTCCGGCCCAGCGTGAAGCGGTTTTGTACCTTGAAAAGATGGCCGCCCGGATCCGGGGGCCCCTGTGTCTGGGGGGACATTCCAAAGGGGGAAATCTGGCGGTTTACGCCGCGGCCTTTTGCAGGGAAAGGACCCGCCGCCGCATCCGGGCCGTTTACAGTAACGACGCTCCCGGCTTTAACCGGACTTTTCTTGAAAGTCCGGGCTTTCTTGATGTAAGGGACAGAATCCAATCCTTTGTTCCCCAATCTTCGATAGTGGGCATGCTCTTTGAACACGACGAAAACTACACCGTGGTAAAAAGTAACCAGACCGGATTTATGCAGCACGACGTATTTTCCTGGGAACTGTGCCGGGACGACGTGGTCCGTGTAAAAGAGATGAGCCAGGAAAGCGCCTTCCTGAACCGGACCCTGAGAGACTGGATCAACGGACTTGAAAAAGAACAACGGCAGCGCTTTGTCGACGCCCTGTACGAGATCCTCATTGCCGCTAAAACAAGCTCCGTGCGCAACCTGGGAAACGACTGGCTCAAGAAGGTCTCCCGGATGATTCAGGCCTACAACGGCATTGACGATGCCAGCAAAAAACTCATCACAAAAACCATCTCCGCCTTTTTCAAGGCCGCCCGCGACAACATCAGCACACTGCTCCCCAATTCCACCTGACGGCGATTCTAACGGTTTTTGACAGGGAATGTGGTTGACAGAGGATGTTTTCGGCAGGGAATGTGGTTGACAGGGGAATCGCCCCTGCACGGGCCTCGCCATAACGAGCATTTTCCAGTACCATACCGTATAGGAGTACCTTCATGCCCGATGAGTCAACCGAATATCAGGGAAAAGCCATCATGGAAAAAATCACGTCTCTGGCAAAGCGGCGCGGTTTTGTGTATCAGTCTTCCGAAATTTACGGCGGTCAAAACGGCGCCTGGGATTACGGACCCCTGGGTGTAGAACTTAAAAACCGCATCGCCCGGACCTGGTGGAAGGAGATGACCCAGCTCCACGACGATATTGTCGGTCTTGACGCGTCCATCCTGATGCACCCCCGTACTTGGGAAGCATCGGGGCATGTGGAAAATTTTACCGACCCATTGGTGGACTGCAAAAACTGCAAGACCCGCTTCAGGGCGGATCAGATACCCCCCGAAAACCTGGATGCCAGGAAGTGCCCCGAATGTGGGGGAGAACTCACCGGCACCCGCAAATTCAACCTGATGTTCAAGACCCACATCGGCCCCGCGGAGGACAGCGCCAGCGTCATCTACCTGCGCCCTGAGACCGCACAGGGAATCTACGTAAACTACAAAAATATTATCCAGTCAAACCGGATGAAGATCCCCTTCGGCATCGCCCAGATTGGCAAGGCCTTTCGCAATGAAATTGTTACCAAGAACTTTATTTTCCGTACCTGTGAATTTGAACAGATGGAGATGCAGTACTTTGTCAAGCCCGGTACCGATGTGGAATGGTTCAACGAGTGGCGTAAACGGCGCTGGGCTTACTATGAAAAACTCGGCGTAAAAATGGACAACCTCCGCTGGCACCAGCACGGCCCGGATGAACTGGCCCACTACGCCAAGGACGCTTACGACATCGAGTACCTTTTTCCGATGGGCTGGCGGGAGCTGGAGGGGGTCCACAACCGCTCCGACTACGATCTTACCCGGCATACCGAATATTCCGGTAAGGACCTTCAGTACATCGACCAGGATAGCAACAGCGAAGGAACTTCAGTTCCCCGGTACATCCCCTTTATCATCGAAACTTCCGCCGGACTTACCCGGACCCTCCTCATGATCCTCTGCGATGCCTACGACGAAGAAAAAGTTGCCGATAAGGGTAACGACGACGACTGGCGTACCGTCCTCCGCTTCCACCCCGGCATTGCCCCCATTACGGTGGCGGTCCTCCCCCTGATGAAGAAAGACGGCCTGGCGGAGCTGGCCCAGGATATTCGTACCGAACTTAAAGAAGACTTCAGCACCGATTACGATCAGGGGGGGGCTATTGGCCGCCGTTACCGCCGGCAGGACGAAGCGGGTACCCCCTTCTGCGTTACCATCGACTACCAGTCAAAAGATGACAATACCGTAACCCTGCGCTTCAGGGATTCCATGGAGCAGATACGGGTCCCCCGCTCAGAACTGGCCCAGCGGCTGCGGCAGGAGATCAAGAACTACAAGCGGATCAAATGAACGGCTGTGGGGTGTGGATAAATTCTTGAGGCATAGAGCTATTCCCAAAACTAACCGAGTTTTTGGAATAGCCTCCATATTCTCGGATATTCCGCTGTAAAATCAACAACCCCGCCGCAAGCGCTAAACTTGACCCACAGAATCACGCGAGATATTCCCGGTAAGCCAGCAGGATATATAACTTCATCAGCCCTATCCATATTGTCTTAACTCCGGGAGGCCCGTCACTGGGCGCACGTTT
>JAITJW010000157.1 GCA_031278715.1 Treponema sp. | reverse complement strand
CCCCCCCCCCCCCCCCCCCCCCCCCCCCCCCCCCCCCCCCCCCAATAAAGAGAACAATTTGACTAAGTTACCAATTGAATCCTGATTCTCCCTTCTGTCGGAATACAATGGTGTTATCGTACAGACGGCCTGGTATCGTGTCAAGCGATTTCACCAATTTTTATAAAAAAACTACAAAATTTTTTGCGTTTTGCGGGAAAACCGTATCGCAGGGCAACGCGCAACAGGCCCCTGTACGGCGGGCTGCAGCCCTTTACAGGTACCTCTTGGGCTCGTTCAGGTTAACAAGGGCGTACAGCTCAATGCAGGGTTTGGCGGTGCTGGCGGCGATCTTCTGGAGCAGGACCTCCTCAATCTGGAAGAGTCCTACCTCGCTGGACATGGAAATGTCGATGCGGATGGGTTTTTCCCTGCCTTTCCCTATTTTTACATCTTCGATGGAGTTGGCGGAGTACTTGTGGATGTCCCCCACTTTGGGATGCTCGGAAAGGGCCATAGGGATCCGGGCACGGCCTTTTTGCATGTCGCAGCCGTCGGCCACCAGGAGTACCCCCGCTTCCAGGGAGTGGATGGTTCGGTTTCCCATGTGGCCGCTTATCCCTTCCAGGGCCAGGGACCGGATGATAACCCGCCGTTCTATGGATTCGGGGAACACCCGTGCCAGGAGCCGGTCCATGATGGGGCAGGCCAGGTAACAGCTGTGAAGTTCGTGATCCTGCCGGGCTACGGACATACCTGTGTCGTGGAGTATGGCCGCAAAAAGCAGCGCGGTAAGGCTGTCCTCAAACGTGCCGGAATCCTCTTTTTCCAGACTGGTCGGTATCCCCGCGTTCCGGAGCAGTTCCATCATGATAAGGGCGTTCAGGGCCACGGTCCGCATGTGTACGGGGCCGTGATCGTTGTAGCTGAGGCGTTTGATAGAAACACTGTTCGCATAGTCCTGCAGGGCCTGTATCTCCTTATCCTGCAGCAGCAGTTTTGCCGTTTTCAGGGCTGTACCCGGGGGAAGCAGGCCCTCCAGTTTTTCAATGATTTTATTGCCCAGCGTGGTTTGTTTTGGCGATTTCATAGGGCACTCCCTTCGTTTTTAGTATAGCATACCGATATTATACTACGATGATCCATAAAGGTTTTTTGTGGTTTTTTACGCTGACGCTGATCCCGCTCCTGGCCCGCCCCGTTGCGGCCCAGGATCTTAGTATCGGCACCGGGGATCTGCGCATAGAACAGCGGGTGGACGGCGGTTTCCACCTTTTTATCAAAAAAAAGCCGGATATTTCGTCGGTACTCCTGGTGGAATCCACCAAGGACCCGCGGATGCTGGAAGATAACTACGCCTACCGGGCGGGTGGGCGGAACGATGTGAACGGGAACGAGGTCCGGATACTGAACGGCGCCCGTCTTCCCAATGACCGTTACTGGTCCATTATCGATTCCACCCCGGAACAGCACCCCGAACTGGGGGAGGCCTTCCACCTCTACATTCCCTATCTTATTTACTACGGCTACGAGGACACCCGTCACGGGGAGGTTTACGTGGTGGACGGGACTTATTTTAACCTGCGGGCCTTTAACCTGCCCTACGGGGATTACCGGGGGCCTTTTCAGGATAACCCCTATGTCCTCCGGGTAACCCAGCGGCCCCTGGAGGGCAGGCCCGAAGACAACTACATGGACGATACGGTAGACGCCTTTACGGAGATCGCCAGGTCCGGGGGCGGGGATCTGGTCTACTCTACCGGACCGGATGACCTTGTGGAGAAGATACGGGAGTTTTTGGACAGGGAGAAGGGCAAGGAGGTGGATATTGTCCTCTGCCTGGATACCACCAGCAGCATGAAGGACGATATTGACCAGGTACGCCGGGCCCTTATCCCCATGCTGAACGAGACGATAGCGGAATTTGCCTCGTTCAGAATCGGCATGGTCCTGTATAAGGACTACTACGACGACTACCTAAACCGGGTTATCCCCTTTACCGGTGATTTTTCCATGTTCCAGCGGACCCTCAACGGCATCCGCGTAGGAGGAGGCCGCGATATTCCCGAAGCTGTGTACGAGGCCCTGCACGAAGGGGCGGTTGAATTCCCCTGGCAGGCGGAGAGCCGGATCATGATCCTCATTGGGGATGCCCCGCCCCACCCCCGGCAGCGGGGAAAAATCTCCAAGGCAATGGTGGATCAGGAAGTCGCCGCAAGGAACATCAAGGTAAACGCGATTATCCTTCCCCAGTAGCGGCGGGAGACCCGTTTTCCGGGGAACTGTTCTTCTGTTTTGCCTCTTTCTCGTCAATGCTTTTAAGGACGATGGCGGCAAGACGTTTGAACTGCTGGGGCATAAGTTCCGCGTCGGGATTATCGTAACGGCTTAACAGGACGTTCAGTTCTTCCCGCGCCAGTGCGTATTTTTTCTGCTTGTAGTGGATAAAGGCAATTTCGTATTCCGCGGTCAAGGTCCAGTCGCTGCTGTTCTGGTTCCGATCATACAGGGCCTGGTAGTACTGCAGGGCAAGGTTGAAGCGGTTTTTGTCCGAAGCTTCCTGGGCCCGCTGGATCAGTTCTTCCGCCGACAGTTCCGGAATGTCCTGCGGAACTGTGGTACAGGCGGACAGGCTGACTACAAGGAAAAGCCCCCACACAAGGGGCCTGAGGCTTTTTTTACGGGTAAACATTTGCATAAATTCCTATACCACGGGGGACTTTCAAAATCAAGATAGCCCGGCGCCTGCTGCGCCGGGCTGCCGGGATTTCCCCGGTGCCTTGTCCCTCCATGCTATAACAACAACAAAGTCTTCCCAAAGGTTCCAGATATATACAATGGTTCCGATTTGTTTTTTAATGGGGATATGCGGGAAATTGAAGGCGGAGTTTGCGCCCCCCGGGGCTTCAGGGCGGGGGGCATTTGGTGTGGCATCAAGGCGGGCTCCCGGAAACGGGATTTGGCCCTTATTTACGCGGATACGCCCTGTGTTGCGGCGGCCATGTTTACTACCAACCGGGTCAAGGCTGCCCCGGTCCTGGTGAGTCAGGAACACCTGGCCGGAGGTATCCTGCGGGCGGTAATCGCCAATTCGGGGAACGCCAACGCCTGTACCGGGGAAGCGGGCCTTGCCGCCGCCCGCCTGATGGCGGAGTTGGCCGCCGGGGAATTCGCCATCAGGCCGAGCGAGGTAGCGGTGGCCTCTACCGGGATTATCGGGGTGCCCCTGCCCATTGCCGCCATTGAAAGCAGCGTCAGTTCCCTGGCGGACAGCATCCACCCCGGCCCCGCCGGTCATGAGGCGGCTTTGGAGGCGATCATGACCACCGATACCCGGAAAAAGGCGGCCGCGCTGGAGATTGAGATTGGCGGCAAGGCCCTGCGGCTGGGGGCTATGGTGAAAGGTTCCGGGATGATACACCCCGGCATGGCCACCATGCTTTGTTTTATTACGACCGATGCGGCAATCAGCCGGGAACTTTTGGACCGGGCCCTGCGCGGGGCGGTACGGCGCTCATTTAACCGGGTTACCGTGGACGGGGATACCTCTACCAACGATACGGTTATTGTCATGGCAAACGGGGAGGCGGGAAATGCCCCCATCGTTTCTGAAGGGCCGGACTACGCGCTGTTTGCCGGTGCCCTGGAAACCCTTTGCGTCAAACTTGCACGGGACCTGGCCCGGGACGGGGAAGGGGCTACCCGGCTTGTTACCGTGAGTCTGAACGGCGCGGTGGACGAGGCCGCGGCGGAACTCCTTGCCAGGACCGTGGCCGCTTCCAGCCTGGTCAAAGCCGCCTGTTTTGGGGCGGATGCCAACTGGGGCCGGGTCCTGTGCGCCCTGGGTTACGCCGGCGTGGATTTTGATCCCGCCGCGGTTGACCTGCGTTTTGCCGGCGCCGCCGGGGAGATTCTGGTCTGCAAGGCCGGCGCGCCGGTTCCCTTTTCGGAGGAAGAGGCCAGAAAGATCCTCTCCCAGGAGGAGATCGAAATCCGGATCGAACTGGCCGGCGGAGGGACCGGGGCCGCGGTCGCCTGGGGCTGTGATTTGAGTTACGATTACGTCAAAATTAACGGGGACTACCGGTCATAATCCGGGCCGGTTTTTGGGCAAAGGAGCGGCAACGATGAGCAGCGCCGGGGAAGCGGAGGTACTGGTCCGGGCCCTGCCCTATATCAAAGCGTATAGGGGCAGAACCATTGTGGTAAAGTACGGCGGGGCCTCCATGATCAACAACGATCTCAAGAATCAGGTGATCCAGGACATTGTTTTGATGAACTACGTGGGGATCCGCGTGATCCTGGTTCACGGCGGGGGACCGGAGATAGAGTCCCTGCTCAAGCGGCTGGGTAAGGAAAGCCGTTTTGTTCAGGGCCTCCGTTACACCGATGCGCAGACCATGGAAGTGGTCCAGATGGTCCTCTGCGGCAAGGTAAACAAGGAAATTACCGCCCTCATTGAAAACGCCGGGGGAAAGGCGGTGGGACTCTGCGGTATCGACGGGGCTACGCTCAAGGCCCGCCGCCTGAAGTCCGCCGGGGGGGAAGACCTGGGCTTTGTCGGGGAGATTGAGGATGTGGATACCACCCTACTGAACACCCTGCTGGACAGCGGCCTTATCCCGGTACTCTCCTCCGTGGCCCTGGGCCTGGGGGAGGACGCGGGCTATTCCCTCAACGTGAACGCCGATACTGCCGCCGCACAGGTGGCCGCCGCGGTTAAGGCCGAAAAACTCCTCCTTATGACCGATGTGAAGGGTATTTTGCGGGATCTGGCCGATCCCGGTTCCCTTATCCAGGAGGCTACGCTGGCGGAACTGGAGATCCTCAAAAAAGAAGGCGTGGTGAGCAAGGGGATGATCCCCAAAGTGGACTGCTGCGCCCTGGCCCTTTCCGGCGGGGTGAAAAGGGCCCATATCATCGACGGCCGGGAGCCCCATTCCCTTATTGTGGACCTTTTTACCGATAGAGGGGTGGGGACAATGGTAAGCCTGGTTTAGCCAAAAGGTTTAGCCAAAAGGCTTAGCCAAAAGGCCAGGCCTTTTGGCCGGGTGGATTTTAGGCAGGCCCGTTTGGTCTTATAATTGGAGGTAAGAGATGGCTGATGTGTTTATGAATACCTACCACCGGCTGCCGGTAAGTTTTGTCCGGGGAGAAGGGGCCTGGCTTTTCGATGCGGGGGGGAAAAAGTACCTGGACTTTAGCTCCGGTATCGCGGTGAACTGTCTGGGGCACGCCTATCCGCCGCTGGTTAAGGCTATCGCTGATCAGGCGGCCCGGCTGAATCACGTGTGCAACTACTACCAGAGCGATGTGGCCCGTGCCTTTGCGGAAAAACTGGTGGCCGCCTGCGCCCCCGTGGGGATGAGGCGGGTGTTCCTGGCCAATTCCGGGGCGGAGGCCAACGAGGGGGCCGTTAAGATCGCCCGGAAGTACTCGCTGGTCAAGCACGGCGCCAACCGGCACCGGATCGTAAGCCTGCGGGGGAGTTTTCATGGCCGGACGATCACCGCCCTTTCGGCCACCGGGCAGGATGTGTTTCATAAGGATTTTGGTCCCTTTACCGAGGGTTTTAGCTATGTCCCCGCCGGGGATATGGAAGCCCTGGACCGGGCCCTGGACGGGGATACTGTGGCCGGCTTCCTGGTGGAGGCTGTTCAGGGTGAAGGCGGCGTCAGAGCTCTGGAACCTGAATATATCGAGCGGGCCGCCAGGCTCTGCGCTGAGCGGGATATCCTCCTCCTCTTTGACGAGATCCAGTGCGGCCTGGGGCGGACCGGTACGTTTTTGGCCTGTGAAGCCTACAAGCTTAAGCCCGACCTGGTTACCCTGGCCAAGGGCCTGGCGGGGGGAATCCCCGTGGGGGCGGTGCTGGCAGGGGAAAAGGCCGCTGATATTTTGCAGACAGGCGATCACGGTTCCACATTTGGGGGGAATGTTGTCGCCGCGGCCGCGGGCCTGGTGGTACTTGAAACCGTCAACCGGAAGCCTTTTCTTGAGGAAATTGTCCGCAAGGGAGAAAAACTACAGTCCACCGTCCGGGGCTGGAAGCACCCCAAGGTACAAGAAGTACGGGGCCGGGGGCTTATCATTGCCGTGGACATTGAAGAGGAGGCATGGCCCCTCCTGGAACGGGCGGTAACGATGGCCGGCGCCGCGACGCCCGGTCTTTTGATGTTAAGCGCAGGGAAAAACACCCTGCGGATTCTGCCGCCCTATATTATCAGTGACGCTGAACTTGAGCAGGGCCTGGAATTATTACGGGGGCTCTTGAATTGAAAACAATCGTCCACATCGACAACAGCGAATTTTTTCGCAAAGTTATGAAAAACTTTCTTGTCGGCGAAGGTTTTGAAGTGGAAAGTTTTGACAACGCCGAGGATGCCGGCATGGCGGTCTCCGGGGGCCAGGCCTCCCTGGTGATTACCGGCCTTGCCTTTGCGGGCATGGATGCGGAAGAGTTTATCCGCCGGACCAGGGAAAACTACGCCGGGCCGCTCGTGGTTATCAGTTCCAGCCTCGATCCCGGCAGGGAGGCCGCCCTGCGGGCCCTGGGGGTCAAGGCGGCGATCAACAAGTCCGGGGCCTGGCAGGATTTCCTCAGGACCGAACTGGCCGCCCTGAAATAGGCCCGCTAAGGGCCGCCGCCCCGCGTGAAGCGCAACAGGTTTGCTGGCAGTTTGCTGCGCCCATGCCACAGGCTGCTAGGAGGCCAGCTTTTCCATGAACTGGACCCCGTTGATGGTTTCCCGGATGCACAGGTATTCCGCCAGGGAAACGAGTTTTTCCCGGTTGGCCCGGAGCAGTTCAAGGGCCTGGCCGTGGCACTGGTTGATGATACGGGAAATTTCCACATCTACGGCGGCGTTTGACGCGTCGGAAGCGGTGAAGACGCTGCGGCCGTCCAGGTACTGACTGCTGAGGCTTTCCAGGCCCATCATGCCGAATTTTTCGCTCATCCCGTACTGGGTTACCATGTTCCGGGCCAGTTTGGTGGCCCGTTCAATGTCGTTGGAAGCGCCGGTGCTGGCCTCGCCGAATTCCAGTTCTTCCGCCGCCCGGCCCGCCAGAAGGGTGCATATCTGGGCCAGCAGCTCGGAACGGGTCATCAGGTAGCGTTCCTCATCGGGGGTCTGCATGGTGTAGCCCAGGCTGCCCATAGTCCGGGGGACAATCGTGATTTTCCGGATCGGCTGGGCGTTTTTTTGCAGCGCCGATACCAGGGCGTGCCCTACCTCGTGGAAGGCCACCATCCGTTTTTCCCTGGGACTAAGGACCCGGTCTTTTTTTTCTTTCCCCGCCACAACGATTTCTACCGCCTCCATCAGATCCTCCTGAAGCACTTCCGAGCGGCCCATGCGTACTGCCCGGAGGGCCGCTTCGTTGACCATGTTTGCCAGATCCGCGCCGGTAGCGCCGCTGGTGGAACGGCTGATCTCGTTAAGGTCAACACCGGCGCCCAGGGGGATCTTTCCGGCGTGAACCGCCAGAATAGCCTCCCGGCCCGGCAGGTCCGGTTTTTCTACGATAATCCGCCGGTCAAAACGGCCGGGCCGCAGCAGCGCCTTGTCCAGAATTTCGGGCCGGTTGGTAGCCGCCAGGATAAGGATACCCCTGGAGGAATCGAAGCCGTCCATTTCCGAAAGAAGCTGGTTCAGGGTCTGTTCCCGCTCGTCGTTGCCCCCCATCTGACTGTCCCGGCTTTTGCCGATGGCGTCGATCTCGTCAATAAAAACAATGCAGGGGGCGTGTTTAGCGGCTTCGGCAAAGAGATCGCGGACCCGGCTGGCCCCCACGCCGACAAACATCTCCACAAACTCCGAGCCGGAGAGGGAGAAGAAGGGGACCTTGGCCTCCCCGGCCACGGCTTTGGCCAACAGGGTCTTACCCGTCCCCGGCGGCCCCACAAGCAGGGCCCCCTTGGGCTGCCGTGCGCCAATTTGCCGGTATTTTTCCGGGTTATGGAGAAAGTCAACCAGTTCGACCAGGCTTTCCTTGGCTTCGTCCTGGCCCGCCACATCGTTAAACGAAACGCCGGTGTTCTTCTCCATACCGTAGAACTTGGCCTTGGACTTTCCCAGGTTCATCATGCCGCCCATGCCCCCTAAACCGGAAAATTTGCGCATGATAAAAAAGTAAATACCGTAGAAGATCAGGAGGGGGAAGATCCAGCCGGAGATAAAGTCGCGGATAGGGTTGGGCTGGATGATCGGTTTGGAAAAGGCCACGGAATTTTTCAGCAGCCGTTCCGTCAGCGCGGGGTCTTCCAGGAGCCCGGTGTAGTACACCTGACCGTTAAGGAGGCGCCGTTCTCCGGGGCCTTCCATGTCCTCCGGAAGCCTGAGAATTTCCCGCAGTGTATTTTGATCCAGTCCCTCTTTGAGGGTAAAGGCGATCTGCTGGTCGTCAATTTGAACCTGCCGTACCAGGCCGGTTTCTATCATCTGGATGAACTGGCCGTACTCAACTTGCAGTTTGTTGCCGGCGGCCATCTTAGCGGCCACCAAATTGAAAATGAAGGTGATGATGAGGCCGGCGATGAGCAGGCCAAACATGTTCGGTTTTTTCGGCTGGCCGGGCGTTGTATGTCCGCCCGCCCCGTCTTCGTTCCGGGTAGGATTCATAGAGGACTCCTTGCTGTGACCCGGAAATCCTGTAAGGCTTTTCCGGCGGGTATACCCCTGCAGGCTTTAATTAAGGACATTCCTGCCATGCGGCCAGGAAGCTTTCCTGTTTATAAGATACGTGTGGTACGTTTACAAGTAAACAAAAAAGATCAGCGCTATGTTACTGCTGCTTATGGGTACCGGCGGGCCGTTTCCTGGTCAGAACCACAAGCCCTATGAAAAACGGGACGGTCATGACCAGGGAGGCGATGAGTTTCCACTGAAAAAGGCTGAAGCGGGAAAAAAAGTCGTAGAGCCGGTCTATGCGGCGGTAGAACAGGGCCTTCCGTTCCCCGTCAATACCGGCCCGCAGTTCTTCCAGCAGCATGGCCGCTGTCGTATCGTCCGGATTCGGAAAGCTGTTTTTCAGCTTAGTGGCGGCATAGCGGGCGTAGGGCGAATCGGCTTGCCCTTCTTTTTGAAAATGGTACAGGGCCAGCGTGTAGATCCGGCTGGCCGTGCCGTCAAGCCCCCGCAGACGCTCGTAAGTGTAGGCGTAACGGTAAAACGTATCCCCGGAGATTCCGGCAGTCCCATGCCACAGGATCACATTCTGAAAATGGGTATAGGCCCCGGCGTAATCGTCGTTATCGTAGTACAGGTTCGCCAGCTTAAGTTCATGGCTTTCCTGCGCGGCCAAGCCGGTAGAAACAAGAAAAAGGACAAAAAACACACCCAAGACCGGGCCGGCCTTTGGTATACGGCAATTCTTACCCTTGTCCCGGTCATCATAAGACTCCGGGGATCCTCCACGGGGAATCGCCGGTACCAGGGCCGTTCCGGTACTTTGTCCGGTACTTTGTATCGTATATAAATTCACGTCCGCGAATTTATATACGATTTTGCACCTAAGCGCAACAAACGCTTAGTTAAGACCAGGGGCAAAAGACAGGTTAACGCCATTGGTCCGCAGGGCTACCCAGTTACCTTTCAGGGGGGTATCCTGTCGCCTGAGGGTGTAGTAGAAGTAGTCCTCAAGATTGGGATCCCTGGGATCGTACACCCGGATTTCACCGGTGGTACCGTCCACTAAGATCTTGAAGGGTACCGGGTAGTCAAGGTCTTCTTCGTATACGTCTTCCACATATTCGTTCAGATCGACGCTGGAGACCAGTTCCATGTAGGAATTGGTATAACTCCGGTATATTTGGGCGCTTAGACCGCTGGGAATATTGGGATCCAGGGGGTTTTCATCGTAGTTGAGCCACAACAGGTAGGACTGACCACAACCCCAGGACGGACTGTTGATTACCTTGTCCGCGAAAACATGGAGTCCGAAACCGCCATGACCGTCTTCTCCGCCGGCTTCGTAGCGGGCGTTAAATTCGTATACCATAGGCCCTTCTTGCGGTATCTGGATGTTTACCTTGGCCAGCTTGGCATTCTCATCAACCTGATAGAGCCTGCCTCCTGATAAACTCCAGGAACCGGCGCCAACCGTGTAATCTGGTACGGAGACTTGGGCGTACAGCACTGTGGCTGCTACGAGAGCCACCAACAACAGGACCAACCGTTTCATAATCCACTCCTTGAGAAGTATGTTCACCAGGAGAAAACCCTCCTGAAAGCCAAACGGGGAAGTCCCCGCCGCCTTGTCATTCTATCACATCCCATAAAAAATAGTCATAATTTTTCACGGAAAATTGATAAAAATCCAAAGATTACGCTTTACTTTTCCATATATTTTTTTTGCGAATTATACAAGCCCCCCGGACAGGGACCCTGTACCAGGGCCGTCTCGTCCTTCCCCCGCCTTTGTGGTATACTCCCCGGTACAGGAGTTATTATGAAAACAAAGATCGTCCTGGCCTATTCAGGCGGCCTGGATACAACGGTGATTATCCCCTGGTTGAAGGAAAATTATGACTGCGATATTGCGGCGGTCTGTGTGGATGTGGGTCAGGAGGCGGATTGGAAGGCGATTCAGAAGCGGGCCCTGGATACGGGGGCCGTTTCCTGCCATGTCCAGGATGTCAGGAAAGAATTTGTGGAGAACTACATCTGGCCCATGCTGAAATCCGGGGCCGTCTACGAGGACAAGTACCTGTTGGGCACGGCGATTGCCCGGCCCCTTATCGCCAAAGTACTGGTGGACGCGGCAAGGAAGGAGAAGGCCAGGGCGATTGCCCACGGCGCTACCGGCAAAGGCAATGACCAGATCCGTTTTGACCTGGGGATCATGGCCTTTGCCCCGGATATGGAGATTATCGCCCCCTGGCGGATCTGGAAGCTGAAAAGCAGGGAGGATGAGATCCGCTACTTGAAACGGCGGAATATTGAAGTACCGGTGAAGAAGCGGGATTCCTACAGCCGGGATGACAACCTGTGGCACATCTCCCACGAGGGCCTGGAACTGGAAGATCCGTCCAATCCCCCCGGTTACGGGCGGATGCTCAAGATGACCGTTCCCCCGGAGCGGGCTCCCGCCAAGGGTGAACATGTGGAGATCGAATTTGAGCGGGGAATTCCCGTTGCCCTGAACGGAACCCGCCTTGAGGGGCCGGCTCTTATCGCCGCGCTGAACAAAACCGGCGGCGCCAACGGTGTGGGGCTTGTCGATCTGGTGGAAAACCGCGTGGTGGGGATGAAAAGCAGGGGGGTTTACGAAACTCCCGGCGGGACTATCCTCTACTATGCCCATCAGGAACTGGAACATATCTGCCTGGACCGCCAGACCTATGCGTTTAAGCAGCAGGCGGCCCTGAAGATGGGGGAACTGATCTACGGCGGGCTCTGGTTTACCCCCCTGCGGGAGGCCCTGTCCGCGTTTGTCGATTCAACCCAGAAGACCGTTAGCGGCACGGTGCGGCTGCACCTCTACAAGGGGAACGTGATCTCCGCGGGGGTAAGTTCGCCCTATTCCCTCTACAACGCCAGTATTGCCAGCTTTGCCACCGGGGATCTTTACAACCACGCGGATTCCAAGGGCTTTGTCCGGCTCTACGGGCTGCCCGTACTGGTACGGGCCCTGATGGAAAAACCCGCACGGGCGGCAAAGGCCGCCGAACTGCTTGCTTCCGGTAAGCCCTCCGGCAAGTCCTCCGGCAAGCCGTCTGGTAAGCCTGCCTCCGGTAAGCCCTCCGGCAAGCCGTCTGGTAAGCCTGCCTCCGGCAAGCCGGAAAACCGACTGCAGGGCGCCGGCGGCCGGACCGACCGCGGCTCGAAGGCCGTCCGCGGATCATAAACCGGCTGCGACGCCGGTTTTGGAACGCTGTGGGCAGTGTATGAACATAGGGGGAAACCACTACAGGACGATTTGGCTGGACGCGGAAGATCCCCGTGTGGTGAAGATCATCAACCAGCTGGCGCTGCCCCACCGTTTTGAGATTGTGGAACTGCGGCAGTTTTCCGCCGCGCTTGGCGCCATTCGGGACATGCAGGTCCGGGGGGCGGGGCTTATCGGCGCCACCGCCGCCTGGGGCATGTACCTGGCCGTTCTGGAGGCGGGGGAGGGGAGCTTTTCCCCGCTGGAAGAAGCCGGACAGACCTTCAAGGCCGCCCGGCCCACCGCAAGTAACCTGGCCTGGGCCGTGGACCGGATGCTCCGGGTCCTGGCCGGCCCCCCGAAAGGCCGGGTGGAACGGGCGCGGCGGGAAGCCCAGGCTATCAGCGACGAGGACGCCGGGTACTGCCGCCGGATCGGGCTTCACGGCCTGCGGCTTATCGAACAGGCGGCGGAACGCCGGAAAGGGGAGCCGGTCAGGGTGCTGACCCACTGCAACGCCGGGGCCCTGGCCTTTGTGGACTACGGTTCCGCCCTTTCCCCGGTGTACGCCGCGGCGGACCGGGGCATACCGGTCCACGTCTGGGTGGACGAGACCAGGCCCCGTAACCAGGGGGCAAGCCTGACTGCCTGGGAGCTGGGCCGCTACGGTGTGGACTACGATCTTATCGCCGACAATGCCGGGGGCCATCTGATGCAGCACGGCATGGTGGACCTGGTGATCACCGGGGCGGACCGGGTAACAAGCCGGGGAGACGCGGCAAACAAAATCGGCACCTACCTGAAGGCCCTGGCGGCCCGGGACAACGGCGTCCCCTTTTACGTGGCCTTCCCTTCTTCGACATTTGATTTTAGCATGGAAGATGGCCTTGCAGAGATACCCATTGAAGAGCGGGACGCGGATGAGATTCGCCGGATCAGCGGCAAAACCGCCTCCGGCAGCATAGAGACCGTCCGGATCTGCGCCGATGACACCCCTGCCCGGAATTGGGGCTTCGATGTAACCCCGGCGCGGTACATCACGGGCCTTATTACCGAGCGGGGGATCTGCGAGCCCTCAAAACAGGGGATATACTCGTTGTACCCTGAATGTGAGCCGGAACCTAAGTAGGAGGACGCTATGGCGCGAATCGGCGTAATCGGCGGGAGCGGCCTGGACAATCCCGATATACTGACCAACAGCCGGGATGAGGAATTTTCCACCCCTTATGGAGCCCCTTCCAGTCTCCTGAAGCGGGGGACTATCGGCGGAACCGACGTGGTGTTACTGGCCCGTCATGGCCGGGAACACACGATTCCCCCCAGCCAGGTGAACTACCGGGCGAATATCGCCGCCCTTAAGGCCTCAGGCTGCAGTCATATCCTGGCCACTACCGCGGTGGGTTCCCTGCGCGAGGATATTCACCGGGGGGATCTTGTTATCGTCGATCAGTTCATAGATTTTACCAGGCAGCGGAAGATGAGTTTTCATGAACAGTTTGCCCCCCATAAGCCTGTTCATACTCCTATGGGTCTCCCTTTTGATGCGAATCTGAGGGAACTCCTTGTGGACAAGTGCCGGGACCTGGCCTACCCCTTCCACGAAAGGGGAACCGTGGTAACGATTGAAGGCCCCCGTTTTTCTACCCGCGCCGAATCGCTCATGTTCCGCCTTCTGGGCGGGGATATTATCAACATGTCCATCGCCACCGAAGCCGCCCTGGCCAACGAGGCGGAGATTCCCTACGCCGTAGTTGCCATGAGTACCGACTACGATTCCTGGCGCGAGGATGAGGAGCCGGTTACCTGGGAAGCTGTGGCCCAGGTGTTCGCCGAAAACGCCCAGCGGGTTACCGCCCTGCTCAAGCTGGTGATTCCATCAGTATGAACGGCAGACAGGAACCTGAAGATACAGGTTCTTCCCGGCAGGCTTCCGTACTCTGGGCGGGCCGGCTGACGGAGAAACCGGCAGAGGATGCCTTTGCCTTTCAGTCTTCAATCGCCGTGGACCAGCGCCTTGCCCAGGACGATATCAGGGGAAGCCGGGCCCATGTAGCCATGCTGTCCGCACAGGGGATCATCCCCGCCGGAACCGCCGAAGCCCTGGACGCGGAGCTGGCCCGGATAAGCGGGGAACTGGAAGAGGGAAGCCTGGCAATCGATCCCGGCGCTGAGGATATTCATTCGTTTATCGAAGGGGTCCTGACTGCCCGGCTGGGGGATCCGGGGCGGATGGTCCACGCGGGGCGCAGCCGCAATGACCAGGTGGCCCTGGATCTCAGGCTTTACCTTAGACGGACGCTGCCGGAACTGCGGGCGGAACTGGCGCGGACCGTGTTCGTCCTGCTGGACCGGGCGGAAGAACACGCCGCCAGCGTCATGCCCGGCTATACCCACCTGCAGCGGGCCCAGCCGGTAAGCCTGGGCCACTGGCTTTGCGCCTGGGCCTGCGCCCTGGGCAGGGACTGGGAACGCCTGGGGGACGCCCTGGGCCGCCTGGACGAATGTCCGCTGGGATCGGGGGCCCTGGCGGGCAGCACCCTGCCGCTTGACCGTGAGGCCGTGGCGAAGGCCCTGGGTTTTGGCCGCCCCAGCCTTAACTCGATGGATTCCGTGGCGGATCGGGACTTTGCGCTGGAAATCGCCGCCGCCTGCGCCATTATCCAGACCCACCTTTCCCGCTTTTGCGAGGATATGGTGATCTGGTCCAGTGAGGAATCGGGCTTTGTGGACCTGGGGGAGGCCTGGAGTACCGGATCTTCCATCATGCCCCAGAAGAAGAACCCCGATTTTGCGGAGCTTATCCGGGGCAAGGCGGGACGCAGCGCGGGGAACCTGATGACCCTTCTTACCCTGCTTAAGGGCCTGCCCTACGCCTATGACAAGGACCTTCAGGAGGATAAAGAGGCCCTGTTTGACAGCCTTGACACGGCCCAAAGCTGCCTGCGGATATTCCGGGGCATGACGGCCGCCGCCCGTTTTAACACCGGACGGATGGAGGCGGCCTGCACCGGCGGTTTTTTGGAGGCTACGGACGCGGCGGAGTACCTGGTAAAAAAAGGGCTGCCCTTCCGCAAAGCCCACCAGACAGTGGCCCTGATCGTGCGGGACTGCATTGCCGCGGGGCAGCGCAGCATTACCCAGAGGAGCCTTGAGGAACTGCGGAAGTACTCGCCGCTTTTTGACGGGGACCTGTACCCTTCCCTTTCCCCCCCCCAGGCCCTGCGGGCCAGAGGACTCCCCGGAGGGCCTGCCCCCCAGGAGCTAAACAGGCAGATCAGGATTTTGCGCGGAAAACTGGGAGGATGAGCCCGGCGGTTTTGCGTTCCTCAGCGAATAGACCCCGGGCCGGCGCAGTATGAACGGGATTTTGTACAATCTGGGTTTCTTCGTCAGGATTATCAAAGGAATACCCCGCATGTTCCGCTCAGGGGCTTCCCGTAACATCCTCGTTATGCAGATACTCTTTACCTTTGTGCAGGCCTTGGGACTGGCCTCCCTCCTGGCTGTGGGAATAGGGGCGGCGGTGAATGTGATTGGTATTCCCTTTTTGGCCCAGCTTTCCCAGGAACAGTACATCTACAGCGTACTCATCCTCATTATCACGCGGGAATTGGGACCCCTTCTGGGGGCCTTTATCATCAGCTCCCGTTCCGCCACCGCCATCGCCACCGAAATGGCGGGGATGGTGATCTCCCACGAAGTCGAAGCCTATATATCGGTGGGCGTAGACCCGATTGAACACCTGGCGGCGCCCCGTTTTTTGGGCGTTACCATCTCCATGTTCCTGTTGAACATCTACTTTTCACTGTTCGGCCTGGCCGGTTCCTTCCTTGTGGCCCAGCTTTTTAACGCCATGCCGGCGGGAATTTACTTCGGTAACCTGCTGGAGGTTATGTCCCTGTCCGACCTGCTGATTTCCATTCTGAAAAGCATCGTTTTTGGGATAATCATCTCCATGACGGCCATCATAAAAGGCTTTTCCGTGGATCGGGCCAGCACGGAGGTACCCGTGGCGGGGCTTAAGGCCGTGGGAGCCGCCTTTGGCGGCTGTATCCTGATAGACATCCTCCTTTCCGCGCTGTACTACATAATATTATGATTGAACAGATGGAGGCCCTGCTGGAACTGGTACACGTTAGTTTTTCCGCGCAGAATCAGGAAATTGTCCGCAATATTTCCTGGACCTATGCAGAGGGAAAGACCACCGCGATTGTGGGGCCATCCGGCGGGGGAAAAAGTACGATGCTCAAACTTTCCGCCGGCCTTCTGGTCCCTTCACAGGGGGAGGTGAATTTCCGGGGAAAGAATATTTCCCAGATGAACCGCCGGGAAAATTTGGAATTCCGGAAAGAGGGGGCCGTGGTGTTTCAGGATTCCGCACTGTGGGCCAACCAGACCATCCGCCAGATTCTGGAACTCCCCCTGCAGGTCCATGCTCCCGAAATGTCCCCCGATGAGCGGCTTGGACGCGTCTGGGAGGTCCTGCGGACCGTCGGGTACCGGAAAGAGATCGGTATCCGGCCCGCCATGCTTTCTATGGGGGAGCAGAAACTTGTCGCCTTTGCCCGGGCCCTGATGTGTCAGCCCCGACTTCTCTTTCTTGACGAATGGACTGAGTCCCTGGACGACCGCTCCGCCCAGCGGCTTCTGGGACTGGTACGGGAGCGCAAAGCCTGGGGCCATACCATTATTTTTGTGAGCCACGACCTTCACATAATCCGGGATCTGGCGGATCAGGCACTGGTTATTTCCGGCGGAGAACTGTATATGGTACTTACCGAATCTCAGATAAAGTACGATGATAACCTAAGCTGTTTTTTGGAGAAGGAGATCGCTCCATGAAGCCCGGCGCCCCGCGTTTCCCCGGTCCCGGCCTTACAGGATTCAGGCCATGAAATTTATCATCCGTTTTGCCGATCAGGTGGTGGGGGTCTTGATCATCATTGCCCTGGCCGCGCTGGTGGCGGTGATCATTTTTCTGGGTTCCGGCCAGCGGTGGTTCTCCAGGGATTACCAGTTTATTACCTACTTCGATTCCGCCGCAGGCCTAAGCAAAAATATGACGGTTCAGTACAAAGGCTTTACCATTGGCCGGGTAAAATCTTTTGATCTTACCCAGGACGACCGGGTAGAGGTACAGTTCTACATCTTCGACACCTATATCACACGGGTCCGCCAGGGCTCCCTGGTGGATATCAGCATCAGTCCCGTGGGCCTGGGGAACCAGTTCCACTTCTATCCCGGCCTGGGCCAGGACCAGATCGAAGAGGGGGAACTTATCCCCTCCGCCTCCTCCCTGGAGGGAAAACGGGCCCTGGAACTGGGGATTGCCTATATTCCCAGACAGGATGACAGCATCGGCATGATCCTCTCCCAGGTGAACCTCGTGCTGACAAATGTGGAAACCCTGTCAAAGGACCTAAGCGACGCCTTTGAGGGGACCGGAGATACCACCCTGGGGCGGACACTCAGCAATATCGAGGAGACTTCCCAAAGCCTTACGGAGATCCCGGCCATGGTCCAGGGCGCGCTGGACCAGTTGCTTAAAACCGTGGATCAAATCGCCCGGAGCGTGGAGCCCATTTTAGCCGACCTTCAGACCATCTCCGGAGATTTAAGTGATCCCGATGGATCGGTTGCCCGGATACTGGATTCGGAGGGACCGGTGTACACCAACCTCGTATCGACCCTGGAATCGGTTTCCGGTACCGTTAAAAGCGTGGAAAAGACCGCGGCCTACGTGCCGGCCCAGTTACCCCAGATCACCGTTATGCTTGAAGAGGCGCAACGGGTACTTCGCAGCGTAGAGGACACGCTGACCGCCGTTCTTAACAACCCGCTCTTAAAGGACGGCGTGGGAAGCCGGGTAGAAAACCAGCCCACCGGAACCAACATGCGGGATATAGAGTTTTAACATGATGACACGATTAAACTTGTGGATTTGGGCGCATCCCCGGCTTTGCCGGGGACCGGGCTTTCCGCTCCAACAAAAAACCACAACCCCGCGGAGCTGGAGTTTGCGCCCTGCGCAAACTCTGAAAACAAAAAAACCATGCGGTTTTTTTGCTCCCTCAGGTTTTTTGTTCCGCTCCAATCCCTTGCGCTCGCAAACGCTACGCGTTTGCGTGAAAAACTTTGTGGGATGTGGTTGTAATTTCCTGGTCTTTATTCCGGCCTCAGCCTTCTTGAACGCGCTACTGTTGGCCGCACTCCTGTTTGCGGCATCCTGTTCATCGGCCCCCAAAAGACCTGCGGAGCTTCACAGCCGGCGGGACGGCGCGGAACGACAGCTTGAGCTTGCCAACCGGCAGGCGGAGCAGGGCGATTTTGACGGCGCCCTGGCCCTGCTGGAACTTTCCCGGATCCTTGCAGTTACTTCCGATGATATTTCCCTGAGGGTGCGGGTTACGCTATCACGGGGGAACATCTTTTTTTACCAGGGCAAGGAGACCCAGGCCCTCAGCGAGTGGGCAACGGCCCTGGCGGAGGCTGAAGCATCGGGGGACGCGGAACTAAGCGCCGTTGCCCGCATCTACCAGGCACGGGGCCGCCTCTTAAGCGCCGCGCCCGGGGAAAAACGGGCGATGGCCGCGGCCGTAAGGGATGAGGTAAACGCCGAGATCCCCCGCTTGAAGAAAGACCGGCTTTCCGTCGCCCTGGGCTGGACCGTTATCGCCCTGGCGGAAAAAGAAAACCGCCGTTTTGACCAGGCGGAGACGGCCCTGCGGAAGGCCCTGGACATACACGAAAAGGGAAATTACCTGGAGCAGGCGGCTTACGACTGGTACGTTATCGCCTCCGTCCGTTCGGTGGCGGGGAACTACGGGGAGGCCGAAAAAGCCCTGGAAGAGGCCCTGGCCCTGGATCGCCGCGCGGAGAATTCCTGGGGCCTGGCAATGGACTGGCGCGCCCTGGGCGAGGTGTACCGCAAGGCAGGCAAAACAGCCCAGGCCGAAGCTGCAGCCGCCCGCTCCGCGGAAATACTGCAGGCCCTGGGACGCCCCTAGCAGCCCGATTATTGGGCTGCTTACGGAGGTGTGCAAGGTCTTGAGATTTTAAGTGAGAAGCGCAACAAACTGCCAGCAGCCGCACGGCATCAGAAACAAAAGAACAACCAGAGCCGATATACTTCCACTTTATCGCCCTTTGTGCGCCTTTCGCCACAAGTTCCCAGCCGGTAAACGCCGACCCTGCTGCTAAACAAAAAGGGGGATAGGTGGGAGGTAAAACGGTACGCACGAATTTCAACAAATTTTTGCAGAAAATCGAAGTGCCATGCACGGCCGCCCCTATATATCTATAGATACCTGCACAGCCCTAATGACCTGCGCAATCCTATAGCAATCCTATAGAAATGGAGGACTAAACTATGAGTACCCGCAACCAGACCAAAGGCAGCCAGACCTACGACTGGCACGCCGCCTTCCGCGACGGTATCCAGCTCACCTTCTTCCGCTCCCGCCACTTCCTCTCCTACGACTTCGAGCTCCCCCTCAACTCCCAGCCCCTCAGAATAGACGCCCTCATCATCAAAAAACCCCCTCATGTCCTCATCGATAACCCACTGGGGGCCATGTTCCGTACCTATAACATCATTGAGTACAAAAGTCCGGGGGATTACCTGTCCATAGCCGACTACCACAAGGCAGGAGCTTACACCCGACTGTACAGTGTGGTGTACCACCTTGAGATTACCGACATGACCATCACCTTGATAGGGAAACGGCATCCCAGGAAATTACTGAAGTATCTGGAAGAGGTATGCGGCTACAAGGTATATGAAAAGGAACCGGGGATTTACGAGGTAGTCGGAGATATCGTGGGGATACAGGTGGTGGAGACAGGGAGACTTGGGGAGGGAGGGGTATGGCTAAAAGATTTAAGGAGAGGGTTGAAGGGTGAGGAGCTAGAGGAGATAATAAGGAGGGTAGAGGGGATGCCGGAGGGGAGTCCGGTATCGGCGTACCTGTATCAGATAATACAGGCGAACAGTGAGGGAACAAAGGAGCTGGCGGCGATGTCGGAACGGAAGTTTGAGAAAGTACTGGAAGAGTGCGGGTTAACGGCGAAGTGGGAGGCGAAGGGTCTGGAACAAGGTCTGGAACAAGGCTTGGAGAGAGGTCTGGAACAGGGCCTGGAGCGGGTTGTGAAAAAGCTGTGGAAGCACGGCATGGCATCTGAGGAAATATCCCTGGCCCTGGAACTATCCCCGGACACGGTTTCCCGGTACCTGGGAGTTTGATCCAAACCCTTGGGCTTGTATGCGCGAGGTGAACTTGACCCACGATATTTCGTGTACCAGCAGGGCGGCGTTTACAGTCTCTCAGATGCTTCCTGCATGCCTAAAACAGGGGTTAAGGATCTTCGGGGGTCCTGTCAGAGGGACCATACCATGCGGGGCATGACATCCTTCTAAACTTGACCCTTAACTAAATCTTACACACCCAGGGG
>JAITJW010000083.1 GCA_031278715.1 Treponema sp. | reverse complement strand
GATTAGCGTGCGGTGCGGCGTTTTGCAGGCGGCAGTGGACAGCGTACACGGTATATCCTCCTTTGCGCAAAAGTGTTTGGGGACAGCCCCACAATAACAAGAAGCAGCATAGCATGGGGGAAAGCGGGCTGTCAAGGGGATTTTTACTTTTTACGAATTTTTTGTCAATTCACCTGGCGTAAAACCGCAGCTGGCTGGCTTAGCGAAGCGCAAGGGATAGGAGCGGAACAAAAAACCTGACGGAACAAAAAAACCGGGAGGTTTTTGTGTTTTCGGAGTTTGCGCAAAGCGCAAACTCCGTCTTACCGGATACATGGTTTTTTGTTGGAGCGGATAGCCCGGTCCCCGGCAAAGCCGGGGATGCGCCCAAATCAACAGGTTTAATATTGTGTCGAAATACTAACCCTGTTGTTCAATCGCCGCGGGGGCGCCGAATATGGCCTTTATGCGGTTCATGTCGAACTTGGGACGCCGGTCATAGGTGTAGATCCCGTTCTGTTCCTGTTCTACGTCGGTAAGCTGGGTGTAGCAGAACGCGCAGATCCGGGGGTTGTCAAGGAGCGCCCTGGTCAGGCCTTCTATGCGGGTGTAGACTTCTTCGATGGTTTTACAGCGGTTGCCGTAACCCCAGCCCTGTGAGGCGCTTTGCGCCGCTTCCTCGGCGTTCCACCAGGTTCCGCCGTATTCGCTGACGAAGTAGGGGATGTTTTTGGAGAAGAGGCCGTGGTTTTCGCCGGGATAATAGACGTTTTCGCCGCTCATACCTGCGTAGGATTTCGTGAAGGTTTGGGGGTCCTGCTCGTAGTCGTGGATGTCAAGCACGTCGGTGA
This sequence comes from Treponema sp., assembly GCA_031278715.1. Classification (GTDB taxonomy): domain Bacteria; phylum Spirochaetota; class Spirochaetia; order Treponematales; family Breznakiellaceae; genus JAISFT01. Next base: position 15,181 of record JAITJW010000083.1, on the reverse strand, counting down.
TGACGTGGACGTGGCCGGATGTGTCGATTACCGGGCGGGTTGGGTCAAGTTGTTTCGTCAGGAGGTACACGCCCCGCAGGATGTCGTCCACCTGGAGCTTGCCGGTTTCGTTGAAGGGGCACCAGCCTACGATGGAGGGGTGGTTGAAGTCGCGCTCTACGATTTCCTGCCATTCGGTGGCGAAGGGCAGGTACCCTTCCCTCCGGTCTATGTTGAGTCTCCAGCTGGCGTGTTCGCCCCACACGATGTAGCCAAGTTTGTCCGCCCAGTAGAGGAACTGTTCTTCAAAGACTTTCTGGTGCAGGCGGGCCCCGTTAAAACCGGCGGCCATAGACAGTTCAATATCTTTGCGTAAATCTTCGTTAGAGGGGGCGGTGTAGATTCCGTCGGGGTAGAACCCCTGATCCAGTACCAGGCGCTGGTAGACGGGCCGTCCGTTGATATGGATCGTGTTGTCCGTAAGGGAGACGGATCTCATGCCGAAATAGCCTGTTACCGAGTCCTGGCCCCAGTTGATGGTGAGGTCGTAGAGCTTGGGTTTTCCCGGGTTCCATAACACGGGTTCGGGAATGGGCAGGACAAGGCAGGCGCTGTCCCCTGAGACACGGGCACGGCCGCGGCAGACTTCCCGGCCTTCGAAATACGCGGTGGCCTCTACGGGGGGGCTTTCGGGGTCTCCGTCCGCGGCGGGGGTTCCGGCAAAGCGTACTGTCAAGAGGGCCCGGCCGTTTTCCGGGTCCGGGATAATGCGGTAGTTTTTAATGTAGCGTTCCGGGACGTATTCAAGCCACACGGTCTGCCAAATTCCGGTGGTACGGGTATACAGGCAGCCGTAGGAATAGTACCGGTTGGACTGTTTGCCTCCGGGCTGCTTGTCGCCCTGTGCGTCGTCTTCGGCGCAGAGTACCAGGGTATTTGTCCCTTCCGTAACCAGGGGGCTTATGTCCAGTGTAAAGGAGGCGTAGCCGCCGGAATGGGTCCCGGCAAGCTGCCCGTTTACATACACGGTCGCTTTGTAGTCCACCGCGCCGAAGTGGAGGAGGATGCGGCCGGTCATCTGCGCTTTGGACAGGGGGAAGGAACGGCGGTACCAGAGTGCGGCCATAAAATCCTTGTACTCAATTCCCGACAGTTTTGATTCCGGGCAGAAGGGTACGATGATACGTTGGGAAAAATTGCCCGATTCGTACAGTTTCCGCTCAAAGCCACTTTTTCCATGATCGATTTCGAATTCCCAGGAGCCGTTCAACGACTCCCAGCTCTGTCTGACCATCTGGGGTCGCGGATGTTCGGGCCTCGGTATATTTGTCATGGTATCCACCTTTGTCGTAAGATTACTCCACTGTATCAGAGGTCGGGAAACTTGCCAATGGGTATTTGGCGCCAGAAATACTCCGGTACCGGCGCTTCCAGGGGGGGCAGGAGGGCGGGGGCCAGGAGTTTCCAGGCGTGGAGCAGGAACGGGGGGCCCTGGGCTTCCCCGGGGGGCGGCGGGTTGGGCAGGGGCCGGCCGCCGTAGCTTGAGTCCCCGGCCAGGGGGTGGCCGTGGATCGCGGCGTGGGAGCGGATCTGGTGGCGGCGGCCGGTTTCCGGTTCCAGGAGGAGGAGGGTATAGCCGTCCCCGGGTTTTCCGGCGTCCCCCTTCTTCCCGCCGGGATACCATGTGAGCGGCGAATAGGCGGTACGGGCCGGTTTTCCGTCCGCCGACGCGATGGTCCTGCGGTTTTCCCGGTCCCGGAGCAGTGGTTCTTCCCAGCTTCCTGAGTCGTCTATGCGGCCTTCCACCAGCGCCAGGTACTGCTTGTGAATTTTTCCTTCCTGTAAAAGGGCGCTGAAATGCCGGGCCCCGCTAAGGCTTACGGAGAAGACAACGATGCCGCTGGTGGGCCTGTCCAGGCGGTGAAGGGGGCCGGGGCGGAACGAGAGGGAGGGGGGCAGTTTGGGGTCCAGGTAGGCCTGTACCAGGGAATCAAGGCTTCCCCCTGTTCCGTGGACCGGGACGCCGGCTTCTTTGTTGACGGCCAGAAGATCGGGATCTTCGTAGAGGATCAGCGGGACGCCGCGGGGCGTTTTTGCGCGGGGTCCGGGCTCATGTCTCCCCGCTGTTTGCATAGTCTGCGTACCGTTCTGTAGTGGATTGACGGGGACGGCGATCTCCTGTCCGGTCCGGACGCGGAAGGCGGCCTCTTGCGGTTGTTTGTCCACAAGGACCCTGCCTTCCCTAAGCAGGCGGTGGATACGGGAAAGGGGAATATCCGGCAGGGCCTTTCGCAGGACACGGTCCAGGCGGCGGCCCGCGTCGTCCGTCATGACGGACAGAATTGTCATAGCCACTAAACCGATATATCATGACCTGTCCGTAAGAGATAAGGGGTTCTCCGGCCGTGGCGCGGGTACCTGTCAGGCGCGCGGCGAATGTCGCCGGATCACCTTCAAAAAAAACGGAACGGGGGATCTTGTATGATAGCTGGTCTATTGGAGATACTTAGGCGTGGCCGCTACGTGGTTAACCTTGACGCCGCTGAAAAGGCCAGGGTAAAAAAGATTTTTTCTATTGGTGAAGACGAGACAATTCAGGTTGTGCTGGACGATTCTCCCTTCAAAAACCTCAAGCAGTGTGTCCTGCTTACGGATAAAAAGGTCTACTGGAATATAAGCAAGGCCCAGAGTGAACTGCGCAGCGGGGAGACGCTTATTACCACAAAGGGGTCCGGCTTTGTTACGGTGGAGAGTCTGAAAACCGCGTCGGTTTTTGTGCGGGACACGGACAGCGGCACGGTGATCCACATTATCGACGCGGATAAATGGATCCGGCTTACTCTGAAATGGTTTGAGAACAGTGAGGTGTTAAGGATACTGTTTTACTATTACCTTTCACGGTCTACCCCGGCTTACAATCCGAATCACGGAGCGAATGAGGAACAGTACCGGCGGTACGTCAAGGAGCATAGGGGGAAAAGTGTTAGTGTTATTCCCCTGATCTACGATATTTTTAACTACGCGCTTAGCGGGGTACTGTTGCTCAACCTGGCTATTCCCCGGTTTACCGGAGGAGAGGCTTTTGCCGCGGTTGAACGGATCGTCTTTTTCTCTGTAATGGTAAAGCTGGCGGGAATTTTGTGCCGTTACCGGAAATCGGCGTATATGAACAGTCTGCTTATCGTTGCCATTTCATGCTTTATGATGCTGCCCGACCTGCTCCCCCATGTTGACAGGCTGCCGCTTACACTTGTGTACGCCGCGTTGAGCGCGCTTTTCAGCGTGTTTGACTTTGACCGCATCTTCAAATATTTGGTCTTTGCCCTGGCCGTTGCGGCGGCTGTGGCCCTGTGCCTCCAGCTTTTTTATCTGGGGCCCCTGTTTTAGTACCTTACTCGTACTCCACTACGTTCACCTGGCGCAGGAGGAATTCCCGCTCTTCCGGTTTTCCCATGACAAGCCGGGAGGCGGAGACAAGGGAGATCCACTTTTCCACATACTGGCGGGCGGTATCGCTTTTTTTGCAGAACAGGGCAAGGTACCTGTCCGCAATGTCCGGGGCGGTGGAGAACATGTCCCGGTAGAACGTAAAGATGAGCCATGTTTGGGCGGCATCTGCTGAGGCGTTCCCCTGGGACGCGTGGGACCAGTCGATGATGCAGGCTTCGTCGTTTTTGGTAATCACGATGTTGCTGGGGGTAAAGTCCCCGTGGCAAAGTTTGGTGTGCCGGGGCATGCTGTCCAGCCGGGTGTGAAGTTCGTAACGGGTGGTGGCGTCAAGGCCGCTTGAGCGGATTTTCCGGTGCATCTTGTCGATAAGTACCGGCAGCCTTGTGGCGCTGTAGCGGTGCATTTCCAGTTGGATGTCCACAAAGCGGTCCAGGAATTCGTCAAGGCGACCCGGCTCCTGTTTCATGAGTTCCAGCAGCGTGGTTCCTTCAATGTACTCCCAGACAAGTGCCCATTTGCCGTCAATTTTATTGACCCCCACAATTTTGGGTACCTTAAGCCGGGTTTCGCCTACGGCGGCAAGGTTCAGGGCCTCGTTGAACACGTCGGAGGCGGGGTATTCCGGCCCCATTACCTTGTAGACTTTGCCGTCTTCCAGGTAAATCGTCTTATTGGAACGTTCCACAATAACGGTTCTGCTCATTTGGCGGTCTCCCCATAGTAAGCGTTAAGGTACATCTGCCTGATCTCCCCGATTAAAGGGTAGCGGGGATTGGAACCTGTACACTGATCGTCAAAAGCCATCTCGCTCATGCGGTCAAGGTCCCTGAGGAAGGTTTTTTCGTCAATGCCGTAATCTTTGATGGTCTTTTTAATTTCCACCTGCTCTTTGAGCTGGTCGATGGCGGCGATAAGACATTCCAGTTTTTCCTCGTCGGTGGCCCCTCCAAGTCCCAGGGCGCAGGCGATCTCCGCGTAGCGGGCGAGGGTATGGGGATGATCGTATTGGGAAAAGGCCCCCATCTTGACCGGAACTTCCGCGGCGTTGAAACGGAGTACTTCGCCGATCATCAGGGCGTTGGCAATGCCGTGGGGCAGGTGGTGGAAGGCCCCCAGCTTGTGGGCCATGGAATGGCAGACCCCCAGGAAGGCGTTGGCAAAGGCCATGCCCGCAATTGTGGCGGCGTTTGCCATTTTTTCCCTGGCTTCCGGGGCGCCCGCTCCCAGTTCGTAGGCTTCGGGCAGGTACCGGAAGATCAGCTTCATGGCCTGGATTGCAAGGCCGTCGGTAAAATCGGTGGCCATGATCGAGGCGTAGGCTTCCAGGGCGTGGGTCAGGGCGTCGATGCCGCTGGCGCTGGTAAGGGATTTGGGGGCAGTCATCTGCAGGTCCACATCCACAATGGCCATGCCGGGCAGAAGTTCGTAGTCCGCAAGCGGGTACTTTATGCCCGATTCTTCATCGGTGATCACCGCAAAGGGGGTTACTTCGCTTCCCGTACCCGCCGAGGTGGGGACGGCGATAAAACAGGCTTTCTCCCCCATTTTGGGAAACCGGTAGACCCGTTTTCTGATATCCATGAAACGCATGGCCATATCCTTGAAATTCACCTGGGGATGCTCGTAGAGAACCCACATGATCTTGGCTGCGTCCATTGCCGATCCGCCGCCCAGGGCGATGACCGTATCGGGCTGGAACAGGTTCATCCGGGCGGCCCCATTCCGGGCGCAGGCCAGGGTGGGATCGCTGGCCACATCGAAAAAGGTTTCGTGGACAATTCCCATCTGATCGAGTTTTTCCGTAAGCGTTTTGGTGTGGCCGTTTTGATAAAGGAACTTGTCGGTTACGATAAAGGCCCGTTTTTTACCCATAGGGGTTTTTAATTCGTCCAGGGCAACCGGCAGGCAGCCCCTTTTTAGGTATATTTTTTCCGGTGAACGGAACCAGAGCATATTTTCCCTCCTCTCCGCCACAGTTTTGATGTTGAGGAGGTGTTTAACCCCGACATTTTCGGCAACCGAGTTGCCCCCCCAGGAACCACAGCCCAGCGTAAGGGAGGGGGCAAGCTTGAAGTTGAAGAGGTCTCCGATGCCCCCGTGGGCGGAGGGGCTGTTTACCACAATGCGGCAGGTCTTCATCCGCAGGGAGAATTCTTCCAGTTTGGCCTTTTCCGAAACCGGGTCCAGGTACACGCTGGCGGTATGACCGTAGCCCCCGTCCCGGATAAGGGGTTCGGCCTTGTCCAGCGCGTCATTCCAGTCGGCGGCCTTGTACATGGCCAGTACGGGGGAAAGTTTTTCGTGGGCAAATTCCTCCCCTATGGATACGCTGCTTACCTCGCCGATCAGTATTTTGGTCGTTTCGGGAACCGTGATCCCCGCCAGGGCCGCGATTGTTACGGCGCTTTGCCCTACGATTTTGGCGTTCAGCGCGCCGTTCACCAGGATGGTTTTCCGCAGTTTTTCAGTTTCCCCCGGATCGAGGAAACGGCAGCCCCGGTAGGCAAATTCCAGCTTTACCCTGTCGTAAATATCGTCCAGGGCTATGACCGATTGTTCACTGGCGCAGATCATGCCGTTGTCAAATGTCTTGGAAAGGATGATGGAGCTTACCGCCAGTTTAATGTCGGCGCTGGAATCGATAATGGCCGGTACGTTCCCGGAGCCTACCCCAATGGCGGGTTTACCGGAGGAATAGGCGGCCTTGACCATGCCGGGTCCGCCGGTGGCCAGGATAATATCCGCCTCCTTCATGACCCGGTTGGTAAGTTCCAGGCTGGGTTCGTCGATCCAGCCGATAAGTCCCGGTGGGGCCCCCGCGTCCGCTGCGGCTTTGAGGATGATTCGGGCGGCCTCGTTTGTGCTGTTCCTGGCCCGTGGATGGGGGGAAATGATGATCCCGTTCCGGGTTTTAAGGCATAACAGGCATTTGAAGATCGCCGTGGATGTCGGGTTGGTGGTGGGAATGACGGCCGCGACTACGCCGAGGGGTTCCGCTATTTTTTTGATTCCAAAAACCGGATCTTCTTCGAAGATCCCGCAGGTTTTGGTGTCCCGGTAGGCGTTGTAGATGTACTCTGCGGCGTAGTGGTTTTTAATGACCTTGTCTTCTACCACCCCCATGCCGGTTTCTTCTACCGCCATTTTTGCCAGGGGGATCCGGGCCTGGTTAGCCGCCTGTGCGGCGGCAAAGAAGATCAGGTCCACCTTTTCCTGGGAGAAGGTTCCGTATTCCTCCTGAGCTTTCCGTATTTCTTTCAGGGCCTGTTCCAGGCTTTCCAGGTCTTTTACCGGTGCTCGTGCCTTTGTTTGTGCCATAGATTGTCCTTCTTATCTAGCCTATTCTGTCGTCAGGGAAATATCAATGACCGATGCCCACTGCCACCCCATGTCCCTGGCGGAACGGTTTCCCCCTGCGGAAGAAGAACGCCGGAGCCTTGGGATAATCTGCGCCGCCAGTTCCACCACGGAAGCGGAATTCCTCTGCCACGAGGGGCTTTCCCAAAGGGCCCGGGCGGAGGGGGCGGCGCCGGTCCTGCCCTGCTTTGCCGTACATCCCCAGATGCCCAGGCCGGGGGATGCCCCGGGGCGGTTTACGTTTTTTCTGGAACTGCTTGAGAATCTGGCCGCCGGGGGGAGGATACCGGCGCTGGGGGAGGCGGGTTTCGATCTTTACGGCCCGGAATTCCGGGCTACTGAGGAACTGCAGGATCTTTTATTTTCTGCCCAACTGGAAATTGCCCGCAGTTACGGGCTTCCGCTGGTACTCCACGTCCGCAGGGCCATGCACAAGGTCTTTGCCCGTGCCGGGGAACTTAAAAAACTGCCCGCCGTTATTTTTCATTCCTGGTCCGGAACGGCGGGGGAGGGGGAGGCCCTTCTCCGCAGGGGCCTTAATGTGTATTTCTCCTTTGGGACGGTAATTTTACTGAACCACAAGGAGGCCCGGCGCTGCTGCGCCCGGTTTCCCCCGGAACGGCTCCTTGCCGAAACCGACGCGCCCTACCAGCCCCTGCGGGACCGGGAATTTTCCCGCTGGGCGGATCTGGGCCTTGTTTTACGCGGTATGGCGGAACTGCGGCGGGAGGGCGGGGGCCCAGGGGATCTAAGGGCGGCTGATCTGGAAAAGACCGTGGACGGGAATTTTCGCCGGGCCTTCGGGCTTCCGGCCTGAGCCTGTCAGCCAGCAGTGGCCGTCAACCTGACGTATGTTCGTCAGCCAGCAGTCCGTCAGCCTGCCCCTCTGCCGCCGCCCCGTTAATCAGGTTTAACAGCGTTTGTGATACGTTGAAGTAACGCGCAACACGGTTTATGTCCGCCAGCGCAGCGTTCACGCCCATATTCGCGCCCGGCGGGGGATGTTTTAGTTCCGCCCGTATCATTGCGTTTTTTGGCGTGGCCGAAGAATCGGTAAATTCCACAACGTCAACGTCATATCCGCAGCTTCGTAAGACCTCGCAGCGGATTGTATCTGTAAGAATGGCGGAGAAACGCTCTTTGTATAAACCGTACTGCCCAAGCAGGGAATATTCATCCCTGAATTTAATTTGGCGGTTTATCTCCTGCTGGCAGCAGGGGACTGAAAAAACAAACCGTACGTTGTTCTGTATGGCATGCCACAGCGCGTAATCGGTGGCCGTATCGCAGGCGTGCAGGCTTATCATCATATCCGCCGCCTGCGGGCACGAAAACCCGCGTGAAATATCGGCCTCGAAAAATTCAATGCCGGAATAGCCGTAGCGCTCCGCGATGCCGCGGCAGTCCCGGATAACTTCTTTTTTTACATCATACCCGGCTATTCTGGTGTTGATGTTCCGTATGAACGTGAAGTAATAGTACACGATAAACGTCAGATACGACTTGCCGCAGCCAAAATCTACCACCCTCAGCTCGTTGCCAGAAAAATGCTTCAGCTTTTCCGCTATTATCTCAATAAACCTGTTTATTTGGACGAATTTGCCGTATTTTGACTTGACGACACGGTAGGAGGAGTCGAAAACCCCCAGGTCAACCAGCGGGGGAATTTCCGTTCCTTCAGGCAGTATATAGCTTTTCTTTCGGTCATGGGAAAGTTCAACTGTACGGTTTTCTTTACGTGCGCTTTCCTTCCGGTTTAGGCGTCCGTTGCTCGCTGTGTGGTAAGAAATATGCTTGTCCGCAAGAAAAATGTTTATATCGGAAAACCCGTTTGAATTCAAAATACCGCCAAGCACCGTCTGCAATTTCTCCGCTTCAATATTCTGGTGAAACGCCTTGTCGTCAACAATTTTTTCGCACTGCCAGAAATCCCCGCCCTTAAGACGCAGGGGCCTTACGGTTATTCTGCGGACAGCGCCGGATGAGCCGCTGAATACGATCTTGACGATTTCGCCAAAACCGCGGCCCGATAGTTCTTTGAATACCGGCGTATACATATTCTGTATATGGTATACTGTTTTTGCGTAGCGGACAATAGAGCCGGATACTCCTTATCGGCAAGGGGAAGATACTCTTTGGTGTTCTCCGCCTTCTACCACAGCGCGGGCTTTGAGTCAGGCGGCGGCCCTTCTGGTAACGGCCCTGTCCATGAACCTGCGGACAATTTTGGAATACCGTCTTTCCGCGTGCCTGCCCAGAAAGGTTTGGCAGAAGACCGGCGGGCTCTCGAAGGGCTCATCGCCAATTCCCTCAAAATTTAATCGAAGCCGCCGGATTCCTGAATTTCCATCTGCTTGTTCCGCAGTTCAATGATGGGCAGCTCTTCCAGGTATTTTTCCAGGATGTTCTGTTCGTCTCCCGGAAAAGAGATAAACTCCAGGGACACGATGCGTCCGGTCCGGGCCATGCGGCATCTGGGGGAGAGGATCAGGTGTCCGGCCCGGAGGCTGCACTGGGGCATGATCGTGTGCAGGCCGATATCCTTCATCAGGGTGGAGTGGGCCGGGAAGAACGAAAGCCCGGTAGCGGAGATGTTTTTAACTTCTCCGGGGATGATCGTCTTGTCAACGGGGTTGGAGATGAGCAGGTTAAAGCGGGTCCGCTCGCCGGTGTAAAACCGCCGGGACCGGCGGCGCTCGTCCACGGGTATGTAGCGGGAAATAATGGTCTGCAGCCGGTCCAGGTCGGGGGTGGAAAGGGTTTCGTCTACAATGCCGCTTACGCCGATGTAGAAGGCCTGGGTGGTGGCCTCCAGGGGGAAATTTTTCCCCGTTAGTATTATTATCGGGCACATCTCTTTGGGCCGCTCGGCGCGGATAAATTGGACCATTGCCTTCCAGTGGCGGGGAAAATCGTTGGCGCTGATAATGACCCCTGCGGGGTCAATCTCGTCCACATTGTCCATAGCCTTGACAATGTGCCGGTAGCGGATCATCTCAAAACCCAGGGGCCGGATGTAAAGGGATATAAGATCGCAGGTGTCGTCTGATCCGGCGGCCAAAAGCAGTTTCATTCGGTCCCCAGATTAGATACGACGTAATCGACGATGGCCCAATACGCGTCTTTACGTTTCAGGTAGTACGTGTAGCGTTTGCGCTCGGTATAGTTTGTGCCGGTTCTGAATTTTTCCAGTACCACGACAGTCCCTTCCCGGGCGCTGTAGCTGGTGCGTTCAATTTCAAATTCAAAGGGAACGGCGGAAATATCGCCGTCAATGACGTTTTGCTGCAGTTCTTCCCGGTAGCGTTCAAGCATCCTCTGGCGGCCCTCTTCGCTTTGTGCGTTCCACTGCCGCCGCCGCGCCGGATCCCGCGTGATAATCTCTTCCAGATCGAGGTAGAGGAAGAACTTTTCCCACTGACTCTTTTGCCGGGCGCTCAGGAAATATTCGATCACCTCGTCCGGGGCAAGCCCTTCCCGGTTTAGGATTGTACCCAGGTCCGTGTTGATGATGAGTGGCGTAGCGCCGGGTCCGGGGATGACGGGGGGACGCAGGTTAAGGGAAAGCCGGTTCGATTCCAGAACAAGGTCCGTTCCGGCGCTGCCCTGGGAAAGCTCCAGCCGGCTTTGGTCCGTCCGAATTAGTTCCGTCCGGATTAGTTCCGGATAGATCCGGCCCCTTACCACAAAGGCCCCCGCTTCTTTAAGGTCCGCGTAGTCTCTCAGGTTTTCCACGAATGAAAAGGACTCCCCGCTTTCCACGGTAATTTCCCGGAAGAAGATCCTGTCGCTGGCGGTCCTGCGGCGTATCAGGGTATCCGCAGGTTCCACCACCCGGTTACCGATGGTCCGAATGTCGAATTCGATGGAAAAAGCCCGTTCATTGGCAAACTTAAACCGGTAGGGGACAGGACCGTTGTTGGTGATGGTGGCCTGTACCAGGATAGGATCCCCGGTATCCCCGGCCGCGTGGTAGATTCGCTTGTCGAAATAACGGATGCTGAAATCGACCGCGTCCTGTGCGGGTATAAGGATGGGGGAAACAAGCAGAATAAAAACCAGGACAAAGCTCCCTTTCACCATGAAACTCCGTTGAAATTCGCGACCATACCTATGGTATACTCTTCGGCATTACTATATGAATACCTTATCATTTCCTGCCTTTATGAAGGGTATCCTTTCTTCCGGCGCAGTCTCCGAATGTATTTCCGCCTTCCGCGGCGGAACTTACCCTTTGGAAATCCGGGGTACGGAAGGTTCTTTTCAGGCGATTCTGCTGGGCAGCCTTGTACAGGGCAGCCTGGCCTCCTGCGCGGCAGTAGTCCCCACGGAACAGGATGCCAATGAACTGGCCCTGGATCTGGGGACCTTGGGCCTGGATGTACGGGTATTTTCCTGGTGGGGGGCCATACCCTACAAAGGAATGGCCCCGGTTTCCGGGGTGTTCGGCGACCGGACGGAGGTCCTCTGCGATTTGGCCGCGGGGACCGGGGAGGGCAGGGTGTACGTTATTCCCCAGCGGGCCTTCCTTGGCCCCCTGCCGCCCCCGGCGTATATCCGGAATCTGCTGGTTCCCCTCAGAGTGGGGGATCAGGTGGATACCGGCGCCCTTATGGAACGCCTGGTCTCCTATGGATATACCAGGGTACCCAGGGTCCAGGTACACGGGGAGTTTGCCTTCCGGGGGGAGGTGCTGGACATCCTCATGGGGGGCGATGACCGGGCCTACCGGGTTATCTTCGATTTTGACCGGATAGAGGGGATCCGCCGTTTTGATCCGCTGGACCAGAGCAGCGGAGGGGAACGGCCCGGAGGCTTTGTGATCCGGCCCCTGCGGGAACTGATCTGGACCGACGAGCGGATCGACGCCCTGGGGGATACCCTGGGTAATCTGGGGGAATTTTCCGACGGGGGCCGGACGATACTGGAAACCCTGATGGAAAAGAGAAGCTGCGCCGGAGAGGAGCTGTTCTACTCCCTGGCCTTCCGGGAAGGCCAGGCCAGCCTGGTGGATTATCTTTCGGAGGCGCAGGTGTTCCTGTTCGACCGGGAGCGGCTGGAGAACGCCCAGGAGCTTCTGGAACGGGAATACGAGAGCCTTTTCCGCATCTCCCGCCGTGACGGGGCCGGGTACCCCGCCCCATCCCGCCTTCTCTTTAACTTTAAGGATCTTGTTTCCCGGCTTCCCCGCCGGGTTTCGTTCATGTCCCTCAAGGGGAGCGGGGAAGAGGGGGCCCGTGTGCTTGAGATCCCCTGCGGGCCGTCCCGGAGTTTTTTTGGAAATATCGTCTACCTTAAGGAGGAATTCACCACCCTCATCAAAGAAGGCTGGCAAATTCTCGTGGCCGCCGAATCGGATATTCAGGCAGAGCGGATCGAATCCCTTTTGCATGATATTTCCTGCGCCGGACTTGGCGTCGCCGCGGCCCCCTTTTCTTCGGGCTTTTGCCTGGAAGATGTCCGCCTCATGCTGGTTCAGGAAAACGAGATCTTTGGCCGCCGGAAACGGATGCCCAAGTCGATCAAGACCGTGCGAAGCGCCTCCATCGACAGTTTTGTTGATCTTAACCCCGGTGATTACGTAGTACACCTGAACTACGGCATCGGTCTTTTCAAGGGGATTGAGCGGATCAAAGCCCTGGGTTACGAGCGGGACTACATCCAGCTTGAGTACCTGGAAGATGAAACGGTGTTTGTTCCCATTGAACAGGTAAACCTGGTACAGCGTTACATCGGGAACGGAGGCCAGGCTCCCAGGTTGGACAGACTGGGTTCAAAAAGCTGGGAAACCCGTAAAAACCGGGTGAAGAAATCGGTGGAGGATATCGCCGAGCGCCTTATCGCCCTGTATTCAAAACGTAAGGCTGCCGCAGGTTTTGCCTTTCCCCCGGACAGCGAATGGCAAACCATGTTCGAGGCGGCCTTTCCCTTTGACGAAACCGAGGATCAGCTCCGCTGTGTGGAGGAGATCAAACGGGACATGGAGAACCCCCACCCCATGGACCGGCTGGTCTGCGGGGATGTGGGCTACGGCAAGACCGAGGTGGCGGTACGGGCCTGTTTTAAGGCGGTGATGGGGGGAAAACAGGTGGCCTTTCTGGCCCCCACGACGATCCTTGTGGAGCAGCACTACGAGAATTTTCAGGAACGGTTCAGCCGCTTCCCCGTAAAACTTGCCATGCTTTCCCGTTTTGTCGACCAGCGCCAAACAAAAACCATACTGGAAGAACTACGGCAGGGACAGGTAGACATTCTTGTAGGTACCCACCGGATCATTCAAAAAGACGTAAGTTTTAAGAATTTGGGGCTTCTTGTGGTCGATGAGGAACAGCGTTTCGGCGTCAAGGACAAGGAACGGCTTAAAGAGTTCAAGACCAATGTGGACTGCCTTACCCTTTCGGCCACCCCCATCCCCCGGACCCTCCACATGAGCCTCCTCAAGATCCGGGATATGAGCCTTCTTGCCACAGCCCCCATGAACCGGCACCCCATCGAGACCTTTATTGAGGAGTGGAACGAGGACCGCATCGTCAGCGCCATCCGGCAGGAGGTGGAACGGGGAGGCCAGATCTTCTTCCTCCACAACCGGGTGGAAAGCCTCAACGAGACCCGCATTAAAATTGAGCGGCTGGTACCGGAGATGCTGGTGGAGACCGCCCACGGGCAGATGGACGCCCAGGATCTGGAAGACGTGATGCACCGTTTTATCCACGGCGGTTTTCACGTCCTGGTTTCCACTACGATCATCGAAAACGGCATTGATATTCCCAACGTGAACACCATTATCATCGACCGGGCGGATATGTACGGGGTTTCCCAGCTCTACCAGCTTCGGGGCCGGGTGGGCCGCTCGGACCGGGTGGCCTACGCCTACCTTTTTTACCCCCGTGACAAGGCGCTGGACGAACTGGCCATGAAACGGCTTCAGGTTATTTCGGATTTTACAGAACTGGGTTCAGGCTTCAAAATTGCCATGAAGGACATGGAGATCCGGGGGGCTGGGAACCTCCTGGGCCGGGAGCAGAGCGGGGCCATCTACTCCGTCGGGTTTGACCTGTACCTTCACCTGCTGGATGAGGCGATAAAGCGTCTGGAGGATGAAAACTACGAAGGGGAAACGGAAACGCTGCTGGAATTGGAATATTCCGGCTTCATCCCCGATTCTTATATCGATTCCGCCCAGGAAAAAATGGAAGTCTACAAGAAAATCGCCTCCGTCCGGGAAAAAGACGATCTTGAACGGGTTTACGCGCAGATGCTGGATCGCTTTGGCCCCCTGCCCGACGAGGCGGCAAGCCTTTTGGCCCTGGCGGAGATACGGATCATCTGCCGGCAGATCGCCGTCTCCTCCCTGCGGGAAAAAGCTGGCCGGGTACGCGTGGAATTTGGGCGGGTCTCCCACGTCAACGTGGATCGGCTTATCCGGCTTATGAAAGAGTCCGCAGGCAAGGTGAAACTTGACCCCGTTTCCCCCAATGTGCTGATCCTGAACACCGGCAGCATCGGACTTAAAGAAAAGAGTGAGTTCATTCGGGAAAAGCTGGCAGCTCTGGCGGGTTAACAACAAATTGCAGCGGGGCTTTTCCCGTTGGGAAAAGCTGGCAGCTTTAGCGGGTTAACAACAAAAGGAGCGTTTGGAGCCGTCCCCACGGCCCCAAACCAGAAACAAGAAAAGCTTTATACTTCGAGTGCGCAGAGCTTGCGGTCTTTGCGACTCTAAAAGCCTATACCAAAGGCAAGGGCAAAGAGAATTTTGCCGCTCGTCAAATTGCTGAACGGCGCATCGTACTTGACGGCTACCTTGAATTCGGTTGCCGCAAGGCCCCCCACCGACCGGCTGAACGGGATCACCTCAAAGCCGATACTGCTGACCGGGGTAGAAGGAGTCGTACCTTGGGCACCGAACCCTACCGTTGCCCGGACCTGGGGCAGGAAGGTATACTTCAACAGCAGGTAATTGTCGGTAGCAGTGCCTTCGGTCAGGGTTTGGATGCCTGCGCTCAGCTTGTCGGTTACCCGGATGTTAAAGCCGAACAGCGAAGGCGTTGCCTGGCTGCCAGTGCCGTTAAAATTCCAGCCCATTGCATAGCCGATGTCGAAGGACAGGTACTGGAACTCAGCGTTTGCCGTGGTCTGGGCCCCCAGGGAAAGGGGAACCAGCACAAGCGCCAGCGCTGCCGTCATAATAATAAGGATTTTTTTCACGTTATCCTCCTATAGGATCTCCCTTACAGGCCGATGTTGAACACGGGGGCAAAGATGAGTTTACCGGCGCCGAGATCGGAGAAGGGGGCGATAAAGTCGATGCGGAGCCGCAGTCCTGTTGTAATGCCCGATGCGGAGCGGCCCTGGAAGAAGTTACCGTAGAACCCGAGCGTGGCGGCCCCTACCGTTG
>JAITJW010000074.1 GCA_031278715.1 Treponema sp. | reverse complement strand
AGGCCGTAAGAATACTGCAGCGCCGGTTTGCTTTTTGCCGCGTACATCCGCTGCCAAATATCGGGCCAGGATACAATTCCCAGGCCCAGGGTAAGCATGGAGGCGAAGGCCTGCCAGGGGGTTACGTTGCCAAAGAGCTGCAGATGGGCCTCCGGTAATTTGTCAAATACGGCGGAAAGTCCGCCCGCCCTGCCCAGGAAAAGGGGAACCATGAGTACCACCCCCAAAAGGGTCATGATCCCCTGAAGCGTATCGGTGGAAACTACGGCCCACAGCCCGCCTAAGCTGGTATAGATAATTACGATAACGGTAGTCAGGGCCAGGCAGTACCCAAAGGGAATCCCCGTAGCTAAATTGAGGATGGTGGCCATAGCCAGGTACTGGAAGGCGGTAATAGCGATGTACGCGGCCGCAATGAGGAGCGAGGCCAGGGTTTTGGAAATCTTGCCGTAGCGGTAGACAAACCAGTCCCCAATAGTTTCACCCCCCTGTTCCCGTCCAAATTCGTTGATCCGGGGCCCCAGATACAAGAGGTAAATAAAATTGGTAATAAAGATGCCGATGGTGAACCAGAATTGGGAGATGCCCCGCCGGGCGAACCAGGTGGTATAGCCCATAACCGAACTGGCGCCCACGATGGTGGCAAGCATGGTACAAAACATAAGAAAGCCGCCAAATGAGCGGCCACCCACGGTAAAATCCGCGGAAGTAGATGTTTTTTTACGTCCGTAGTAGATACCAACCAGCAGAGTCAGGGCGAAATACAAAACCATGACAACGATATTCACGCCAATCATTCCGGGTCCCCCTTTGATTATTCCGCCTTAGGGCGGAGTTTCTCTGTATCAGCCTTCTTAAAAAGCTACTCCTCTGTTTCCTCCACAATATAATCATCATCGTCGTTTTCGACAACGGTGGCGGCCTCAAGCTTCCGCTGTTCCAGAATCTCCTCCATCTGCTGATCCAGATCCTGGCTGTCCTCATCAAACAGCTTTACATCACGGTACCGTTTCATCCCCGTACCTGCCGGGATAGGATGCCCGATAATAATGTTTTCTTTAAGGCCCCGCAGGTAATCGGTGCTTCCCGCAATGGCGGCGTTGGTAAGAACCCGTGTTGTATCCTGGAAACTGGCCGCCGAAAGGAACGAATCGATGTTCAGGCTTGCCTTGGTAATCCCCTGGAACATGGGCCGGGCCACCGCGGGCTGCCCGCCTTCCAGCATGACCCGGTTGTTTTCCTCATGGAACCGGTACTTATCCACCATTTGACCGTAGATGAACTTGGTGTCTCCTACAGCCACAATCTCCACCTTCCGCATCATCTGCCGGATAATCACACCGATGTGCTTGTCGTTGATGGACACCCCCTGCAGACGGTAAACCTGCTGAATCTCATCCATCAGGTAACGCTGCAGCGTTGCTTCACCTTCAATATGGAGTACGTCATGGGGATTAACGGCCCCCACGCAAAGCGCCTCCCCGGCCTCTACCGTGTCGCCGTCCCGTACCAAAAGGCGCTTGGTCATGGGGATCAGGTGTTTGTACTCCTTCCCAAAGGCGTCTTCCACCGTAACTACCCGCTTGCCTTTCACAATGCCTTTGAAGTACACAACCCCGGATACCTGGGCCAGTACCGCGGGGCTTTTGGGCTTACGGGCTTCAAAAAGCTCACTTACACGGGGAAGACCGGAGGTAATATCCATAGCCTTGGCGGATTCTTTTAAGGTCTTGGCGATGATCTTGCCGGCGTTAATTTTGACCCGCAGGGGCTTGCCGCTGTTGTCAAGAACCGGTTCCCCTTGGGAGTCAAGTTCAAATTCGTCCACCAGGATGTAAGCGCCGCCGGGCAGGAAGTAGGAGGCCAGCTCATTTCCCCTCTCATCGACGATCAAAATCCGGGGCTGCTTACTTTCCATCTGGAATTCGGTGATACGCTTTTCCGTATTTCCCGTATCCTCGTCGATCTCCTCCCTCAGCGTCGTACCGGGGATAATATCCTCGTAGTTCACAAAACCCGTTGCTTCGGCAATGATTGGGTCCGAAAAGGGATCGAAAGTGGCGATGGTCTTTTCCGCCCCTACCACATCCCCTTTCTTTACCAAAAAGTCCGAGCCGTTCCTGATCTCAATCTTCTGATCCTGGCCGATAAGGTAAAGACTGCGTTCACCGGAGTACTCCAGCATCATTGCGTAGGCAATTTCCGTGGAAAGAATCTCCTTATCGCCACGTCTGATAATGGGCTCGTCCCGGATGATCCGCCTGCCATGCTCCACAAGAAGTGTATCCTGGCTTTCCAGTTTGTACTCTTTCATCACCCGGTTGACCACAGCGTAGCCTTTGCGGGTAAAAAGCCAGTGACCGTCGGGCATTTCTACATGGGCCCCGGATACCTCCCGGATGTATACCGGGTACTTGAGGAAGGTACGGTTTTCTTCACTTACCTTGGTGGCAACCCCGCCGATATGGAATGTCCGCATGGTAAGCTGGGTACCGGGCTGGCCGATGGACTGGGCTGCAATAGTCCCTACGGTTTCCCCAATGTCCACCGAGCGGTTGGTGGCCAGGTTCCGGCCATAGCACTTACGGCATACCCCGTGCTTTGCCTCACAGGTCAGAACCGTCCTGATTCTTACGGTTTCAATGCCCGCTTTTTCGATAGTGGCGGCGATATCTTCGGTAATCTCCTCGTTCACGTCGATGATCAGCTCCCCGGTGATGGGGTGCTTGACCCGCTCCAGGGTGTAGCGGCCCACAATACGGTCGCTGAGGGGCTCAACAATGTCCTCCCCGTCTTTGATGGCCGAATAGGCAATGCCGTTGATGGTACCGCAGTCGTCCTCATTCACCACCACATCCTGGGCAATATCCACAAGCCGCCGGGTCAGATAGCCCGCTTCCGCGGTTTTAAGGGCGGTATCGGCAAGCCCTTTCCGGGCGCCGTTGGTAGAGATAAAGAATTCGATAACCGAAAGGCCCTCTTTGAAGTTGGACCGGATGGGAAGCTCGATAATATCCCCCGAAGGCTTGGCCATAAGGCCCCGCATCCCCGCAAGCTGGCGGATCTGGTTGCGGCTTCCCCGCGCACCGGAGTTTGCCATCATGTAGATGGAGTTAAAACCGTCGCGGTCCGCTTCCAGGGTCTTCATCATAATATTGGTCAGATTGTCGTTGGTCTTGTTCCACACCTCGACAACCTTGTTGTAGCGCTCATCCCCGGTGATATAACCGTCCCGGTACTGCTTCTGTATACTCTCGACTTCCCGGTTGGCGCTGTCGATCATCTCGACCTTTTCTTTGGGTACCACAATGTCGTCCACACCGATGGTAGCCCCGAAAACCGTGGCGTAACGGTAACCTGTGGACTTGATGGCGTCCAGCATCCGTACCGTGGTCCAGGACCCCCTTTCACCAAAGATATACTCAATAAGAGTCCGTAACTCTTTATCTTTAAGCTCGTAGTTTATGAAGGGAATACCGGCGGGCAGCTCCTCGTTGAACACCAGCCGCCCCGCGGAACTCTCGATAAAGCCGTCCGCTCCAATCTGCGCCTCATGACCGGTCTTATCCCAAACGGGGAATTTTGGGGGGCGTACCTTGATCAGAGCCTCCCGGTCCAGGGATCCGGATTCCACCGCCATAAAAACCTCTTCCGACGTGTAGTAACGCCGGCACTGGCCGTTTGAGGCCTTGGAACCTTTGGCGTTGGGCTTTATCCGGGTAAGGAAGTTGATCCCCAGCACCATGTCCTGGGAGGGAAACACAATGGTTTTCCCGTTGGCGGGGTTAAGGAGGTTCCGGGCGCTGAGCATGAGGGTCCAGCACTCCATCTGGGCTGCCTGGGTAAGGGGCACGTGAACGGCCATCTGGTCCCCGTCAAAGTCGGCATTAAAGGCGTTACAAACCAGGGGATGCAGTTTAATCGCCTTTCCTTCCACCAGAACCGGCTCGAATGCCTGAATACCCAGCCGGTGCAGCGTTGGGGCCCGGTTCAAAAGTACCGGATGTTCCTTTACCACGTCATCCAGAATGGCAAAAACCTCCGGGGTCTCCGCCTCCACAAGGATCTTGGCTTTTTTGATGTTGTAGACCACGTCCTTGTCCACCAGCTTCTTCATGATAAAGGGCTTAAAAAGTTCCAGGGCCATCTTGGTGGGGAGTCCGCACTGCCACATCTTAAGGTCCGGTCCTACGGTAATAACAGAGCGGCCGGAGTAGTCAACCCGTTTGCCTAAAAGATTCTGCCGGAAACGGCCCTGTTTCCCCTTGAGCATGTCGGAAATGGACTTGAGGGGCCGGTTGCTGGCCCCTTTAACCACCCGTTTTTTCTTGGAATTGTCGAACAGGGCATCCACCGCTTCCTGAAGCATCCGCTTTTCGTTACGGATGATGATATCCGGGGCGTTGAGGGCCTGGAGCCGCTTAAGCCGGTTGTTTCGGTTGATCACCCGGCGGTACAGGTCGTTCAAGTCCGAAGTGGCAAAACGGCCGCCGTCAAGCTGCACCATAGGCCGCAGATCCGGGGGGATAACGGGGATCACATCCAGGATCATCCACTCAGGCTTGTTTTTGGAATTGCGGAAATTCTCGACGATTTCAATACGCTTGAGCAGCCGCTTGTCGCTCTTGGCCCCTTTTTCGATCATCTTGGCCCGGAGTTCCGCGGACAGCTCATCCAGATTAACATTTTCCAGCAGGGTACGGACCGCCTCCGCCCCCATGCCCGCGTTAAAACCGCCGCCGTAACGGTCCTGGGCCTCGTAGTACTCCTCCTCGGAGAGGAGCTGCATCTTCTTTAAGTCGGTCTCCCCGGCGTCAATAACGACGTACTTCTCATAGTACAGTACTGAACGCAGGGCGGTCATCGTCATGTCCAGGAGCAGACCCATCCGGCTGGGGACAGAGCGGTAATACCAGATATGGGATACCGGGGCCGCCAGCTCTATATGGCCCATCCGTTCCCGGCGCACCTTGAAGTGGGTTACTTCCACGCCGCAGCGGTCGCAGATGACCCCCTTGTAGCGGATAGACTTGAATTTACCGCAGTAGCACTCCCACTCTTTGGTGGTCCCGAAGATCCGTTCACAGAAAAGGCCGTCTTTTTCGGGCCTCAGAGTCCGGTAGTTGATAGTTTCCGGTTTTTTCACTTCCCCATAGGACCATGCCCGGATCATGTCCGGGGAGGCCAAACGTATCATAATCGAGTCGAAATCCTGAATATCCCGCATGTTTTACCCCTTGCTAAATCACGGCAGATGAGACCCGGTTCCGAAAAGCCCCAGGCGTCCGAAACCCCAAAAAATTCCCGTTGATTGAATTAATACCGGCAGGCCAATACACCATGTCATTTTATCTTGTAACATATATTAAAAAAAGATACAAGCTGCTGCAAACGCCAGGGGACCGCTCCGGTGGAGGCGGTACGATCCCCTGGCTTAGCACCGGTAAGGGTAGTGTAGTATTGGCCGGGCTGACGCTGCGTAATTCTACGGCGTACCGGAAGCGCGGGCGATCTCCTCCTGGGCTACCGCCAGTAGGGCGATGGGTACCGAGTACGGGGAACAGGACACGTAGTCCAGCCCCGCGTCCATGCAGAACCGCACGTTCTCCGGGTTGGCGCCGTGTTCACCGCAGAGGCCGCAGACCAGGTCCGGCCGGGTAATCCGCCCCCGCTCCACCGCTATGACGATAATATCTTTTACGCGGGGGTCCAGGGTACTGAAGGGGTTCCCCATGATAAGGTCGAAGCGGGTGTAGTCGGCCATAAATGCGGTAAAATCGTCACGGGAGATCCCCAGGGTGGTCTGGGTAAGATCGTTGGTACCAAAGCTGAAGAAACCGGCATAGCGGGCAATTTCACCGGCCCCCAGGGCGGCGGCGGGGAGTTCCACCATCGTACCGATGCGGTAGTCCAGCGGCGGCGCCTTTTTTTCTGCCCGCAGATTATCTTCAATGTCCACAATACCCTGGTAACTGGCCCCTTCGATCTTCTTGCCGTAGGCGATAAGTTTCAGTTCGGAGGCGTTCATCACGATGGGCACCATGATCTCGGGCCGGACATCAACCTTTTCGGACCGCAGTCTGTAGGCGGCCTCGAAAATGGCCCGTATCTGCATGGCGTAAATCTCCGGGTAGGACACGGCGATACGGCAGCCCCGGTGACCGAGCATGGGGTTGAACTCGTGAAGCGCGTCAATCCGGGCCAGGATCTGCGCCTTGGGAGGTTTCGTCTTTTTTCCCTTGCCGGCGTATTCAAGGTACGAGGCCAGTTCATCGTCGTTATGGGGCATAAATTCGTGGAGGGGTGAATCCAGAAGCCGGACGGTAACCTCTTTTCCGGCCATTGCCTTGAAGATACCGTAGAAATCCTCCCGCTGCATTACCAGGAGCCTTTCCAGGGCTTTGATCCGTTCCTTTTCGTTGTCTGAAAGAAGCATGTCCCGGAACACGTTGATCCGTTCGGCCTTAAAGAACATGTGTTCCGTCCGGCACAGTCCGATACCCTCGGCCCCGAAGGACAGGGCCAGGGCCGCGTCGCGGGGGGTTTCAGCGTTGGCCCGGACATGGAATTTTTTCAGGAATTCCTTGGTCAGGCCGATAATGTCCAGCAGTCCGGACTCTTTGGGATCAGGTTCGATCAGCTTTGCCGTACCCTGATAAACGGCGGATTCCCCGTAGAAAGGCACGTCGATGGTAAGGTAATCCCCTTCGGAAAAGGCAATGTCCCCCAGGACGGCCTTTTTCTCCGTGATCCTCAGCTCCGGGGCCACAAGGGACACTTTGCCGTACTGCCGGGCCACCACCGAGGCATGGGCGGAGTAGCCTCCCTCGGCGGTAAGAACCCCGGCGCTGACCTCGATGGCCTTCACATCCTCAGCGAATGAGGAAACCAGCACAAGGATAAAGCGGGTGTCCAGACCCTTTTGAAGGGCGTTTTTCTGGGCTTCCAGCAGGGTTCTGGTACTAAAAAAGACCTGGCCTATGGCCGCGCCCGGGGCCCCGGCAATGCCTCCCCTCCAGACCGGAAGGCCCTTGATACTGGCCGGATCGATAATCGGGTGGAGGATCTCGTTAAGCCGCAGGGGGGCGATGGCCTTTATCACGTAAGCTTTGTCCACCACATCCCGTCCGGTAAGATCCAGGAGCAGTTTAATATCCGCCTGTGCGGATTTTTGTTCCGCCGGGCGCTGTTCGATAAGCCAGAGTTTCCCGTTCTCAACGGTAAAGCGGATGCGGCGGATATCCTTAAATTTATCCTCCAGGGTCCAGGCGATCTTCTGCAGTTCCTTGAGGTAGACGGAATCAAGCCTGTTGATGTCCTGACCGGCGGCGCCGATTTCGTTGAATTTTCCCTGAAAAAACTTGCCCTGAAGTTTCTTTTCCCCGGTTACCACGTTACGGCTAAAATAATCGCCGGAGGAAGAGTCTTTCCCGTAGTTTCCGTAGACCATCGGGGCGATTAAAAGGGCCGTATCCTTGTCGTTCTGATCGTCCATGCTGAGCATGCGGGAAATCTCGCCCAGGGCCAGGAGAAGCTGATCTTCGGCGTTGTCAAAGAATCCTCCGGGGAGATACCCGGCGTACAGATCCATGTACTCGGCCGCGCTCTTGTCGATGACAAAGGATTTCTCTTTCCCGCCCAGTTCGTTGGACGGGCCCTGTATACCCAGGGTTCTGTCCAGAACGGCAAGCCGGGAGTTTATCTCATCCTGTTCCCCGGTATTCCCTTCCAGTTCCCTGATCCGCCCCTCAAGCTTCAGCATGCCCCGGATCAAAAAGAGAATCTCGTGGGCGGCAAAATCTTTCCCCACCCATTTGGTAAAACCGTCAATAACCGGTTTTACCAGGCCGAAATTGTGCAGGGCGGGAAATGTGGTAACGGCCAGGTTTGACGAGATAACAATTTTCAAAAGCATGGGATTTTGGGGATCCCCGTAGGTCTTGCCCACAATACCGGCGCATTTCTCCAGCAGGATCGTCAGATCCTTCCTGATCCCGGCGGGCTTTAATTCCGAGGCGATCTCCGTATCAAAGATAAACCCCGGCAGGATGGGAAAACCCAGTTCGGCGAATTCGTTGGCCTGCCGTCCCCGGATGCCCAGCAATTCGGAAGCTATCCCGGTTGAAATCGTATCGTTCTGGCTAAAAAAATGTATCCGGCTGTCCATAATTCCCCCTATCCAAAGAGTTTCATAACACTGCTTACCGGGCCGCGGAGGAAGGCTTCAAACTGGTTGCTGGCGCCCTGCACCAGGTAACGCTGCAGTTTTGCTACGTCCTTTATCTCCAGACCGCTAACGGCAAACTGTATGGCGCTGCCGTGTTTTACCTTTCCCCATTTGAACAAGGAATTAATATCCAGTATCCGCTCCCCCTCGTAGTACATATACACCTTCAAATCGGGGTATTTGGCGTTGTAACTGGAGATGATCCGCTTCCAGGCCTCTACATTCCCGTTGTGGAACAGTTCGTTGGTAACCGCCACAGAGTACATGGGGGTCATCCTCAGCGATCCTGTGGAAACGGCGGGAGAGGCGGAACTAAGCACCGGGGCCCGCGGGCTTTCGGCCGCGGCAACAGCGGCGGCAGCGGCAGCGGCAGCAGCGGCCGGCTCTTTTTTGGTCCGGCGGCCTTTCGGCTTTGCCGTCGGCTCTGCCGTCGTCTCCGCCGCCGGCTCCGCCGTCGGCAAAGCCGGCGGACTCAGCGCCGGTTCTGCCGGTTTCCGGGTCGGGGCCGCGGCCTTTTTTACCGTGAAATTTCCCTTGAGCAGGGTTTGGGGAACCTTAACCGTCCCGCCCTGAAAGAGGATCGCCGCAAGTTCCAGGGCCTTTTGGCAATCATCACCGGCAGGGGCAGAACCTTTTCCCGCGTAGATCACCAGGAGTTCCCGCTTGCGCAAAGCTCCAAAATTCGCCAGTTCTTCCACGGATTTCGGGTTTGCCACCAGGAGCCCCAGATCGGGATGGCAGTAGGAAACCACCAGGTCCACCCCGTTCCACCCGGCAAATTCCAGGGAAACCCGGGAGAGGTCCTCCGGAACGGAGGCCAGATTGACCGACAGGGTTTTGTAACCCAGCCTGTCCACCAGCAGCATCCGCAAGAGCAGGGCTATCCGGCTGCCGGTCAGTTCGCCGTCCGCCAGATCGTGAAGCGTATCCCCAAGATTCGCCTTATCCCCCAGTTCATCAACAATAGCAAGGGTTTTCTTGATGTGCCGGACTGCAGAATTGAAACCCGCCCGCGTAGAAAGTACTTCAAGATTCGCCTTATCCGCCATGCTACACTCTCCTTAAAAACCTACAAGTACAACAGCCTGTCAGATGAGGCTTTCCCAAAACTTCAGTTTTTGGGAAAGCAACCTTAGATTTAGAGGAAAAAGCGGACTTTTGGCCGCTTTTTCCAAAGCCATTCCCAAAACTAACCGAGTTTTGGGAATGGCT
>JAITJW010000051.1 GCA_031278715.1 Treponema sp. | reverse complement strand
AATTCAGCGTGTTCACGACTGTATACCTTCTCTTTGTGGTTTTCTGACCACTGTTGGTTTATCGTACCACGCCTGTTGTTTTCCTGTCAAGCAAAATTTTGAATGAATTGAGGCGGGATGCTGGTTCCCGCTATGGCTTCCGAAGCCCGGTGGCGGAGATCGAGGTATTTGCCGGTGTTTGTTGTGACGGGCGTTTTTGCGGCGGGTGTAAGGGTCCGGCCCGGGGCCATAATCATACCCTCTACCGGGCGGGGCGGAAACGATTTTTTCGTCTTCACGTAACTCCTTATGGCATAAAGAGTTACGTTTAGTTAGATCATCCCCTAGGGGAGTCGAACCCCTGTTGTCGGGATGAAAACCCGATGTCCTAACCACTAGACGAAGGGGACATACAAACCACCTCAGGGGTGGTTAGCAACAATAAAGAATATACTAAAAAAGGGCTGACTTGTCAATTGCCCGGTTAACTGTCACCTCTGGCCTTAAACAGGTTGGACAGGACTTCCCGTGCCCGGTCTCTGACCTTCTTCTGGTAGGGTCCCACCATAATATCGGTGATGGCGCCCAGGGTGTATGGGTCGGCTATGCCGCCGTTGACTCCCGCAAGCTTTTCGTATGCTTCCAGGGCCATATAAACCAAGTATTCGTCCGGTTTGTTGGCGGCCAGGGCATTGAAGCGCCGCACAACGGTGGTGATCTCGTTAACGGTTTGATCGTTGTCGTTGATGCCGATTCGGGCCAGGGATTTAAAGGCTTCCGCCAGGACCATCGATTCATTGTCGGCCCTGATGATCCTGATCAGCGTGTCTTTGGCCTCCGGGGTGCCCAGGTCACCCAGGTATTCCACGGCTTGTTTCCGTACCAGGGGGTAGTTGTTAATCAGTCTGCCGTTTTCCCTGCTCATTACGACGGTTCCCTCGGTGGCAAGGTACTCCAGCGAAGCACGGATATCTGCCCCGTCGTTTCCGCGGCCGATGGCGTCTTTTATGAATTCCAGGGCCAGCAGTTTCTGCTCTTCGGAGTCGCCCCGAATCTGCTCTCTGATAATCTTGATCTCGTTGGATTCCTGCAGGTAGGACTCCTCGACTGTCATTTCGCGGCCGGAACCGGAACTTTGGCCTGATACGGTCCATGTGGCGGCAATAAATAGCAGGCCGAATACCACCGGCCATCTTAAATTCAACATAAAATTACAATCTCCTTAATATTTCAAAGCGGTCCGGCACCTGCTGTGTCTGGGACCGCTAATTGATGATCTTCCAGGTCCCGTCTATGTTTTTAAGTTCATAAAGACGTTCACGCCGCCCGTTTGACGTTGTTCTGAAGGCAAGTACCTTTTCCTCCGCGGGGATAAACTCAATCTCGATATCGTCAACCCGGTTTCCCGTATTAGCCCGGGAAGGGATTACCACGTTGATGAAGTAATCTTCCAGGTCTTTAAGCGGTTCCCCCCGTGATCTCAGTTTAGGAGTTTGGGAAACGATGTCAAGGAATTCCCGTGAACTAAGCCGTGCCAGGTAGGATTCGTCCAGGCGGCTTACCCAGGCATTGAAATCCCCGCGTCTGATAATCCCGTTGAGTTCGCCGATAAGTTCCCGAATGTTGACTTTTGTGCTGTTTCGAACTTCTTCGGTGATAGACGAATAGTCGAAAACCGGGTGTACGGGCGGGGGGGCCGGCTCATCAGGCGCTGGTTCGTCAGGGACCGGTTCATCGGGGACCGGCTCATCGGGGACCGGTTCGTCAGGGACCGGTTCATCGGGGACCGGTTCATCAGGCGCCGGCTCATCAGGGGCCGGTTCGGTAAAAACGGGTTCTGCGGGTATCGATTCTGCGGGGACCGGATCCTGTATAACCGGTTCCTGCTGTACCGGGGGGGAAATTGCATCGGGTTGAGGCTCCGGCCAGGAGACACAGGAAAGAAAAATAAGTGAGTATACGGCAATGACCGGGAAAAACCACCTCATACTGCTCTATAATACACTAATCGAAATGTTCCGTCAAACGATAATGGGCTAATCTTCGGGTTCGGGTCTTGACGGGTTTTTTTAATCACTTTAGGGTGAATTTATGTTAAAAGCGGCGTTTCCCGGATCTTTTGATCCGCCTACTCTGGGGCATATCAATATCGTCAGGCGGGCGGCTTCAATTTTTGATGAGCTGGTGCTGGTGGTGGCGGAAAACCGGCAGAAAAAGTACCTGTTTTCCGCTGCCGAGCGGGTTTCCATGCTCCGGGAGCTGGTCAAGGATCGTGAAAACGTGCTGGTGGAGACCTGTGATACGCTGATCGTGGACTTTTTGCGGCGCCGTAATATCCGGATTCTGCTTAGGGGGGTCCGCGGTATAGACGATTTTGCCTACGAATTCGAGCTTTCCATGATGAACAAGGCCCTGGATCACCGGATCGAGACCATTTTTATGACAACGGACCCGGAATATTTTGTTCTCCGCTCATCTTCCATCAAGGAACTGGCCTCTTTCCACGGGGATACCACCGGTATGGTTCCCCCGCTTGTGGCGGAGGCCTTGAAGGTAAAGTACCCTTAAGCAGCCTGTTGCTCTGGTCAAATGGTTACGCCATTTGGCCCTGTGGGTTTTTGAAAAAAGCAATCTTGACAAATTTGGCAGTTTTTGTTAGATTCACAAAATACTGAAGTGAGGTTCATGATATGGCAGTACCCAGATTTAAGACGTCAAAGGCGCGGACGCGCCGGCGGCAGTCGGTTAACATGAAGCTTTCCGCCCCCACGCTGGTGGAGTGTAGCAGTTGCGGGAATCAGGTGTTGTTGCACCGGGTATGTCCCAAATGCGGTTTCTATCGGGGAAAGCAGATCATTGTTCCCGGTGCAAAGGTATAACACAATTTGGTAGAGGGATATGCAAGATGGATGACTTGTTTGAAAAGATGAAGAAGCTTATTGCCGAGAAGCTTGACGTGGATGCGGGGAGAATTACGATGGAGGCTTCTTTCCGTCAGGACCTCGGCGCCGACAGCCTGGACACCTATGAGTTGGTCTATGCCATTGAGGAAGAGATGGGTATTTCTATCCCCGATGAAAAGGCCAACGAGTTTGAAACCGTCAAGGATGCCTACGAGTATATTAAATCCCAGCAGAAGTAAGCCATGCGCCCTTTCGGGTTGCCCGCGGCGGGAATGTACCTGCGAAACGTTTTTACGGGCGCTCAGGCCGGGGCGCCCGGGTATAATCCATTGGACTGGAATTTCAACGAACCGGAACCGGAACGAAGAAAAGAGCTGCAGGCCTTTCTCAAATACGCCGGGATCAAATTCAGGAATCTGGGGCTTCTGAATCTGTCTTTTGTCCATCGGTCTGTTTCCAATGAGTCGCAGTACCGGGGTAACAACGAGCGTTTGGAATTTCTGGGGGATGCGGTCCTGGGGGCGGTGTGCGCTACGGTACTTTACGAGCGGTTTGGGGGGGAAAGCGAAGGGGAACTGGCGAAAATAAAGTCCATTGTGGTTTCCGAGGATATTCTGTCGGGTCTTGCCCGTGAACTGCAGATTGACGCCCTTCTTATCCTGGGGAAAGGGGAGGACCTTTCCGGGGGGAGGAAGAAAAATGCCATTCTGGCGGATGCCCTGGAGGCCCTTTTCGGCGCCCTGTACCTGGATTCGGGTTTTTCCGCGGCTTTTTCATTTGTGGAACGCTGTATCAGCCCTGAAATAAGCCGGGTTGTCGAAAAAGACTACCATGCGGACCATAAATCTCTTCTGCAGGAACTCTGCCAGCGTTACTTCAAGATGTACCCCCAGTACCGGCTGATCAACCGCTCAGGCCCGGAACACGAGAGGCTGTTCAGGATGGAAGTTTGGATAAAAGACCGGGTATACGGGCCGGGGCTGGGCCGCAGTAAAAAAACAGCCGAGCAGGAAGCCGCCCGGGTGGCCCTGGAACGGCTCAAGGACGAGTTTGGTACTTTGTGTTGAATTGAAGCGCGATGTTTACAAGGGTTTCCGGATTGTTTGAGTCCGGATCGTCCACGACGGTTTCCAGGAGTTCGTTGAGGATGATGCCCATGTGTTTTCCCGGTTTGATCCCCGCGGCGATTAGATCGTCTCCCGAAACCGCCAGGTCTTTAAGGGACAGGGCCTGGCTTTCGGCCAGTACCTTATCTACCCGGCTTACCAGGGCGGCAAGCCCTTCAGGGGACGTTTCGGTCCCCGTCATGCCGTAGGTATCGCAGCGGCGCAGGCGGTACAGGTTCTCCAGGTTTTCCTTACCCGCCCGGATAATGAAGCGCCGTACCGCCCCGTTGCTCCAAACTTCCTCGTAGTGGAACATGTGGCAGGCTATAAGGCGGCAGACTTCGGCAATTCGGGAATTGGGGTACCGCAGCCGGGTCATAAGGTGTTCGGTTAACTTGACGGAACGTTTTTCATGCTGGTAAAAGGTCCATATTCCCCGGTCGTCCATCTGCCGGGTGTCGGGTTTTCCGATGTCATGAAAGAGGGCCGCTATACGCACTTCCACGGGGAAGTCCTTTTCGGCGGCGTAGTCGCAGGCCAAAAGGGAATGATCCAGTACGTCAAAGTGGTGGTAGCCTTTCTGTTCGATGCCCCGGCACGCGGAGAGTTCCGGCAGTACCAGTTCCAGCAGTCCGGTCTGTTCCATAAGCCGGAATGCCAGGGAGGGCCGGGGGCTGGCGATGATCTTGTCCAGTTCATCCCGGATCCGTTCCTGTGAAACTTCCGCGGTTACGCCCAGGGAGGGGCGGATCGCCTGCAGCGTGGATTTTTCTACGGTAAAGTCAAGCTGCGCGGCAAAACGGACCGCCCGCAGGGGCCGCAGTCCGTCCTCTTCAAAACGTTTCCGGGGATTTCCGACACAACGGATGATCGTTCGTTTGATGTCTTTGAGGCCGCCAAAAGGATCTACCACCTTCCCCCGTGGAAGTTCCAGGGCAACGGCGTTCATCGTAAAATCCCGGCGGGAAAGGTCTTCCTCCACACTTACGGTAAAAACGACCGATTCGGGGTGCCGGCCATCCCGGTAATCCGAATCGGTACGAAACGTAGTTATCTCGAATTCGGCATCCCGGTAATGAACCGTAAGGGTCCCGTGTTTTATTCCGGTGGGGATAACCGTTACACGGGGTTTTAGGCTCCGGAATATGGCGATGACCGTATCGGGGCCGGCGTCCGTAGCCAAATCCCAGTCGTGGGGCTCATGGCCCCGGACAAGGTCCCGTACTGCTCCGCCTACCAGGTACAGCTTTTTTCCGTGCTTCCGGAACAGGGCGCTTAGCTCGATAAAGTGGATATTGTTTTGCAATTTTCCCGACAGGCGGGGATCCGGCCTCCGGGAAGACCCGGTTTGCGGGGGAAGGCCACTCTGTGAGGTTCCGCCGGGCTCCGGAGGGCCGGGGCTGTGCGCGTTGCCCATAGAAACGTACTGTACTATAATCAGACCGGATATCCTAGCAGCCTGTTGGACAGGAGCATGGTGTACGTGGGGGGTACGGAGTGCGGGGAATTGCGTTTATCGGGGGGGAAGGGCCCTGCCCGGAGCTTTGCCGCAGCCTGCTGGTCCCGCCTGTGCCCCGGGGCCCCTGTTTTTTTCCGTGCCCGGCTGGTCCTCCGGCGCCGGTCTTGGTGGTTGCCGCCGATTCCGGGCTTGCGGCGGCGGAGGCGGCGGGACTGCGGCCGGACTGGGTTGTGGGGGACATGGATTCCCTTGAAGATCTTTCCAGACTGGACGCGTACCCCCCGGAACGGGTTCTGCGTTACGGGGTGGAGAAGGATTATACCGATACGGAATTGGCGTTACGCCTGCTCTGGGAACAGGGTTGTAACGAGGTCTGGCTTATCGGCGGAGGCGGCGGGCGTTTGGACCACCTGTTGGCCATCCGTTCCCTTTTTGAACGGGATCCCTGTCCGTCCCGCTGGATCACCGCCGGGGAGGATGTTTGTCGTGTGGTTTCTCCCGGTCAGATGCGCTGGTCCGGCCCGCCGGGTTCTCTGGTTTCGGTTTTTCCGCTGGGAGCCGGACCCTGGGAGGCGGAAAGCGCGGGTCTCAGGTGGCCGTTGGCAGGTCTTTCCTGGGATCGGGGTTTTGTCGGGTTAAGTAATGTGGCGGAAGACGGTTCCTTTGGCTTGCGGGCCCGGCGGGGCTGTTTTCTTGTGATCTTACCCCTGCCCTTCCCTGTGCAGGAGCTTTGAATGGTGGTAATGAGTGTCTGTCCGTACCGCAGCCGGCTTTGCGGACAGGTTGTCTAGTAAATTGAACGTGGAGGAACCCATGAATGAATTGGAAAACCGGTCTGTCCCGGTTCCGGCGCGGACTCTGGAAAAACAGGGTTTTGCTGCGATAGCCAATCTGGTCGGGGGCTTTTTTCTTTTGGCCCTGGGTCTTGTGGGGGGGCGTTTCCCTATTGTAGGGATAATCCTTGGGGCCCTTAGCGCGGTTTTTGGGTTTGCGGCCTTCTTTTCAAAAGATTCCACGGACCGGAAGCCTGGGGCTATTCTTGCGGCTGGCGGGATTCTGGCGGTTCTGTCCCGGACGGGGGCGTCTTTTTTCAGGCCCCTCGCGGGAACTCTGCTGACTATCGGGGCCTTTGGACTGATTGCCCTAGGGGTCTGGAACGGTATTAAGTTTATCAAAGGCTTGAAAAGCCGGGCTTAGAAAGCCGGGGATAATGACCTATTTTTTTGAAACCTACGGCTGTCAAATGAATTCCGCCGAGTCTGCCGCCCTGGATCTGGTGTGCCGGGAACGGGGCTGGACCCCCGCGGCGGATGGGGCGGCAGCGGACCTGGTACTTCTTAACACCTGTTCGGTAAGGCGGACTGCGGAAACCCGTGTCATGGGGCGCCTTGCCTGGTACGCCGCGCTTAAAAAAAAGCGGAAGCCCGGGCAGGACGAGGTGTGCCTTGTGGTGGCGGGCTGTATGGCGGAACGGCTGGGGGAAACGATTAAGAAAAGCTGTCCCGCGGTGGATTACGTGATGGGTACTTCCGCCCGGTCGATCTTCCCCCTGATTCTGGAAGCCCTGGAAAAGCGCCGGATGGGAGAGGGGACCGGTTTTCCGCTGCCTGTAGGCGAAAAGCCGGTCTTCGCCTTTTCGTCCTCCCACCTTGAAGAGGGGCAGTTCCGGAGTTTTGTGCCCATTATGCACGGCTGCAACAATTTTTGTTCTTACTGTGTTGTCCCTTACGTCCGGGGCCCTGAAATTTCACGGGACCCCGCATCGATCCTTGGGGAGATCCGTTTTCTGGAAAAGCACGGGGTTCGGGAAATTACGCTGCTGGGTCAGAACGTCAATTCCTACCGCTGGGAGGGCCCGCTTCCTGCCGCCGCTTCCGGCGCCGTCCTTGGTTTTTCCGGCCTTCTGCGCCTGGTTGCGCAGGAAGTCGCCGGGGGGTCTATCCGCTGGGTGCGTTTCCTCTCCGCCAATCCCAAGGATCTTTCCCCCGAAACCATCGCCGTTATGTCGGAGTATCCGGTATTTTGCCGTCACCTTCACCTTCCGGTTCAGCATGGCTCAAATTCGATCCTGGCCGCTATGAACCGCCGCTATACCAGGGAACAGTACCTCGATCTGGTCCGGAGTATCCGTTCCGCCATGCCGGGCATCAGTCTTTCCACGGACATACTGGTTGGGTTTCCGGGGGAAACCGCCGGTGATCTGGAAGAAACCCTTCGTCTGATGGCCGAAACAAAGTTCCTCTACGCCTACATGTACCACTTTAACCCCCGTGAGGGGACGGCTGCCTGCGGGCTTCCCGGCAGAATCGACGAGGGGCTTAAGCGGGAACGCCTTGGCCGCGTGATTGCCCTGCAGAAGGAACATACCCAGGAACTGCTCAAAAACCGCCTGGGGCAGCGGACAAACGCGCTGGTAGAGGGAATTTCGCGTAAAAATGCCGATGAAATAGTAGCCCGTACCGAACGGGATGAAATGGTTGTGGCCCCCGGAACGGTTTCCCTTGCCGGACATTTTGTGGAGCTTACCCTTTCCGGCCTGCGGGGTAATACGTTCCGGGCCAAGGAGATACGTGTATGCCCTGGCGACTCATAGGAGTTGTGCTGTTAGGCGCGGTGTTCCTCTTTTTTATCGGCTTTAATCTGGAAAACCGTTGTGATATTTCCCTTGGGTTTTTTACGTTTTCTCAGGTTCCGGTGTTTTTGACTGCCCTTTCCGCCTTTATGCTGGGTTTGTTTCTGGCTCTGCCCCTGGTTGTTTCGTTCCGTTTCGGGAATCGCCGTAAGAAAAAAACGGAGACCCCGGCCGGAAAAGTTTCCAGAAAAAAAAGGGAGAAGACCGCCGGGACCGCGGAGTCCGGCGTTTCTGCCGGCTCCCCCCCGCCGGATGGCGACTATGGGATTCAGTAGGAGGTCCCTGTTTTATTTCGGACTACTGGGCGTGTTTTTCGGCGCTTTTTTTCTCAGCCCCCGCCCCCCTGTCGCTGCCCAGAGCAGTCTGGAAACTGAACTGCGGAACCTTGAGCGGGTTTCCGCCGGTTCGGCCGGGCGGCGGGAGGCGCTGATCCGGATGGCCGGCCTGAAGGAGCTTGCCGGGGATATTGAGGGGGCTGCCGGGGCCTGGGAAATGGCTGCCCAGGCGGAACCTCCGGATCACTTGTCCATGCTGCGGGGGGCCGCGTGTTTTATTGCGCTGGGGAATTGGGAACGGGCGGAAGCGGCCCTGATGGGGGTTCTTTCCGGCGGCGCCGGCGGGGAGGTCCGTATCCATGCCCGGTTTCTGGCCGCCCAGCTTGAGGCCCTGCGCAGCGGCGGGGCGAATACCTCCGCACTTGTCTCCCTGCTGGGGGACGGGACATTTGGGGCCTACACATCGCGGATATATT
This sequence comes from Treponema sp., assembly GCA_031278715.1. Classification (GTDB taxonomy): domain Bacteria; phylum Spirochaetota; class Spirochaetia; order Treponematales; family Breznakiellaceae; genus JAISFT01. The sequence goes on along the minus strand of JAITJW010000051.1, from coordinate 5,281 downwards.
TTACACTGTGGAAACTTACAGGCCGGGAAAGCTGGTTGAGTTCCCTGACCAGGGAGTACCCCGGCAGCCCCGAGGCCGCCGCAGCCGGCAGCAAGGGAACGGTACACGCCGCCGCTACCGCCATGTGGCTCCTCTTTCCGGGCCGGCAGGGGGCCCCGTCCGGTTCGGCTGCCGCCAACTCCGGCGCCGCCGGTTCGACTGCCACCGGTTCGGCTGCCACCAACTCCGGCGCCACCAGTTCGGCTGTTACCAGTTCGGCCGTTAGCGGGACCGTACTTCAGGCCGGGTTGTTCAGCCGGGAGGAGAACGCCCGCGGTCTTCTGGAAAAGCTGCGTGGCGCGGGGTTTTCAGCCGACAGCACACGGCAGAACCGTGCCGGGGCTACCTATATCATGGTGTATGTAATACCGGGCCCGGACATCAACGCAAGCATCCGGGAACTAAAAGCCGCGGGTTTCGAATCGTTTCCGGTGTCCGTACACCCCGGCTAAGCTTACGGTTCCGGCGTCAATGTGATGGTCCCTTCCTGGAGTTCCCGGATACCCATCGTACCGATCTGTACACGGGAGAGGATGAGGCTGGTTCCTGAGTGTTCCACCAGGTAGGTTTCCCGGACGCTTGTCTGGTTCCCGTACCAATCCCCTGCGGTTGCCGGAACCTGAGCTGCAGAGACGGAAGGGGACTCGCCGGACTGGGTTTCTGTGGAGCGGACTTCTGTGGAACGCAGTTCCACAGCTTCCCGGCCTTCTATGCGGAAAAAGGCGTAACGTCCCCGCCGGATACTTGTGGAGGATACAATTTCATAGGAACCGTCCGGGCTAAAGTGCATGTTCCCCATAGAACTTTCGTAACGTGCGTCGATGTAGGGTAGTGAGCGGTCCGGTGATTCGGAAAGGCTGGTCCTCGTGGAAGGCGCCCGGCGGTAGGATCCGTCCCAGGTGTTATCGGCCCGTATTTTAAGCCTTACATCTTCAAACACCTTGACCCGGACACTGTCCAGGGATTCAAGTTCAATATCAATCGTCCGCCTAAGGGTTGTTACCGAGATATTTTGACTCGTTACGTAAAGACCATAACGGGTGGGACTTGAATTTTGCCAGCGGAAAACCTGCTGGGCGCCGTCGTCGAAGAAAATTATTTCCCCGTTGGGAGGATCAAAATAGATATACTGTTTTGTGTCCAGGGTTCCCTGAGACCCCACAAAGTACCACAAATCGTAGATAAACTCTTCAAAGACTCCGGGGGCGCCGCTCAGAAGTTCCCGCAGGCGGCGCTGTTCAATCTGGCTTCCCGGTACCTTGGTAATTTTACTCTGCTCGTACCGTCCGGTTTCGGCATTGTAACTGTAGATGATCTCCACCTGGTCCAATATGTTTTGAGATTCCGCATCGTGTCCGTAGGCGGCGATAGAAAAACTTGCCCCGTGGGAAATTCCCAGGTGGTAGGATTGAGGCCGCTCAGCCTCCCGGATACGGACGGATCCTTCTATCCGTATATCGGCGATATTTCTGAACAATTCCCCGCCCTCTGCTTCCCGTGGTTCCGGCCCGGCAGGCAGGCTGCCGAAAGGACGGTGAAAAACCATAAGGGTCTGGGTTCCCTGATCTTCCATGCCGGTAACCACAAGGCTGACGCTTCGATCTCCAATCAGATCCTGGGTACTCATCGAGAAGGTAAAAGGCATCGTAACGGCGGTGGGGGCCTCCCAGACCCGCCGGTAAAGCCGCAGAACCTCGTCGTAATCCACATAGGCAATATGAACAGGGCCTTCTTGTTCCTGATAGTCCCGGTAGGCGATGATCTGTTCTTCCGCCGGATCTCCGTCAAAATCCTGGTTCAGAACGGACAGCACCACCTCTCCTTCCCGGAGGGCAATCCTCGTGCTGATGCTGTCCTCGTAGGCCATCCGTTCCGCCTGGGAATCGTACTCCGAATCCCCGGTTCCCCGTGGTATGATAATCCGCTGCCGTCCGGTCTCGCTGTTTCGCGTGGACAGCAGACGGTCCTGTGGCTGGGATATCAGGAAGCCCAGGCCCAGGGCGGTAAGGCTGATTAGGATAACGCCCAGGATCTTCAGGAAGTTCCGGATCATCTGCCGGAAAGAAAAGCTTCGGCTGCCTCCCGCGCGCGGGGGCCTGTATCCGGTGTAACAACCAGGGCCCGCCAGCCGGGGAAATCCATTACCCGTGAAAAGCGCAGGTAGGAAACAACGGCCTCAAGACGGACGGGGGACAGACCCCGCGGGGTGCTTACCAGGAGGGTGTAGGTCATGAGGGGGTTTTTCTTCGCCGCAGGGGAAAAAATGTCCCCCAAGGCCCCCGCAAAATCCACTGTTTCCGTTCCGGGCAGGGGAGCGCGGAGCAGGGTTTTGATGGATTCCCCGTTTTGCCTGTCAAAAACACCGCTGTAGAGGGTCTGGACTTTTTCTGCGGCAATACGAATCCGCACGTAGTCCCCGTCCTGCAAGATACCGTCGATTACATAGTCGCATAGCCACTCCGCTATTTCCCCGCTCAGGCTCTGGGTATACCGGGAACCGTCGATAATCAGATTCACATCAATAGGATCGTTTCGCGTTTGGGCTCTTGCAGCCTGCCCGTGAACAAAAAGGAGGACCGCCATAAGAACGGCGGTGTTCAACCTGGAATTCTCCATACCTTAACCATAACACAAAGTTGCCCGCTGATGAACAACCCCCTCCGGGTCAGCACCGTGGCTCACTACGCGGACGCTATAAAAACCTGAAAGCGCAACAGGCTGCTAGATTTTTCCCGGTATCCAGGTTATGATTTAAATCTTTTCCGGTACCCAGGTTATGATCTAGATCTTTTCCAGGACCTGGGTTATAATCGAGTCATTACAACCTGTGAATACTGCCAGAGATTTAATTCATACTTAAGGAGATGACGTATGGCGTCCATTGACCTGCCCAAAAGCCCTAATGTTTTTCATCCTGAAAAACCTAGCGCCGTCGGTTCACGGAATTCCTTGGCTCAGGAATATCGGGATCAGCAAAACGAGGTAAACCAGCTTCTCGAAGAGGAAACGAATAAGGTTGTCCACCACCTTACTTCCAGACTGCCAAAGGATGTGCTGGAACGACTGGATGTGATGGGTGGCGTGAAGGAGAAGCTGTACAACTACTTCAACCAGAACTACCAGAACATGTTCAACCGTTACATGGTAACGGCGGAAGACGAGATGGTAAAAAAGGTCCGCAACTACGTTGACAAGGAAGAGACCAAAGTCCTCGCCCGGTATACTCCCAAGGAGATCGCTGACCTCCTGGATGCCGTGGGCGGCGCCGATAAATTCAACACCGGCGAAATTGAAAAATCTATGGTCAACATGTACGGCCACCTGCAGGGTCATATCCAGCGGGGAGTCAACGAGCTGGAAACCCACACAAACAGCATCCTGCGGCAAAAGACCGATACAGGCGCCTTTGTCCGGGGCGAAAACGCCTACTCCATCGTGAAATGCGCGTTCAAGGACAACCTCCTCAAACCAAAAACCGTTTCCGATGTCAAGCTTTCGGTAAATATCCTGGACTCCGAGCTTATCAGCCCCATTTTTCACTACCAGGTAACGGTTGAATACCTGATCAAGGACCTCCTGTCCAAACACATCATCGACAACATCGACCGTGTTATCGAGCGTTTCAAGGACGAGCGGATCGACCAGGGGCAGGAAGAACTTTCCGACAGCGAAATAATTTTCAGCAAGATCAACCAGGTTGAAAACTACACCGACGACAAACTGGATGATCCCAAGTCGAAACGTTACGCCATTATCGCCAAGGCCATATTCGAGCGGATCAATGAGCTGCGGGCGGAAATTGATCCGGCCACCTTCGATCAGCAGAACGTGCGGGAGAACATCAAAAAGATCGTGGATACTGAGAACATCAGGAACCGCGGTTTTAATACGGCGATCAATTCCATTACCTCGATTCTGGACACCTCCAAGATGGGTTACCAGTACATCGAAAACCTCAAAAACGCCCGTGAAGTTTTGATTCGGGAATATGAGGATACCGATGCGGCCAACCTGCCCGACGAACGTTACCAGATACGGCTGCGTTACTTTGACAACGCCCAGCTTATCGAGGAACGGAAAGCCTACGACGTGCAGATCAAGAACTTTGAAAACGAAGTTCAGCACCTGTGGGACATTCTGGAGGTACTCTACCAGGATCAGAAGAATCCTTTCAAAGTCAACGATTTTAAGGATCTGGCGGAGAAGAGCAGGGGCAAGATCCGCAAGCGGATCAAAGAGAAAAGCGGTGAACCTGTATATGAAAACATCGCCAAGACCTGGGACGAGATCTCCCTGGTAAAAACCGGGGAGACCGAAGTGGAACGGACCAACCGTACCTACATTTACGAGAAGGACAAGATACGGCAGAAGTTCATCATCATGCGTAACCGTATGAAGATGATGTACGGCTACCAGTACCCTGTGGAGCGGCGGGTGATGGAAGACCGCCTGGGCTTCCTGGAACGGGAGTACTTCAGGTTTGAGTACAGCATCAACCCCTACCACCTAAACCCCGGCCTTCTCCTTGATGTGGATATTACCTCTATTAAGCGGAAAAAGGCCACGCTGGACGCGATGGCGAACGTTCTGAACGAATTCCTTCACGGCGTATCCAAGGGCTTTGCCGATGCCGCCTTTGCCTCCTTTACCCGGCGGCGTTCCACGGTGCGGGAAGATATCAGCCAGTCTTTCGGAGGAGACACGGGTGAAAAGTCCCCGGCCCAGGAAGCCTCCCCGGCTTCCGCTTACCTGGATCTGATCAACTCCGACAGCCCCGTCAGTACGGAGGCCGATGCCCCCAAATCCCTTCCTCCGGCCAAGGCCGGCGTGGTTGACGCCAAGCCCGCTACCAAGAGGAGTACCAGCAGAAAGCCCGCCAAGTCCAAAGATGACGGGCTTAAAGAGATCTAGCAGCCGGTTGCACTAGCAGCGTACTGGCCAAATGGTTACGCCATTTGGCCTTGTTGCAGGCGTAGATTTTTGCATACGTACTTTTGGTAGCGGTTGCAACGCCCCCAGACCTGGGGGCGTTTTTTCTGGTATCTGAGACATTCCCAAAACTCGGTTAGGTTTGGGAATGGCTTTGGAAAAAGCGGCCAAAAGTCCGCTTTTTCCTCTAAATTTATAGTGGGGGATAAACGGCTTGTCAAGGAAATTTTGACTTTTTTACGAATTTTTTGCTGATAATTGCTTGTATCTGCTTCCAGCGAAGCGCAAGGGATGGAAGCGGAAATACTTTTGG
>JAITJW010000040.1 GCA_031278715.1 Treponema sp. | reverse complement strand
TGTTCCGTAAAACATGGCCGGTGGTTGTGGGAACCGCTGCGATAAAAAGGACGGTGTACGACAGGGTGTGTATGCCGGCAGGAGGGTACTATGTTTACATGGGAAGGTTTTGCGGATATTGCGGTACAGCACGATCCGGAGTTTACCATCAGCTACCGGACTGCTAATTTTGTTTTTGAAGAAGGCCTGCGGAGCGGCCGGTGGCTTGCCCTCTCGTATAACGCCGCCGGATACCTTATGGGCGCCAATCCTCTGCCCAAGCCGTGTTATATGGACACCGATACCATGCCCTGCCCCCAGTCTTTTGAGGCGGTCCTGGACGGCCAGGGGCTTATCTCCCATTTTGTGCTTGAAAATCATGAAATTAAAAAAGAGGGGAGCATCGTAAGCGCCCGGGTTACCTTGAAACACACCATACGGCCCGTAAAGGTTCATGTCTGTACCAGGCTTGACGGCACTCCTATCATGGAACGGCATATCGAAATCGAAAACCTCAAGGAGGGCCCTGCGGCCTTAAGCGAACTGGCGCCGCTTTCAGGGGGCGTCCAGGTTCTACAGCGGGTTTTTGGCCTTAATGCCTACGATAAGCAATGCCATGAAAGCATATACCGCTTAGGCTACATGGAGGATAGCGTCTGGGGAACCGAAGGCGGATTCCACTGGGAAAACCTGCCCAACGCGCTGTTTACCATAGGCGGCCGGTACCGCCGGGACCGGCACCGGCATCCCATGTTTATCCTCAACAATACGATTACCGGGGAGTATTTTATCGCCCAGTTTGCCTGGTCCGGGGGCTATGCCTTTTCCTTTGATTTCCAGAACGAGCCTGAAAGAACGCCCTCCCTGGGCATGAAAATATCGGTGGAAGATCCCGCGCCCCTGTGCGTGATAAAGCCGGGGGAAACCTGGGTAAGCCCGGCGGTCCATATCGGCGCGGTTTTCGGCGGATTGGACAATGCGGTTAATTCCATGCACCGGCATGTACGAAAGGTCATTCATCCCAAAAAGCCCGGTATGCGGGAATTAATAGAAAGCGCGATAGGACCGGAATATGTGATGTCGGAGGAAAACACCCTAAAGACCATGGAGTATGCGGCGTCATTCGGCGCGGAGGTTTTCTTTATTGACGCGGGATGGTATACAGAGCCCGGAAAGGAAGGCACCGACTGGTACGTGAAGGTTGGGGACTGGCGGTTTGACAAGGAGCGGTATCCCCGGGGGATAGGGGCGCTCCGGGACCGCTGCCACGAGATGGGGATGCGTTTCGGCGTATGGATGGAACCGGAACGGGTGGGGGAAAAATCCCAAATCCGCCGGGAGCATCCCGAGTGGTTACAGAAAACCTACGCCGGGGCTCCCAACGGTCCCGGTTTATTGGACCTGGGTATTCCCGAATGCGCCGCCTGGGTAGAGCGGCAGATCACATCGCTTATCGGGGACAACAAGCTCGATTTTTTCCGGCTTGACTGGAACGTGGACGCTTTTGTGACCATCAACGCCAGGGAGACCGAAGGATGGCTGGAATGTACCAGGGTCAGATATTTGGAGGCGATTTATTCGATATTTGCCAGGCTCCGGGCCCGTTTCCCGGAGGTGATTTTTGAGAACTGCGCAGGAGGGGGAGGCCGTACCGACCTGGGCATGGCCAGGTACTTTACCCACACCTGGGTTACCGACTGGCAGATCCATCCCAATGCGTTCAGAGTTACCAACGGCATGTCCATTGCCCTGCCCCCTGAGCATATAGACCGGCTTATCGGCGGCCAGCAGGCATTTGTTACCGGAGACCTGCAGCTTCATCTGCGAAACCTCATGTTCACCCATATAACCATAGGCGGCATCACACCGGCCCATGTAGCGGTCAATGAGAAGCAGCTTGAAATCATCAAACACCATCTGGCGCTTTACAAAGAGTTTGTGCGGCCCTTTATAGCGGATTCCAATGTGTACCACCACACCCCGGAACTTCCGCGGAAAAAGCCCATTGGCTACGGCGCGTTGGAGCTGGACGCAGCGGACGGGCTTAAGGGGATCCTGGGGGTCTTCCAACTGGACACGCCGCAAAACGGGGAGATCCGCATAAAACTTCGCGGCATAGACGCCTCACGAAGCTACCGGGTTACCTTTGACAATACCGGAGCCGTTTGTACGGTAAGCGGGTATGAGTTGACCCAAAAAGGGGTGTGTATAAATCTTGAAGGAGCCTTAAGCAGCGAACTTGTCCTGTACGAGGCTGTTTAGAAAAGATATAGGAGAATACTATGAAAACTATGAAAACGGTAACGGTTAAGGCTGAAAAACATTTTATCCATCCGCCCCGGTGGGCGCTCTTGGAACGGCAGCTTTTCGACATCCTGAACAAGTCCCTGGACTTGATACTGGAGAAGTACCTGCACCCCAACGGGTACTTCAAATGGCCGCCGGTGGTGGAGGAAGGGGTTGGGTACGGCGCGGTGGATGACGCCTATGAGAGTTTCCATTCATGGCCCCTTTTCTATATCCTTGGCGGGGAAAGCCGGTTTCTGACCCTGGCGCTTAGGGAATTTGAGGCCATTAACGAACAGTTTTCCAAACTCCCCTTTGGGGCGAATAACCGCATGGTTGTGGAGGATGATTACTATTCCTATTGCGACTGGATGCACCAGGGGGAGGGCAACCAGCTGTTTTACCTTTTGAACCTGGCGGACCCGGGCAATAAAAAACTGGCTGAACTGTCGGTACGGTTTGCCGCCCTGTTTCTTGACGACCGTAACGGTAATTTTGATCCCCGGCATCAGGTGTTTTTGTCCCCCGTGCACGGCAGTGCGGGACCCCTTCTTGAGGATCAGGACGGGCCAATTCCCTTTGGCTACGCCTCCTGGCTGGACTACTACGGACTTCCCTACTTTGACGTGCCGGGAATACGGACCCTGGACGACCTCAAAGACCCGGAAAAGGCCCGGCTTATGGGGGAGGTAATTGCCCGGCGTAACCGGCGCAGCGATTCTGTGGTCAACCTAATGGCCACAAGTCTTATGATGAACGCGTACTTGCATACCCACGATGAAGCGTACCGCCGGTGGATCCTGGACTACGCGGGAGCCTGGCGGGAGCGCACCCGGCAGAACGGCGGTGTAGTTCCCGATAATGCCGGACCCACCGGCAAGGTAGGGGAACTGATGGACGGGAAGTGGTACGGGGGGCATTACGGCTGGATCTGGCCCCACGGCTACTGGTTCATCGCGGAGGCTGTGGCCGCGGCAGGGGAGAATGAAACCCTCCTTACCGGCGATACGGGCCGGATGAAGTGGATCTCCGGTCAGGCCGAACAGCTTTTAAGCCACGGTATTGAAGCGGACGGTACGCTGATGGTCCCCTACAAATATACCGATGACGGTGTGGCCATTGAATATGAACCCATCGACAGCCTGGTACGGGATGAAATTTTCATCGAACCCACCGGCGATCCTGCGATGGACATAGATTACAGCTTCCGGGAACCCAGGGAAGCCCAGGTGGACTGCGAACTCCTTTCGGCTAATAAAAAATTCTCCCGCAAAAAACAGGTGGACGGCGGCTGGTATGAATTTTTCCCCCTCCGCCCCCAGTCTATGGCCCACGCCTACAATGTTACACGGGACCCTGCGGATATGGAGATTTTGGATCGTTCCAAAAACAGGAAAGCCGGATCGGGAAAACGCTTTGCGGTTCCCTTCTTCAAGAACGCTGGCGGGCAGGAATACGCCTGGCTTGCCTTCCTCAAGGGGGAATTCCCGGACTTTCCGGAAAAGATGCTCGAATACAATTTGGCCCTGGTGTATACCCGGCTGAAGAAGATTCACGAAGATACCCAGGACCCCATGACCTATAACGATTCGTACATCCAGCAGCGGAACCCCATCTGTACCGAGGGGCTGGTCCATCTGACCCTGGGGGGCCCCCTGCCCTTGTACAACGGCGGCCTGCTCCTGGTTACCCTGCTCTACTACGACGCCGACACGGACCGTCCGGGCCTGCCGCCCGATGTGGCGGCCCTGCTGGTAAAAAACGAAAAACAGTCCCTCACCCTGACCCTGGTGAACCTCAACCCCTCGCGGACCCGGCGGCTCATCGTTCAGGGCGGCGCCTTTGGGGAGCATACTTTTACGGAGATTAGTCATGAAACGAAGGAGGGGCTGTCCCGCACCGGTGTTAACGCACCCCGTTTTACCTGCGAACTGCCGCCGGCGTCGATAATAAGCCTGGACATCGGCATAGCCCGCTACACCCAAACCCCGGCCTATCATCCGGCTATACCGGAATAAGGGGGAGTTTCTGGCCATCGCGGGAGAAGCGCAACAAACTCCTGGGGAGGACACCGCCCTGTGCTGAAGGGTATTACATAAATACCAGCGCCTGCCCTTTGTTTAATACAAGGGGCTCATCAAGGACCAGGGTGGTTTCCTCAGTTTTGAAACTCAGTTTTGCCTCTCCAAGGCTAATATCCCTAATACCGGCCCAGCCCAGGCGGACACGTTTGAGGCGCTGCGTTCCGTAGAGTACCCGCAAGGTTCCTGTTTTCCCTTTTTGTTCAAAAACGCCCCATGCTTTATCCAGGGACCAGAAATAGCTCCCTTCCCTGAGAGGGGCAAAGCCTATCTCCAGGTTGCTCATGTTACAGGAAAAACCCGAATAGGCAAGCAGCAGCGCATAAGAAGCCATGCTCCTGGCATAATTGCTGCCACATTCTATTTCGTTCCAGGGGTTCCGGTTTTCCCCTGTATAGCGGTTGCGGATTCCTGCTACCATCTCCAGCCCCTCTTTTTCCATCCCTTCCTGAATCATGTGGATTGCCGCCTGGTACTCGAATCCGTGCATACATTCTTCGGCATAGGGCAGGGGAATAACCGGCTTATGTACGTTATCCGGCCATTCGCATATCACCGTTCCCGCTTCGTCATTATGCCCGTAAATGCGGCAAGGGTTAAAATGAAAGCGCAGGCTCGGTTTGTAGTTGTACCGGTGAATCGCTTTCAAGGCGCTCCGTACTTTGGCGGGATCGAATATCCTGCCAAGGCCCGTAAGGTTCGCGTGCCATTGGGCGATAACCTGATCAATTTCACATCCTTGGGCGTATTGATACTTCATCTCACCGGCTTCATCGTTCCAGTAGGCATGAATCACCGTCTCCCCCGTAAGGGTAGCGTTGTCTTCAAATGATTTAATAAGCTCCTTGTTTTTAAGGTCAAGCTGCTGGATGAAATATTCCCCGTTGTACAGATTTTTATCTGCCCATGCCCTGCCCTTTTCAAACAGCGCCAGGTACTCCCCGGCATCCTGGTCGCCCATAACCTCAGCCATTTCCGAAGCCGCCTTGAGAGCCCCCAGGTAGAAGCCCTGGAGCCACGAATTGGGGCCAAAGAGTTCCATGTCCAGGGTATGATGCTGCCTTCCGGTAATGACGCCACTTTTTTCGGGATCCCAGCGATCCTTGTTTTCAGGGGACCAGGCGAATTCAAGGGATTTTTTTACCGAAGGCCAAAGCCTGCGCAGCCATTCATTGTCCCCCAGGATCTTCCATTCACGGTACGTTTTTATGACCCCTCCCATCTGGCCGTCCACACAGGGGCGGAACGAGGAGCGTCCGGTTCCCAAGGGAAGCTGAATCCTGAAGGGCATACCCCCGTCAGGGCGGAGGTTGTACGCATAATCGGCTTCCCTCATGGACCGTTCAAGTTTTGGAAACAGGAAGGGCAGGGCATAGGTATAATTCCAGACATGGGTACAACTGCCTTCACAGCTTCCCTGATCGGGCCAAGTTCCTTCCCAGCCGTAAAAGGTCCCGTCCTCAAGGCGCCAGACCGTCGGGGTTTTTAACACCGCGATGTTTGCGGCAACTGCGTCCAATGCCTCTTCAGGAAGGCTTGAAGAAAACAGGGCGTCCTTAAAACGCCGTGATTCCCCTTCAAGGCGGTCCCAGTTACGCAGCCCGTACAGGGCGCTGTCCACTGAGTCGTTAAAAAGAAGGGCGTAGTAGTTTTTCCAGGTAACAAAACTGCCGTCCCTGTTTTTAGTCCCTTCGTGTTCATTCCAGTCATTGTAGTTATTGGGATGGTTCCAGGTGAGGATGAAGCGGACCCGCCTGGTTTCGCCGGCGTTCAGGCCCACCCTGACAGCCAGGGACGCGACATCCTCGTTTAGCTTGCCGGAAGGATCCGCAGAATAGGTCCGGTTTTTCAGATCCCCGTAGGCCGTAAAGTCCTGCCAGAACACCCCGATATTGTCAAACCAGGACCCCCGGTACCAGTACTCCTGGTACGATACGCTGTGCTCCCCTGAGACGGCAAAGGTCATATCCCCGCTGCCGATGTTGGAGGCATCCGGTTCCAGGGGGCTCAGGGTAAGCGCGGAAATACCCTCATAGGCGGCAAACCGGTTTATCTTGCCTCCCTTCTTAT
>JAITJW010000027.1 GCA_031278715.1 Treponema sp. | reverse complement strand
CGAGGCTTTCCCAAACTTCAGTTTTTGGGAAAGCAACCTTAGATTTAGAGGAAAAAGCGGACTTTTGGCCGCTTTTTCCAAAGCTATTCCCAAAACTAACCGAGTTTTGGGAATAGCTCACAATTAAACGCCAAACGGTAAAGCCGGCGACAGCACCGATGGCAGAATAGCCGATGGTTTCGCCGGCGGCCTCGTCGATGGCAAGGAGAACGATATGGCCCAGGCCAGTAAAAACTCACGTACGGGAAGCGCCACCCAGAAATTTTTTTGTTCCTGCGGTGGTGAAGTCAGGATGAAGACTCTTTTTGAGAACGGTAAAATAAAAAATATCGCCGAATGTGAAAAGTGTAAGCGTCTTGAGCGCCGCCCTTCGGATTTTAAATAAACGGAGTCGGGGCGTGTTAACTTCAAAACATTATTATAATTCCGGTAAACGGTCTGCCTGGCGGGCCATTACGACAGGTGGAGGGTTTTCTTTTGGCAATTAAGAGCAGATCCGCTGAAAAGCGTCACCGGCAGAGTGAGGAGCGCCGGCTCAGGAACAAATCGGCACGAAGCACGGTCAGAACCAGCGTTAAAAAGTTTGTTGCGCTGGCCCAGAAAAAAGAACTGGTGGAAGCGGAGGCGGCGCTGAAAGATATGATCAAGAAGATCGATACCGCCGCAGGGAAGGGGATCATAAAAAAGAACAGCGCCGCCCGCAAGAAGTCCCGGATGCAGCGGCTCTTTAATTCGCTAAAGGCTGCCCAGTAGCCGCTTTCTGCCGGTAATGCGGGCATTATGGGCAGAACCCCCTAACGAGGATCCCGGGCCGTAGATACGGCGCGGTAGAACATAATAGTGGCCGGTAAGTATACCAAGGCGGACATTGTCGATTCCCTGTGTGAAAAAACCGGAATAAGCCGGAAGCAGGTGCAGATCGTTGTCGATTTATTTATTGATGAGATAAAAAAAGCTTTGACACAGAATTCGTCAATTGAGTTGAGGGGTTTTGGTACGTTTAAGGTTCAGCTCCGTAAAGGCCGTTCAAAGGCCCGGAATCCCAGAACGGGAGAAGAAGTGGCGGTTATTTCCCACGGTACCGCGGTTTTCAGGCCGGGCCAGGAATTGAGAGAGGCCGTGTGGGACCGGGGACAGCCGGAAGCCGGCGGTACTCAGGTTCTGCCGGATGATCATGAATCCGATTGTTAATTCACCGGCCCGGCGGTTCTTCATCAACCTGGGACTTGCCGTTCTGGGGATGGTTCTTTTTACCCTTTCGTTTCCCAACCCGCTGGTGGAAAAGGGCCTTCCCCTGTTGGCCTGGCTTGCCTGGGCCCCGGTTTTTTTGTTGGTTAACCGCGTAAATCTTCCCGGATCAATCCTCTGGGGCGCCCTTTACGGCTGCGGGGCCTATAGCCTGTTTAACTATTGGATGGGCGCGTTTCACCCTATGGCGGGGCTCATTATCACTACCACCTATACGGTGTACCTGGGGCTGACATTTCCCCTTCTTAAACTGGCGCAGATCCTGTTCCGCCGGCGTTTTTACCTGGTCCAGTGGGTCCTCTGGCTGGCCTACGAGTACCTGCGGACCCTGGGTTTTTTGGGCTACTCTTACGGAATTTCCGGTTACTCCCAGTGGGAGCTTACCCCCGTTATCCAGGTGGCCCGGCTGGGGGGTGTGTGGGCGGTCTGCGCCCTGGTTGTTTTCCCCTCCGCCTGGCTGGGCGCCGCGTTGAGGGGGATAGGCGGTCCGGGGGAGATACCGGGGGCCCTTGCCGGATTTTTCCGCCGGGAATGGGTAAGCGCCCTCTCCTGGTTTGTCTGCCTCTGTCTTGCCCTTGGCTACGGGATCCGTGTCCGGGGGGGCTATGGGGACGCTTCCCTTGTCCGTATCGCCCTGATCCAGCACAACACCGATCCCTGGCGGGGGGACATGGACGAATACCGCCAGAATTTGCGGGTTTTAAGCCGCCTTTCCGATGAGTCTCTGCAGGCCAGCCCCAGGCCCGATATGGTAGTCTGGTCGGAAACCGCCTTCGTCCCCCGGATCTACTGGCACAGTAACTACCGGGACGACCAGGAATCCTGGGACCTTGTCCGGGAACTCCTCAGCTACCTGTCCCGGCAGGATCTTCCCTTTGTCCTGGGAAACGACGACGCCCGCCTGGAGGGGAACGGCAGCGGGGGCTGGGAACGCGTGGACTACAACGCGGTTTTGCTTTTTGAGGGGGGGGAGATCAGCGATCTGTACCGTAAACTCCACCTTGTGCCCTTTACGGAGTACTTTCCCTACCAGCGGCAGCTTCCCTGGATCTATGACGCCCTGATCAAGGCGGATACCCATTTCTGGAAAAAGGGGAAGGAGGCCACGGTTTTTTCCGTCGATATTCCCCGCCCCGGCGGTCCCGGCACCCTGAAATTTTCCACCCCTATTTGTTTCGAGGACAGTTTCGGCTATTTAAGCCGGGAATTTGTGCGGAACGGGGCGGAGCTTATCGTTAATCTTAGCAATGACGCCTGGTCCCACAGCCTTTCCGCCCAGAATCAGCACTTGACAATGGCGGTGTTCCGGGCCGTAGAGAACCACCGTTCCATGGTCCGTTCTACAGCCTCCGGTCAGACCTGCGGGATAAACCCCGACGGCCGCGTCATTGCCCTGGCTTCCCCCTTTACGGAAGCATGGCTTACCGTTGAAGTTCCGGTACTTGCCGATAAGACTCTCTATACAGTATATGGGGATTATCTGGGCAGGTTTTTTGCAGTACTGTCGGCGGCCCTGTTGATTTTCGGCGCGGCATCCCGTATACTTTTAACATTAAAAAATGATTCTGCTGCGCATGGAAGAAACCGATAGTTCGGCTTTGTTGGGCTGTTTGTTTAATGTAAACGGCCGGGGCATAGCGGGCAGTGGTTCCTTGTTTCCAGATAAATACAGGCGGTGGCGGCAAGGAAGGGACCAATGAATATCCGAAAGAAGATACTCATAGTTGATGATGAACAGCTTAATCTTGAGTTCTTCGAAGTCATGCTCTCCAAACTCGGCTTTATTGTCGAGAAGGCTAACGATGGATTGGAAGCTCTGGAAAAAGTCAAGCGTTTTGTACCGGATCTTATTCTGCTGGATAATATCATGCCCCGCATGTCGGGTTGGGAAGTAACAAAAACCCTCAAGGCGGATCCCAAATTCCGGGATATTCCGGTTGTTATGTTCTCCGCGCTTGACGATGTAAAGGACAAACTGGAAGGTTATGAACTGGGGGTTGAAGATTACATCACCAAACCTTTTAATTTTTCCGAAGTCCTTGCCCGTATCCGGGTGGTTCTGCGGAACCGTGAACTTTTTGCCCAGATTGCGGTACGGGAAGAACGGCTGAGTTTGGCGGAAAATCTGAATGAGGATACCGAAAGCAGCCTTCGCGATTTTATCCGCGGGCTTGATGAGATGGATGTGGTTCTGGCAAAGTGTTCACACTTGGGGGATGGGGCCGGTGAAGTTTCGCCGGTTCTTCTGGAAGCCGCGGAGAAGAGCCGTTCCCTGCGCAGGCGGATAGCGGAACTGGAAGGGCGGATTGAAAAAACAATGGTGGAATGGGAAGAGCTAAAGAAAAACGAAGTGGACCTTAGGGAACTGGAAGATCAGGGCCGGAGTTACGGGCCTCAGGAATAAATCAGGGCATGGTTAAGGCAGAAGGTAAAAAGAAAGATACCCCGGACGAGGTAGTTCTGGGGGAAAGCACCAGTTTTGACGGGTTTCTCCGTTTTAGGGAAACCCTGCGAATCCGGGGGAAATTCAAGGGTACCATAGAGGCGACCGGGGCCCTTATCGTTGACAAAGGCGCGGTGGTGGAGGCGGATCGTATTTCCGTTACATCCCTTACGCTCTACGGTACCGTGATCGGCGCCGTTTTCGCGATAGACAAGGTGGACATGTTAAGCGGCGCGGAACTGCGCGGGGATGTTACCGCAGCGCGGCTGCGGATTGCCGACGGGGTGTTATTTGACGGCCAGTGCAGCATGACCGGGGTGGATAAAGAAGTGGAGATATTTTCCCGTCCTACCGGGGAAATAAAAGCGGAACTGCAGAGACCTCATGGACCGCTCCGGGAATAATGAACCCCCCGGACCGGGGACCGTTTTCCTTACCGGGGAGGATTCCGAAAATTCCCCCCCCGTGGAAGCCGGAATTCTGGCCCGGCATCTGGTGGAAGTTCTGGGCCGCGGTTCCCGGACTATGGTGGCGGCGGAATCCTGTACCGCCGGCATGGTGGCGGATCTGGTCGCGCGGATCCCCGGCGCCTCGCAGGTATTGTGGGGTTCGTTTGTTACGTACATGGCGGACGCAAAGGTTAAGATCCTGGGTCTTGACGCCGGGGAACTGGAAAAATTTGGCCCGGTAAGCCGGGAAACCGCCTGCGCTATGGCCTTGGGGGCCCTGGACAGGAGCGGCGCCGATTATGCGGTGGCCGTTACCGGCCTGGCCGGTCCCGGCGGGGGCGAACCCAACGGATTCGGAACCGTGATCCCGGTGGGAACCGTATGGATAGCCACCGTAGACCGGGAACGGACACCACAGGCCTGCGAATTTCACTTTGAGGGGGAGCGGAACGAGATTCGTAACCGCGCCGCCAGGGAATCGCTTGAAGCATTATTAAAGCGGATTTTATTGGGAGAAAGTAATAGACATGAAGTTCCTTCTCCCGCTTAACTTTTTATAGGAGAACAGGTTTATCTATGGCAGTTGCACGGAGAAGCTCAAAGGCGCAATCGGCGGAACTTCCCTTGGAAGAAGTGGTAACGGTGAGCCGGAGAAAGAGAATTTCGCCGGAACCCCCCCAAAATGAGGAGGATTTTTCCAGCCCCGGTACTGAACCGGAGGAAACCCGGCTGGAATCCGGTGAAGACGACTGGGAAGGGGACGATAACCAGGATGACCGTCCGGGGAACAAGGTAGTAGTCCGGGCCCGGAAGGCCGTTTCATCACGGGATAGCCGTGAACGGGATAGCCGTGAACGGGATAGCCGTGAGCGGGATAACCGCGAACGGGATAGCCGTGAGCGGGATAGCCGTGAGCGGGATAGCCGTGAGCGGGATAGCCGTGAGCGGGATAGCCGCGAACGGGAGCCACGTGAACGGGATTCCCGGCCCCGGCAGGGTTCCGGTGAGAACTACGACAGCTCCTATGGGGACTACCCCCGGCAGGCCGCCAGGACCCCCGCTGAGGGGAATTTTACGCCCTCCCCGCCTAATAAGGGGCGGCTTCCGGTTCCGCAGGAAGCGATGGCCCTGCCCAAGGAGCTTCCCCCCATGCCGGACATTTACGGCAAACCCGAACCTCGGGGGGGGGAGGACAACGGGAAACCCCGGCTTTGCATCAACGAGCTTATCCGCCTCAACATGATGGACCTGCGGGATCTCGCTGCCTGCTACAACATTTCCCATGAAGACATGGTGAACATGAAGAAACAGGAGATCATCTTCTCCCTGCTCAAGGCCCATACTGAGCGGGGCGGGGTTATCTACGCCTACGGTTCCCTTGAGATACTCCCCGACAGTTACGGTTTTCTCAGGAGCCCGCAGAATTCCTACCTCCCCGGCCCCGACGACATTTACATCAGCCCAAGCCAGATACGGCTTTTTGCCCTCAAGACCGGGGACACCGTGTACGGGCAGATCCGCAGCCCCAAGGAACAGGAACGTTTCTTTGCCATGCTGCGGGTGGAAACGGTGAACTACGACGATCCTACGGTGGCCCAGAACCGTATTCCCTTTGACAACCTTACCCCGCTCTACCCAAACCGAAAGCTGAACCTTGAAACAAGTACCGACGGTATTTCCGAACGGATCATCAACCTGTTCTGTCCCATCGGGAAAGGGCAGCGGGCCCTGATCGTGGCGCCTCCCCGGACCGGTAAAACCATCATGATGCAGAAGATCGCCAACGCGATCACCAGAAACCACCCGGAGGTGTACCTTATCGTGCTTCTCATCGACGAGCGGCCCGAGGAGGTAACCGATATGGAGCGGACCGTCCGGGCGGAGGTGATCTCATCGACTTTTGACGAACAGGCAACCCGGCATGTTCAGGTAACCGAAATGGTACTGGAAAAGGCCAAGCGCCTTGTGGAACATAAAAAAGACGTGGTCATACTGCTGGACTCCATTACGCGGCTTGCCCGCGCCTACAACCAGACGGTTCCCACCAGCGGGAAGATACTCTCAGGCGGTGTGGATTCCAACGCCCTCCACAAGCCCAAGCGGTTTTTCGGCGCCGCCCGGAACATTGAGGAAGGGGGAAGCCTGACCATCATCTCCACCGCCCTTATCGAGACCGGCAGCCGTATGGACGAGGTTATTTTTGAGGAATTCAAGGGTACAGGTAACATGGAAATCGACCTGGACCGGCGAATTTCCGACCGCCGGCTCTTCCCGGCCATTAACATCAAAAAATCCGGGACCAGGAAAGAGGAGCTCCTCCTTACCGAAGAAGAACTCCAAAAAATCTGGATACTCCGGAAAGTTATCAACCCCATGGACGATATTGAGATCATCGAACTCCTGGTTGACAGGATGAAGAAAAGCAAGAATAATGAGGCCTTCCTGCGATCCATGAATACCGGAATCGCCGGTGCCGATTAGGCGTCCTTAAACCCCCCAAGGGGGGAGTTGGACAATGTGGAGGATTTATTTGCCATGAAAGAGAATACTCATCCCAGGTATGAGCCTGCCAGGATCACCTGTGCCTGCGGGAACGTGATCGAGACCCGCTCAACCGTAAAGAACATCAAGGTTGAAATTTGTTCCGCCTGTCATCCGTTTTTTACCGGAAAACAGAAACTGGTAGATACCGCCGGCCGGATTGAACGATTCCGCCGCAAGTACAACATCACCAATTAGGCCGGAAGTACAGCAGTACCAATTAGGCTGCGGGGCGCTGCACTACAGGCCCGCAACAGGCTGCTAGCGGACGGGGTTCTCAACCGGAGCCGTTCAGCCGGGTCCGTAAACGTAGCAGGCGGGTATTTTCCGCCCCTTAAAATCCTCGTCCCGTAGTTTTTCCGTCAGGTCAAGGGGGGCCCGGCCCTGCGGCATCCCCCCGCTCGGCTTAAAGCTTTTTAGCTTAAAGCTTTCTAGCTTAAAGCTTTCTAGCTTAAAGCTTTCTAGCTTAAAGCTTTCTAGCTTAAAGCCCCTCATGTTAACGCTGAATACCAGGCTTCCTCCGGGGTTTAGAAGGGCCAGGCACTGTTCCAGGAGGGTTCCGTGGTCCCGTTTGATGTCCAGGACGCCTTCCATCATTTTTGAATTGGAGAAGGTGGGGGGATCCAGGATGATAAGATCCCAGCGGCGGCGGGCCAGGACCGCGCCGGCAAGAAAGGGCCGGGCGTCCGCGCGGATGAACTGGAATTCCGGGCGGCCTCCCAGCCCGTTCAGGGTAAAATTCCGGCGGCCCCAGTCCAGATACGTAGCGGACAGATCCACCGAATCTACCAGGGCCGCGCCTCCCGCGGCTGTGTAAACCGAAAACGAACAGGTATGGGCAAAGAGGTTCAGTACCCGTTTACCCGCGGCCATATCGCGGAGCCGGGCCCGCAGGAGCCGCCGGTCAAGAAAAAGCCCCGTGTCCAGGTGATCCGACAGGTTCACCCAGAATTGCAGGCCCCCTTCGCTGATCCTGAGCCGGAGCCTCCTCCCGTCCCGGGGCTGTTCGTGCTGCAGGCCGCCCCGCTGCCGCCGCCGTTCCCGGATAAAAAAATCGGAAACGGGGATCTCCAGGGCCCTTCCGGCGGCCCCCACCATTGCGGCAAGCCAGGCTTCCTCCTCCGCCGGATCTTTTTCGTAAGGTCTCCGGTACAGCCAGCCGGCCACAAATTTTCCTGCGGGGGAGGGCGGCCCGCCTTCGCCCGCAGGCGCCGCTTCTCCGGCCTCCCCGCGGTAGAGATCCAGGACCAGCGGAATTTCAGGAATATCCCTGTCGTAAAGGCGGAAAGCGCCGGTTCCGGTACGCCGGGCCCATTTTGAGAGGTGCCGGTACCGTTTTCGCAGCCGGTTTTCCAGCATCAGGGCCTGGGATGCGGTTGTATCGTTCATCGGTACGCTTACCATACCACAGGGGGCCGGCAAAAGACAGGGAAGCAAATTTACAAGATCGCCTGGGAAGGCTACACTGGATCGTAAGGTTATGAACATTATCCGCTTCGATCAGTTTCGTTTACCCCATCTCAGGCGGCGGCGGATTAGGCTGTTGGCGGCTATACTGTTCCCCCTCATCCTGGCGGCGGGGGTGTTTCTCTGCCGGTCTCCGGTCTTGTTCGTAAGCGACGCCGGTTTTGATGCTATTTACGGCTTCAGGCGGACCCTTACCGGCCAGATCGGGCTTTCCCTGCGGCTGTTCCGGCGGGTGAAACGGCTTGTTATAGCGGAGAATGCAAACCCCGAAGCTATGGTGTTCGCCATTGAGGAAAAGGAGAAGCGTCCCTGGGCGGTTTTGGGTCATTCCCGCTATTCCTGGGGACTCAGCCAGTATGCCCGGCAGCGGGCGGATGTCAGGGTCATTATCATTGGGGAAGATTCCGCGCTTTTGGAGCAGCCGGTCCGCTCCGATCCTTCCCCCGGCGGGGGGGATGTGGAACTTGTGTTTTCCGATCTCAGGCTCAATTCCTGGCGGCTGGGCCGCTGCGCGGCTTTGCTTGCGGGGGAAACCGATGGAACCGTGCTGGTTTTTCAGGACCGGCAGAATTTTCCGGTAGAGCAGGAAGCTTTTCTGGCGGGGCTGCGGGAAGAACGTGAAAACCTTGTTCCCCTCTACCTGGACCCCTCCGTGGATTATTCGTCCTGGGAGCAGGTTCGCTGTGTCGTTCTGGCGGGGCCTTCGGAATCGTACCTTCGCCGGGAGCAGGAGATTCCCTGCCTTCTCTATTCCTGGATGGATCCCGCGCTTAGCCCTTCTTCCGTGAGGATCGTTGCCGACGATTCACCGTGGGCCCTGGCGTTTCAGGCCCTCCGCGTTCCTTCAGGCGGGGATGCCGCACTGTACAGGACCGTTCCCGCGGCCTTCAGCATCCCCTGGGGCAGGGTAGGGAATTCCGGATTGCGGGGCAGGCTGAAAAAGGCCCTTGTCTCTCAAATTCCCCAAGATTTTCTGTAGATTATCCGGGCAAATTTGACAAAACTACCGATAAGAACTATAATGAACTTCGATGTTTACCGTTTCATCATCCCCGGGACAGGGGTTTATCCAAGATTCCTGTCTTCCGGATGGAACAAAATAGAAAAGGAGTAATTGGATGAAACAGGGCTGTTTCAAGGTTGTGTGTCTTGTTCTTCTGGTATGTGCGGTGGCCGTTCCGGGGTTTTCCGATGAGATTACCCTTAATTCCGAATCGTTTATCATAGAAACTTTTGATGGAAGTACCACCCACGAGTGGCTTATTGCGGGAAAGACCAATACGTATGAGTATTCCTGGCAAACTATGGGGAACAGATTCGCGATGGAAGGCTATCCCAGACTAAACTCCGTCCCCGCGTGGCCCCAGGCCCTGTTCGGATTTAACCGCCAGGGTAATGATTACCGGGCCCTGGGTATTTTGGGTAACTTTAGCCGCCCGGGTTACAACTGGGTGGATGTGTATCCGGTGTCGGCCGGAGCGGACGGGGAGGAAGCGGCCTTTGAAATTCCCCTTCCGGGCCGGGTCCACTACCTGGATCTCTGGGTCTGGGGCGCCAATCACGATTTTTACCTGGACGCCTATGTTCGGGATTATCAGGGTGTCGTCCATATCTTAAGGATGGGGGATCTTTCCTACAAAGGCTGGAAGAACCTGCGGGTGTCCATCCCGTCGCATATCAGGCAGTCCAAACGGGTCCTGCCTAACTACGCGGGTCTTCAGTTTGTGAAATTCCGTATCTGGACCCGTCCTACCGAATCGGTCGGTGACTTTTATGTGTATTTAGACCAGTTTAAGATACTAACCGATACTTTTGAGTCCTTCTATGACGGCGATGATCTGGCGGATCCTGAGCATGTGCAGGAACTCTGGTCGGGGAATAACTAAGGGGGTCCGTAAATGAAACGTGTTGTTCTGTCTGTGTTGGTTTTTTTCTGTGTCGTATCGCTGTTTGCCCAGAACGAGGTCGGCGCGGTTGATCCTATGGAAATTGGCGCAAGCAACCCCAATCAGGGGTTGGAACTAAAAGAAATTTCAGTTGACAAATTTGAAATGGAGGGGTACTGGACTTCCCATATTTCTCCGGATGACGGGTATACCACAACCCGGCTTTTTACCGGCGCCCCTGCCGGAAAGGAACCCCTCCAGGAGGAGGACCAGTTCCAGATATCTGAACGTTACGTTCTTGGTACGCGGGTCGATTTTATACACCGGGGTTATACCTCGATATACTTCCGTCCCCAGCACCCCATCCCCATAGAGGGGATTACCAAAACCGTGTCCGTGTGGGTGGCGGGCAGGAATTTCAGGCACGAACTGTACCTGCAGATCAGGGATTTCCTTGGCCGCGACTTTGAACTGTACATCGGCAGGCTGGACTTTCCGGGCTGGAAAAAGCTGACCGTGGCGATCCCGCCACCGGCGGACGATGGCAAGAACGGCGTTGTCCAGCGCGATTATCACTATTTCAACAATATGGGGATAATGGTTACCGGCCTCATGATCAAGGCCGATCCCTGGGAGACCTACGGCAGTTACTATGTCTACTTTGACGACATGAGGGCGGTAACGGATCTGTTTACCGAAAGCAACCGGGATGCCGATGACATGCCGGACGCCTGGTAAAATTGCCGGATTTTCCCGGTATAAGCGTCAGGCTTTCCCAAAACCATTGGGAAATGCCCGACCGGTTTGGAAACAAGGGCGGTGGCGGCAGCTTACCGCCTTTTTTATACCCTTTTCATGCGCCGGTTCTCAGTCTTCCGTGCGGAATTGAGCGCATGGGACTGTGGCTTTGGAATTCGGGCCGCCTCCACCGCCCGGTAGCTGTAAAAACGTCCCAATTTTCCGGTTCGTTCCACAACACCCATTTTGGCAAGGACGTAGAGGGTTTTTCGGGCCAGCGCCCCGGAGATTCCCGCAGTTTCGGCCAGGGAACAGACGGTAACGTCCCTGTTCCGGGCTATGGGGATAAAGCGGCGGTAGTCCCCCGGTTTTTTTAGGACTATTGATTCGTGCCAACCCGTAAGTTCCCTGCCGGTGATACTGGTCCCGCCCCGGCGCCAGGACCCCTTGCCGTCCTGGACCCGCCGTTCCAGCACGTCAATAAGCGCCAATTCCACGGACAGCCCCTTAAGCAGGGGAAGCTCCGGGGCGTACAGGAGGCTTTTGAACAGATCCCAGGGACTGCCCCGGCGGGGGCTTTTCCGCTTTCTCAGCAGTATGGCCTCCGTATTGTAGGTTTCGATGTAGGCGGTAACAATAACCGGGTGAACAATCCTCACCGGGTGGCGGATCAGAAGGTTTTTTACTTTTTCCCGCAGGGGGCCGAAGCTGCCGGTTTGAATCTCGACGATCTCCCCCCGTTCGGTAACGCAATCGCAGACATATTCCCCGCAAACCTGTTCGATATGCCCGTTTTGTCCGCTGTAACGGAATTTCAGGGCCCGGTGAAGGCTGCTTTCCCGCCGGGTTCCGATAGCGGGGTCAGGGCTGCGCATAGGGGAGGAGTTCTTCCGCGCTTAAAAGCTCCAGGTAATGAAACGTTTCGTTGGTTCCCCGGTCTTCGTTTACCCGTATTTTGTGTACCCGGAAGACGATCATCCGGTTGGTAGGAAGGGGCAGGTCAAGGATCTGCCCGTTAATATCTACCAGGGCGTTCAGCGGGAGCCGCGAAGGGATTTCCTGAACGTCTCCTTCGGGAAAGACCACGAAGTACTCATGTATGACCATAGCTGCCCAATATTAGGCATTTTTGGGCAAATTTGGCAAGCAAACCCGTTCTTACTGCAAATTTTCTTCCGAAGCCAGCCGGAGTTTCAACTATCCACATAATCACCTACGTTAGTGTAGCAAAATCCAATAAATATATTAATTATCTGGTTTTTTTTGCCGATTATTGTTGACTAAAAAAAGTAAACAGGTGATACTGGAAAAACGGTGGGGAATCCCGCTATTTTGATATTTTTGATGGGGAAACGTGGGAATGGAAATGAGGCTTGGTGGGACATTTCCAAGTACGATGGACGATAAGGGCCGGCTTGGAATTCCTATCAAGCTGCGGGACAAGTACTCCGGGCAACTGGTAATTACCCTGGGACTGCGGACCTGCGCCTGGATCATGAAGGATGAGATATGGAACCGGATATACCGGCAGTTTACCGGTTCCAGTGAGCTTACAGAGGACGAACGGGAGCTGGTGGAACTTCAGTTTGTCGCTCCGATGGTGGAAACGGAGTTTGACAAGGCGGGCCGTATCGCCATGCCGCCGATTGTCCAGCGTTATGCGGATTTGAAGAAGGATTGTATGATCCTTAACCTGGAAAACCGTTTGGAAGTGTGGGACGAAGAACGTTTGCTGACTCATTTGGTTGAAAATCGGACCGCAACAAAGGAGGTTATAAAAAAGATGGGATCGTTGAGGCTTTTTAATCTGGATACCTAGGGATTTAGGAGGGGAACTATCCAGCATGGAAGCACTGCATACTCCGGTATTATTAGAGGAAGTACTCCATTACCTTGCCCCCCGTAAAGGGGGGGAACTGATGGTGGATGCTACCCTGGGAGAAGGGGGACATAGTTATGCCTTTCTCTCTGGTTTTCCGGATCTCAAAATTATCGGCATTGATATTGATCCCGTCATTCAGGAAATCGCCAGGGAACGATTAAAGGAATTTGGGGAGCGGATTCATTTTCATTCAGGATGGGCGCAGGATTTTTTTAAGGCCTATCCTGAAGAATTCAAACGGCCCGATACCATTCTTATCGACCTTGGGGTAAGTCTTTTTCACTATGAAAAATCCGGCCGGGGTTTCAGTTTCCGTAAGGACGAAGCCCTGGACATGCGGCTGGATCCCCTGCTGGGGCCGGGGGCGGCGGAGCTTATCGCCACCCTTGGGGAACGTGAATTGGCGGATCTGTTGTTCAAGAATGCGGGGGAACGGTATTCCCGCCGTATTGCCGGGGCAATTGTGGAAGCAAGAAAACGGGGGGCCCTCCGTTCAACCTGGGCCCTGAGGGAGCTGGTGGAACAGGCGGTACCGCCGTCCGGCCGGAATGGTCCGGTTCATGCGGCTACAAAAACATTTTTGGCTCTGCGCATAGCCGTAAATGGAGAACTGTCCCGGCTTAAGGATCTTTTGGAGGCCGCCCTTCTGGTTCTGGAACCGGGAGGCAGACTGGCTGTGATCAGCTTCAACAGCCTGGAAGACCGCATAGTGAAGGAATTTTTCCGGGAAAAAAGCAGGGACTGTACCTGTTCTCCGGAAGCGCCGATACATAGGAGTAACTGTGCTGTTGTTATTCTAAGCCCCAGGGGGGTAAGCCCTACAGAGACGGAAAAACGGGCCAATCCCCCATCCCGAAGCGCCCGGTTACGGGTGGTAGAAAAAATACTTGCCAAGGACGGACCATGATGAAACGGTATCTGCTAGTTTATGTTGTAGCCTTGACCGTACCGGTCATGCTGGCCCTGGTTTCCTGGCAATCCAGCCGGTATATGGACCTGGAGCAGAAAACAAGCGCCCTTGAGAGTGAACAGGAGGAATGGGTGGAAGGCAACAACCGGCTTATCGCGTTCATTGCCATACATTCATCGTCGGAACGGATTGAGCGTATTGCCCGGGATCAGCTTGGCTTAAGCCGTATCGGGCCGGAAGATGTACTGCAAATTAAAATTACAGGAGAGGGAGAACCTTGATTCGTACCGCTGACCAGTCCGCGCCAATTCTCATGGATTTTGTCCGCCTGGCCGCGGCGGTTTCGGGCCGTGTTCTTGGTCCGTCTTCCGGGCAGCCGGGTTTCAGTTCGGTCTGTGTGGATTCCCGGAAGGCGAAACCCGGTTCCCTGTTTGTCGCGCTGGCAGGTTCCGTTCAGGACGGGCACCGCTACGTGGAGGCCGCGTTTAAGGCAGGCGCTTCCGGCGCCCTGGTGGAACGTTCCAGGCTGGAAGATCCGGCCCTGGACCTTGAGGAAACGGCGAAACGCTGCGGCAGGATCCTTGTCGCTGCGGAGGATAGTCTGCGGGCCCTGCAGGACGCTGCGATGGTGTATCTGGAAGGGTTTCCCAACCTGATACGAGTAGGTCTGTCCGGTTCCAGCGGAAAAACAACGACAAAGTCCATTGCCGCTGCGATTGCAGGCGGGGAAATGGAAACCGTAATGAATCCGCTGAATTTAAATTCGGAAACGGGGCTTCCCCTGGCGGTTTTTGAAGTACGGGATCGGCACCGGGTCGGAATCTTTGAACTTGGGATGAACCGGAAGAACGAGATTGCCGAACTGGCCCGCGTCCTTAAGCCCCATATAGGGCTTATTACAAACGTGGGGCTGTCCCACATCGGGAAGATCGGCAGCGCGGAGGGGATCGCCCTGGAAAAAAAACAGATATTCCTGTACCAGCATGAACATGACATTGCCCTTATCCCCGTGGACTGCCGGTTTCGGGATCTGCTTGCGCAGGGAATCCGGGGGATCCGGCGTTTTTATGGTCCGCAAACCATCGGGGGTCTGGGACCGGTACGGGACCTGGGACTTTTGGGTACCGAGATCGTGTGGGCGGGGGAAAAGGTCCGCTTCAGGCTTCCGGGAAAACACAACCTGGCGGACGCTGTTGCGGCAATCGCCATAGCACGAGAACTTGGGATTAGTGATAGCGCCATCAGGCGGGGCCTTGAAGCAGCGGAACCCCTGTTTGGACGCAGTGAGGTTTTTACCGGGAACATGACGGTGATCCGGGACTGTTACAACGCCAATCCTGAATCCACCGCCGCGGCCATAGATTTTTGTAACGATCTGAACTACCCGGGACGGAAAGTGTACATTCTGGGTTCCATGCTGGAGCTGGGGGATGCCGCGGCCGCGGCCCACCGGGAATTGGCCCTGGCCCTGGCCCGATCCGCTGCGGACATGGTGTTTCTGTACGGCGCTGAAATGGAACAGGCCGCCGCGGTCCTGGCGGAAAACTCAGGCGGGAAGGCGGGGAAAAACCCGGTCCGTTTCTTCCACACCAACAACATGGATGAACTTGGCTCCGCCCTGCGCGGTTATGTTGAACCGGGGGATCTGGTTTTACTCAAGGGATCACGGGGTTGTGAACTGGAACGGCTTGATCCGGTGCTTCTGGACGGGGGGGAGGAGAGAAAATGTTCCTAGAATTTATATACCCCCTTACAAAATACGTTACCGGATTTAACGTATTCGTGTATCTGACGTTCAGGGCGGCCTACGCGGCGCTTACCACCCTGCTTATAGCCTATGTTTTTGGCCCCCTGATCATAGAGGCCCTGAGAAAACTAAAGATAGGGCAGGCGGTCAGAACCGACGGTCCGGCCACCCACCTGGTGAAAGACGGGACCCCCACGATGGGCGGCGTCATGATCATCATTTCAATACTGTTTTCCATGTTGCTCTGGCAGAATATCAGGAATGCTGAGGTGATTCTTGTAGCCGTTACCCTTGTGGCCTTTGGATTTATCGGCTTCCTGGATGATTACCTGAAAGTTACCAGGCACAATTCCGCGGGACTCCCGGCGTGGGCAAAGCTTGCCGGACAGTTTGTCATAGCCGGCGGGGTGGTGGTGTTTCTGTACGTTAACGGGGGGGAGGAAATTACCCGCCTTTACCTGCCGTTTTTCAAAAATCCGGTGGCGGATATGGGTTTTTTGTGGATACCCTTTGGAATACTTTTGATTGTGGGGGAAAGCAACGCGGTTAATTTTTCCGATGGCCTGGACGGGCTTTTGGCGGGCCTTTTAATCATGGTGTTCATCGCCCTGGCAATTCTCTGCTATTTGTCCGGCAGGTCTGATTATGCTGCGTATCTGGGAATACCTTATATCCAGGGCTCAGGTGAACTTACCATCTTCTGTTTGGCCGCGGCGGGGGCCTGCATAGGGTTTGTTTGGTACAACGCACCTCCTGCTGAGGTCTTTATGGGTGATGTGGGAAGTCTGTCCCTGGGGGGAGTAGTTGCTACAATTTCTCTTATCATCAAAAAAGAAATATTGGTTCTTATTATTGGCGGGGTGTTTGTACTGGAGATTGCCTCAGTAGTTATACAGGTTGTTTCGTATAAGATCCGCAAGAAGAGAGTGTTTCGCATGGCACCTATACACCATCACTACGAGTTATCCGGCATTGCGGAGTCAAAAATCGTAATCCGCTTCTGGATTTTAGGCGGTCTATTTGCTATTATAGCTCTTTCTACGTTAAAAATACAATAGGGAATATCATGTACCAGTTTGAAGCGGAAAAATCACCCCATATTGCCGGGGAAAATCACTTTCTTACCGCCACGGTGTTTCTGCTTACCGGCTTGGGGCTGGTTACCCTGTATTCCTCATCCTATGCCTTCGCAAGCCGTTTCTTCCAGGACGGCGGATTGCATTTCGTATCCCATCAGCTTATAGCAGCCGGCCTGGGGCTGGTGGCGTTTTTTCTTGCTTCACGGGTGAACCTTGAGCGCTTGAAAAAACCGGCAAAGTTTTTGGCTGCTTTTGCCATCATCCTCTGTGTCCTTACGTTTGTTCCCGGCATCGGGGATACCAGAAACGGGGCAAGCCGCTGGATCAAACTGCCCGGGGGCTGGACTTTTCAGCCTTCGGAGATCGTAAAACTGGTACTTCCCCTGTACCTGGCCTATTTTTTTGACAAAAGGCAGGACGGTATGGATAAAATTCTTGCCGGGACATTGCCGCCGGTGTTGGTTACCGCCCTTTTTTTTATCATCATCTATCTGCAAAACAATTTTTCCACCGCCGTGTTCATTGCGGTAAACGCCCTTGTTGTTTTTTTTCTGGCCGGTTTCAGATTGCGTTATTTCCTTTCTGCTATTATGATGTTATTACCCTTTTCGGGACTTTTGATCCTTACCAAAGAACACCGGCTGCGGCGCCTTATCAGTTATATCAAGCCGGACTGGGAACCACGGGGCGCCGGGTACCAGGCTTCTTCAAGTGTTAAGGCCATTGTTTCGGGGGGGATTTGGGGGAAAGGATTGGGACGGGGAACCAAAAAAATTGTCAGTATTCCTGAAGTACACTCGGATTTTATTTTTTCGGCCTTTTCCGAAGAAGCAGGTTTTCTGGGGGTCATCGTTGTTTTTGCCCTTTTCGGTCTATTCGCCTGCCTGGGTTACCGGGGCGCTCTGCGGGCCCGCAGTACGTTCAGGCGGCTGTTGGGCTGTAGTCTTGTAACCATGATTGTCTCCCAGGTCATGTTGAATATTGCGGTGGTTTCCGGTTCCCTTCCGGTCGCCGGACTTCCGCTTCCGTTTTTTTCCGCCGGGGGTTCATCCCTGATAATCACCCTGTTGATGGCGGGACTGGTCGTGAACGTGTGTCGCCCTGAGAACGGTTACCGGTTCCATAATGTTTTTTACACCGGGATAGGGGAGGACGTGCATGCCGGATAAATTTGTCCCATCATCACGGCAGCCTCCAGCCGGATTGCGGAAAACACCGGATGTCCCAAATCTCCGCGGGGGCAGCCGGTCCGGGGCATATTCCGGCCGGGAAGAACCTTTCCCGGAAGAACCATTTGCAGAAAAAGCTTTTGTAGAAAAACCGTTTCCGGGGAAAGGGAATTTTTCTGCCGGAGCGGACTATAGGGAACCGTTGAAAGGCCGCGGGGGGCTGGAAAAGGGCATCAAGGTAATCATTGTCGCCGCCGCCGCCGTACTGGTTCTTGAACTTGTCTGGCTTCTGATTATCAGTCCCTGTATGCCCCTTTCCCGTATTGAAGTAACCGGGTTTCCGGGACTGGAACGGACGGAGATACTGCTCCGGGGCGGCATTGGGGAACGGAGTTCTTTTATTTCGGTTGACCGGCGGGCCGTAGAAAAAAACCTTGAACAGATAAAAGAGGTGGAATCCGCCAGGGTAACGAAGCATTTTCCCGGAACGGTAAAGATTCTGGTGCTACCCCGGACGGCGGTGGCCGTTGCCTTTGCCGTCCGGAACGGCCGGCAGGTCCCCGTCTACTTTGATCGCTACGGGGTTGCGTTTAAGACCGGCGGCGTCCCCTATGGAACCCAGTCCCTGCCGGTGCTTTCCGGTTTACCCCTGGAAGATGATACGCCCCTTTCGGCCCTGTACTTGCCCCTGTTTGCCAGTCTTGACCGGATTCGCCATGCCAACGCCGAGTTGCTTGGGGCCGTATCGGAGATTAAAATAAATAAAAAGCCCTTTGACGGCTTTGATCTGGTACTTTACCCGGTACACAGTCCCATACGGGTCCGGCTGGAATCGTCATTGAACGAAGAGACGCTGGGCTATGTTATGCTTATGCTTGACGTGTTTGCTCAGGAGAATCGGGGGATCGAAGAAATCGATTTTAGAACTGGAACTGCTTCGTACAGATTAAAGGAGGTTCCCTCTGGCCAGTGATAATATGGTGGTCGGCCTTGATATTGGCACGGCCAAGGTATGCGTTGTCATAGGCGAACGCAATGAAAGTGGAAATCTTGAAATCACCGGTATTGGGTTCTGCCCTTCGACAGGCATAAAGAAGGGAGTGGTGGTAAATATCGAAGCCACGTTCAGATCGGTAATCGCCGCGGTTGAGGAAGCGGAGATGATGTGTGGCCGGGAAATTCACAGTTGCTGGACCGGTATTGGCGGGAGCCACATTGACGGTATTAATTCCCGCGGGGTGGTTACCGTATCGGGCAAGAACCGGGAAACCCGGGAAATTGGCCCGGAGGATCTAAGCCGGGTTCTCCAGCTGGCCCAGGAGGTAAAAATTACCATGGACCGTCAGGTTCTGGAAGTTATACCCCAAAGTTATATTGTGGACAGCCAAAAGGGGATCCGCAACCCTCTGGACATGCTGGGGGTACGGCTTGAGGCGGAGGTACATATTATTACCTGTTCAAGTACAAGCGCCCAGAACCTTATCAAGTGTGTTAACCGTGCGGGTTTCCGCGTGGACGATCTGATACTTCAGTCCCTGGCCGCCGGCCGTTCGGTGCTGACCCAGGAAGAAAAAGAGATGGGAGTGGCGCTTGTCGATCTGGGAAGCGGAACCACGGAGCTACTGGTGTATGCCGATGGCGCTCCCTGTTCCACCAGTTCTATCCCCGCGGGTTCGGAATTGATAAGCCGGGATATTTCGATTGTCAGGAGTATTTCGTTTGAGAACGCAGAGAAGGTAAAACTGGAGGCCGGCTGTTGTTGGGACAGCCTTCTTGAAGGGGATGAGGTGATTATTCCCGGTATTGGGGGCCGTCCTACCGTATCCATAACGCGGGAGCAAGTTTTGGAAATTGTCCGTCCGCGGGTAGATGAGATCTACCGGCTGGTTAAGGAAAAGCTGGATAAGCTGGTCCTTCCCCTGGGAGCGGGGATCGTTCTTACCGGCGGCGGGGCCATGCTTTCCGGCGCGGCGGAGCTGGCTTCACATATTTTTAGGATGCCCGTCCGGGTGGGAAACCCCCTGCCTGTGCCGGGACTTTCGGAGGAGTACCGCAATCCGATGTATGCCACCGCCATAGGCCTTGCCCTGGAAGGAAACGACAGGAAAAGCCGCGGGATGGAGGAACGGGGCGGAGAAATTCTGGTTGGCGGAAAAGGAGGGAATAGGTGGGGTATTGGAAGAGTTGTTGACTGGTTAAAAGAGTTTTTTTAGGGTTGCCGGATACGCTTAACAGAATCCGGCAATGTAGCTTACCTTGAGGTGATATACATCACATTAGAACGATTGGGGAGAAGAAATGACTATCGTGGTTGATGAAAATTTTTGTGGTCCGATACCGGTAATAATCAAAGTTATCGGTGTGGGCGGCGGCGGTACTAACGCGATCAACAGGATGATTGAGGGCATGTTGGCGGGTGTGGAATTTATCACGATCAACACGGATCTCCAGGATCTTGTCCGGAAAAGCATAGCATCGAACAAGATTCAGATCGGCAAGAAATTGACCGGTGGCAGAGGGGCGGGGGGAAATCCTGAAAAAGGTGAAAAAGCCGCCAACGAGGATCATGATCTGATTCGGGAACAGGTGAAAGATGCGGACATGGTTGTCATTACTGCCGGTATGGGCGGTGGTACGGGAACGGGAGCCGCTCCGGTTATCGCCCAGATTGCCAAGGAAGAGGGAGTGTTGACTGTTGCTGTGGTAACAAAGCCTTTTGGCTTTGAAGGGCCCTATAAAATGGCCTTGGCCGAGGAGGGGATCAGGAAGCTGCGGGGAGTGGTGGACACCCTGATTACCATTCCGAATCAGCAATTGCTTAGTATAGTGGAGCAGAAGACCTCCCTGATCCAGGCCTACCAGAAGGCCGACGAGGTGCTTTGTGAAGGAGTACGGAGTATATCGGATTTGATTACACGGCCGGGACTTGTTAATATTGATTTTGCGGATGTTGAATCCACGATGAAGAACCAGGGGGACGCCCTGCTGGGTATTGGTATTGGCAGCGGGGAAAACCGGGCTGCCGCGGCCGCCCAAAAGGCTATTGATAATCCCCTGCTGGAGGCAACAAAGATAGATGGGGCTACCCGTATTCTGGTAAACGTGTCGGCCAATAACGAACTGGCCCTGACGGAACTTGATGAGATAATCAACATTATCCGCAGCAATGCAGATCCCAATGTGTCCATTATCCACGGGGTTACCCTTGCCGAAGAGCTGGGGGACAGCGTACGGGTTACTGTTATTGCCACCGGCTTTCAGGGCAAGAATCAGGCATTGAACAATTCGGGCGTCGCCGGTGAACCTGTAAAGCCCAGGGAAACGGATTTTATCGACATTACCGAATGGCAGAAAATTCGCGGTGCTACGAAACCGGTCGATTTTCTTTCCCGCAGGGGGGAGGTCTATACCGAGGAGGATCTGGATGTTCCCGCCATTATGCGTAAAACACCGAAACCCCCGCCGTCGGATCCCAGTTTACCCGGTTTACCCGGTGTATCCGGTATAAAAGGTCTGTAAGGAGTGGCGGGTACAACGCTGTACGATCAGTTTTACTCGCGGCTGATTGCCCAGGAACGCCGTTCCCCGCTGACGGCGGAAACCTACCGGATGGAGGCACGGCGTTTCCTGGAATGGCTTGACACGGAGGGGCTGAAGCTGGAGCTGGTGGATTCTTCGGGTATGTCCAGGTATCTGGACATGCGCCGGAGGATAGACCGGATCGACTCCCGGTCCACTGCCAAGGCGATCTCCGCACTTAGGTCTTTCTTCCGGTTTACGATAGATGAGTCGATCAGGGCCGATAATCCGGCCGCCATCCTGGAAATGCCCCGGCGGCCCCTTCGCCTGCCGGAAGTACTTTCCCGGGAAACGGTGGAACGTCTCCTGAACGTGGTGAACAGCGAGACTCCCCTGGGTTTGCGGGACCGGACGATTTTTGAGCTTATTTATTCCGCGGGGTTAAGGGTTTCCGAGGCGGTGTCCCTTGACCTGCGGGATCTTGAACTGCCCGATCCCCATTCCGGTACTGCAGAAGGCGGCGGAATTGCCCGGGTAAAAGGCAAGGGGAACAAGGAACGGCTTGTGGTTTTTGGGGATGTAGCCGCTTCCTGGCTGCGGCGTTATTTGAAGGAATCCCGGCCCAGCCTTGTGAAGCACCGCCACAGCCGGGCCCTGTTTGTCGGCCGTTCCGGAAAACGTCTGTCCCGAAAGGGAATATGGAAAAATTATGCCCGGTTTACGTCCCTGGCAGGGACCAGTTCCCATCTGCACGCGCTGCGGCACAGTTTTGCTACCGAATTACTTTCCGGCGGGGCGGATCTCCGCTCCGTGCAGGCGCTGTTGGGGCACAGCGATCTTGCCACCACCCAGATATACACCCATGTGGATGTTTCTCTGCTCAGGGAAAACCACCGGAAATTCCTGCCCAGACTGGGAAAAGACACGGCCCTGCGGGAGACGAAGACGTGAAGTGGAAACGGGGAAATGTATTGGGCCTGGCGGTAGTCCTTGTGATTGCCGGCATGATCCTGGGGCTGTACTTTGCCGGGCGGCAAAAAAACCGTTACGAACTGGCGCGGCGTATCGCGGAATTGAGCCCCCGTGGAGGGATACCTGTTACGATTGATGGACTGCGCAAGGCCATCGCCATCTATGAAGAGGCGCTTGAAGATCATGTACGGGATGCCGCCCAGACCGGCACCTACTGGAAAATACTGGCGGTACGGCTGGCCGACAAGGGGATGCACCGGGACGCGCTGGACGCGCTGGATATGTCGATCCGCTACAACGGGGAGGATCCGACTATTTTTTATCTTACCGGGGTTTCCGCCGCAATTGTGGCGAAGAACGCCCTTGGGTTTTCCCCGTCTCAGATGAGTTTTCAGGCCGAGCAGAATCATTATTTTACTATGGCGGAACGGGCCTATCTGCGGGCCATTGAACTTGACACCGAGTATGCCAAGCCCCGTTATGGCCTGGGGATACTCTATACGTTTGAGTTGGAACGGCCGGCGGAGGCTGTCCCCCACTTGGAAAGGTATCTGGAACTTATGAGCCGGGATGCGGACGCCATGTTTGCCCTGGCCCGTGCGTATTATATGATTGCCAATTATGAAAAGGCGGTGGATCTGTACGACCGTATTGTGGTATCGACGAAGGATACCGCGAAACAGGCCGAGGCCCGGAACAACCGGGATTATATTTTAGGGCAGATACGATGATGGACCGCGGTTTGCTTGATCTGATGATAATCCGTATACCGGACATAAAGCCGGCCGAACGGGGGAAACTTTGCAGGAAACTCATGGGGGAAGATGATCTGGTCCGCATGTCCGGCCCCGATCTGGAAGCCCTGCTG
Organism: Treponema sp.; assembly: GCA_031278715.1. Taxonomy (GTDB): domain Bacteria; phylum Spirochaetota; class Spirochaetia; order Treponematales; family Breznakiellaceae; genus JAISFT01. The sequence goes on along the minus strand of JAITJW010000027.1, from coordinate 19,432 downwards.
GGCCGCCCCCTTAAGCGGTATACCGCTATGGATGAGGTCCGCCGGGATGCGGAACGGGACGCCGCGAATGCGGCAAAGCGGGGCATCCGCTGGGTGTCCCTGGTATCCGCCTCCTATCCGCCGTTGCTCCGGGAGATCTACGATCCGCCGGCCCTGCTTTTTTACCGGGGCGCCCTGCCCGATGCGGATAAACCGGCGGCGGCCATCGTGGGAACCCGGAAACCCGGGGCCGCGGCCCTTAAAGCGGCCTTTGATATAGGCCGTGGCCTTGGACTTCAGGGTATTTCCGTTGTTTCGGGCCTTGCCCTGGGTATTGACGCCACAGCCCACCGGGGAAACCTGGAAGGAGGGGCCAAAACCTACGCGGTCCTGGGTTCCGGGGTGGATGAGATATACCCTTCATCGAACCGTCCGCTGGCGCGGAGGATTCTGGAAGGCGGCGGGGGTATTCTTTCGGAGTATCCCCCCGGTACGGAACCGCGGAAGTGGCACTTCCCCGCCCGCAACCGGATCATCTCCGCTATGGTCAGGGGGACCCTGATTGTGGAAGCCCCCGCCGCGTCGGGGGCCCTGATAACCGCCCGCTTTGCCCTGGAACACGGCCGGGATCTTTGGGTTTCGTCCGCGGGCCTGGGGGCCGAAGGGACCGCCCGTTTGGCGGGAGAGGGGGCTAAGATCATCTCCTTTGCTTCTGATATATTACGGGAATGGGGTATTGAGGAAAAAGTGGAACAAGCAGAAGCCTGCGGCGCTTCCACCGGCAGGGCCCTTGCCGATTCCCTGGCCCGGCAGTTGGCGATAACCTAAAGGCCCTGCGTGTAGTGTTTTGAAGGAAAAAACGAATGGCAGTAAAAACAGAGACGAATAAAACAGAAAACCCCAAGCCCAGGAAGGCTGTACCGCGCGGCATCCGCAAAAAATCCGCCAAAAAGCCGGAGAAAAAGACCCTTATCATCATGGAATCTCCCCACAAGGCGGAGACGGTTCAGAAGATACTGGGTTCAGGGTATACCGTAAAGGCCTGTATAGGCCATCTGATCGATTTACCTAAGTCCCGGCTTGCCATCGACGTGGATCACAATTTTGAGCCTGAGTATATTACCGTCAGGGGGCGTTCAAAACTTTTGAAGGAACTGCAGGGGGATGCAAAAAAATCCGGCATGGTTCTCCTGGCCAGCGACCCGGACCGGGAGGGGGAGGCCATTGCCTGGCACCTTAAAAACGCCATTGCCGCGAAAACCGACAAGGTTCCGGTCCGGCGGATCAGCATCAACGAGATTACCCCCCAGGTTGTCCGGGAAGCGGTGGTAAAACCCCAGGAGATCAACGAAGACCTTGTAAACGCCCAAAAAGCCCGGCGGGTTTTGGATCGCCTGGTGGGGTACAACCTTTCGCCGCTCTTGTGGAAGAAAGTGAAAAACGGTCTTTCCGCGGGAAGGGTGCAGTCCGTGGCCCTGCGGATAATCTGCGAACGGGAGAAGGAGGTGGAATCCTTTACCCCGGAAGAGTACTGGACCCTGGACGCGGACTTTAAGCTTGGGCGTTCCGCGTTTACCGCCCAGCTGGTAAGCTGGCGCGGGGCCAAGCCGGAACTTAAAACCGAAGAATCGGTTAATAAAATTATTGACGAGATTAAAAACGCCGACTGCGTGGTCGGGGAAATCCGGGAGACCGACAGGATCGTGCGGCCCCGGCCCCCTTTTACCACCAGCCAGATGCAGCAGACCGCGGCCAACCGCCTGAACTTTACGGCCCGCAGGACCATGCAGGTGGCCCAGCAGTTGTACGAAGGGATCAATATCGGCGCCTCCCGTGTTGGGCTTATCACCTACATGCGTACCGACTCGGTGCGGATCTCCCAAACCGCCCTTGACGAACTGCGGGACTGGCTGGGCAAAAATTACCCCGAAGAGCTTCCCCAGAAACCAAACGAATACTCGGTCGGAAAAAAGGCCCAGGACGCCCACGAGGCGATCCGGCCCACGTTTGTAGACTATACCCCCGACTCGGTAAAGGAGTACCTGAGCCGGGATCAGCTGCGGCTCTACACGATTATCTGGGAACGTTTTGTTTCCAGCCAGATGAACAACGCCAAAAACCGGTCCCTAAACGCCGATATTGCCGCGGGAGAGGCCCTGTTCAGGATCACGGGGACTAAACTTATCGAAAAGGGATTCTACAAGGTTATTAAGCTGCTCTCCAGCAAGGAGGAAAAAGGCGATCCCTACCCCTCCCTTAAAACCGGGGACAAGGTGAATGTGGACAAGTTCTACCCCGACCAGCACTTTACCCAGGGGCCACCTCGCTATACCGATGCGTCCATCGTGCGGGTTCTGGAGGAAAAAGGTATTGGCCGGCCCTCCACCTACGCGCCGATTATTTCGGTGCTTCTGGACCGCTACTACGTAACCCGGTCCAATAAGCAGCTGGTTCCCACGGTGTTGGGCAGACTGATAAACGACATGCTGGTGGAGTACTTTCCCCGCTATGTTGACGCCGCCTTTACCGCCGACATGGAAAACAAGCTTGACAAGGTGGAAGATAACGCCATTAAGTGGCCGGACATGATCCGGGAATTCTGGGATCCCTTTAAGGACCGTCTGGATCGGGTAGGGAAGACTCTGGAATCCTATAAAGGTTCGCTGGATGAGCCTACCGATTATGTCTGTGAAAAATGCGGCAAGCCCATGCTGAAGAAACTGGGCCGCTTTGGGTTTTTTCTTGCCTGTTCCGGTTTCCCGGAGTGCAGGAATACCAAATCCATTCCGCTGGCAAAATGTCCCAAGTGCGGCGGAGACGTTGTAGCCCGGAAAAACCGGGGCAGGGGCAAGGAATTCTACGGCTGTGTGAATTATCCGGCCTGCGATTTTATCAGCCATTACAAACCCATCAACCAGGATTGTCCCAAGTGCGGTCAGTTCCTGGTAGAGAAGTACGACAAAAAGAACGGTTACCATAAAGCGTGTATTAACCCGGATTGTGATTACCTCCACAGTGATGATGAGGAAGTGGGGGGCGTTGATCCCGGGGAAGGCGGTGAACATGAAGAATAAAGCGGCTCAGGGTACAGGTTTTTCCTCTGCAGAGGACTGTCCCGCTGTAATCCAGGAGTACCTTTCCTATTTGAAGGCGGTACGGGGCGTTTCTGACCGGACTATTGAAGCATACGGGAAAGATCTTGCCCATTTTTCCGCCTATTGCGTCAACCTTGATCTGAATCTGGAGAAACTGGATATTAGAGAGCTGCGGGGTTTTATTGCCGATCAGAGCGCGGAAGGGACCGCCGCGGTAAGCGTGAACCGGGCCCTGTCTTCTATCCGGGGTTTCTACCGCTGGATGATCCGTTTTGGCCGCCGCCAGGATAATCCCTGCGATACCCTGCGGAACATGAAAAGTCCCCAGAACCTGCCCAGTTTTCTCTGGGAACCGGAAATGGCCCGTTTTGCCGTGCTTCCGGAAACCGCGGGGATCCTGTGGCCCTCCCGCGACAAGGCCCTGATCCTGACCATGTACTCTGCGGGCTTGCGTATCTCCGAGCTGGTTTCCCTTTCCCTGTCCAGACTTGAACCTGACTTTGGAGGCGGACGCGTTATCGGCAAGGGAAACAAGGAGCGGTTTGTGTTTTTTTCCGATGAAGCACGGGAGGCTCTGGCAATCTACCTGCCGGAACGGCAAAATCGAATTAAGGCGGACGGGAAACAGCCGGCAGACCGGGTCTTTGTTAACCGTAACGGCGGGGCCATTTCGGTTCCCGGCGTGCGGTGGATCATCACCAAATATGCGGAGCGTTCCGGTTTGGGAAAGCGTATTCATCCGCACAGCCTGCGCCACAGTTTTGCCACCCATTTGGTAAATTCGGGCTGCGATGTAAGGGTGGTACAGGAACTGCTGGGCCATGCCAGCCTTTCCACTACCCAGCGTTATACCCATGTGGATATTGAACGGCTCAAGAAGGTTTACGCGAAGGCGCATCCTCATGGCTAGCAGCCTGTTGGACAAGGAGCAGGGAGTGAAACATAACAGGAACGTGGAGATACGGTCCACAACGGTATTGGCGGTGCGCCGTAACGGCAAGGTTGCTATGGCCGGAGACGGGCAGGTAACACTGGGGGAGACGGTGATGAAGCACAATGCCCGTAAGGTACGCCGTCTGGCGGAGGGTAAAGTCCTCTGCGGTTTCGCCGGAGCCACCGCCGACGCTTTTACGCTGTTCGACCGCTTTGAGGAAAAACTTAAGGAGTACTCCGGCGACCTCCGCAGGGCGGCGGTGGAACTGGCCAAGGAATGGCGGACCGACCGGACCCTGCGGCGTCTGGAAGCCCTGCTTTTGGCGGCGGATCTGAGCGTTACCCTTCTTATATCGGGGACGGGGGATGTAATCGAACCGGAGGCAGATGCCCTTGCCATCGGATCGGGGGGGAACTACGCCTACGCCGCGGCCCTGGCCTTTCTTGCGGGGAGTAATTTTTCCGCCCTGGAAATTGCGGAAAAAAGCCTTAGTATTGCAGGAAGCATCTGCATCTACACCAATAACCGGATCGTAGTTGAGGAATTATCATAATGGGAGATCAGATCATGAAGGAAGATCAGACCGGGGTGGATAAGTCGCTCTTGCGCGGGGAGGAGTTTTCGCCACGGGAAATAGTGGTGGAACTGGACAAGTACATTGTGGGGCAGAAGAAGGCCAAGCGGGCCGTAGCGGTAGCCCTGAGGAACCGGGTCAGGCGCTTAAAACTGGATCCGGATATGCGGGAAGATATTACCCCCAAGAACATTCTCATGATCGGCCCTACGGGTGTGGGGAAGACTGAGATTGCCCGCCGGCTTGCCAAGCTGGTCCTCTCCCCCTTCATCAAGGTGGAGGCCACCAAATATACCGAAGTGGGGTATGTGGGGCGGGATGTGGAGTCCATGATCCGGGATCTTGCGGCGGTGAGTTTCCAAATGGTGAAACAGGAGATGCAGGAGAAGGTAAAGGTGGAGGCGGAGAAAAGGGCGGAAGAGGCCCTGTTGGATCTGCTGCTGCCGCTGCCGGGCAGGAGAGCCCGGGAGTCTAAGTCCAAAGCCTCTTCGATGGTTCGTCCCTTTTCCATCAGCAACCACGGGCAGCCGGGGATCATGGGGGCCGCCATTCAGGTAGGTTTTCCCATTGTGAAACAATCCCCGGACAACGAAGACCCCGCGCAGGGGGAAGCCGAATCGCCGGAAGCCGGAGAAGCCGGACATGAATCCGGCGTAAAGGACAATGCCACGCGGGAAAAACTCAGGGGCATGCTTCGGGAAGGAAAGCTTGAGGATCGTACCGTGGAAATTTCGGTAAACCAGACCCCCCAGTTCCCCGGCATGGACGTGATGACCGGCCTGGGTGAATTTGGGACCGGTATTTCCGAACTGGTAAATGTCCTGGGGGGGAGTCAGAAGAACAAGGTTCTCAGCGTCAAACGGGCCCGCGAGGTTCTGATTAACGAGGAGGCGGAGAAACTTATCGACTGGGACCGGGCCGGAGATGAAGCCCGGCGGCGGGTTGAAGAGACGGGCATCGTCTTTATTGACGAGATCGACAAAATAGCGGTCAAGGGTCAGCGGGGCGGCGGCCCTGATGTAAGCCGCGAGGGAGTGCAACGGGATATTCTTCCCATTGTGGAAGGGGCCACGGTGAATACCAAGTGGGGGCCCGTCGATACCAGTCATATCCTCTTTATCGCCGCGGGGGCCTTTAACATCAGTAAGCCTTCGGACCTTATCCCCGAACTGCAGGGCCGCTTCCCCCTGAGGGTGGAACTGGATTCCCTGGGGGAGGAGGACTTTTTACGGATACTTACGGAACCCAAGAACGCCCTGACCAAACAGTACGTCGCCCTCCTTTCCACCGAGGGTATTGAGGTCAGCTTTACTCCCGATGCCATAAAGCGGCTTGCAGCCCTGGCGGCGGATGTAAATTCCAGGCTGGAGAACATCGGGGCCCGGAGGCTCCATACGATTATGGAAACCCTGTTGGAGGAAATTTCTTTTGAGGCGCCGGATGTTGCCCCGGCGGTAATATCCATTACCCCGGAGTATGTCGATGAGAAACTTGCCGGGGTAGTGAAAGATCAGGATTTGGGTAAGTATATACTCTAAATCCGGACGGAAAAAAAACCGATGATCAAAGGGGAGGGTCAGAACCATGACAACGAACAATTTTGAAAAGACGGTAGATCTGCTGCACCGGGCTATGGATGCCAGTCTGATTCGCCGGGATGTGATTGCCCACAACATGAGTAATTCCCAGGTTCCTAACTACAAGCGGCAGATTGTAAATTTTGAATCCGAGTTGAAGAGGGCGCTGGACACCGAACAGGACAGGCCGGCCCTGGAACTTAACCTGACCGATCCGCGGCACATTCCCAATTGGCGGGAACGGGATTACCGGGACGTGGAGCCCCGGCGGGTTTTGGACTATACCAGCACCTACAACAACAACGGGAACAACGTAGACCCCGAACAGGAATTGACCGCTGCCCTGGAGAATGAGATGAGTTATACGCTCCTCACCCAGGCCACGGCCTTTGAATTTGATCAGATAAGCCGGGCCTTGCGGTAGGCGTATAAGGAGGATCGTTTATGGGAATTTTCAGCTCAATCAGTATCGCCGCCACGGGGATGAGCGCCGAACGGCTCCGGCATGATGTAATTGCGGATAATATCGCCAATGTATCCACCACCCGTACCAGTGAAGGGGGGCCCTACCGCCGCAGCCGCGTGATCATGCGGCCCATTACCGAAGGTCCCTACTGGCGGTCCCCCTTCCTGCCCGATTCCCTGGATAACGGCAAGGGAAAGGGCGTAAGGGTTTTGGAGATTCAGAAAGATACCACATCGGAAAACAAGCTGGTCTACGATCCTACCCATCCGGACGCGATCAAGTCGGGACCCAGGGCGGGTTATGTGGAAATGCCCAATGTGGATATTGTTACCGAGATGGTAGACCTCATTGCCGCCGGCCGCGCCTACGAGGCCAACGCGTCGATTATCGACGGATCCAAGTCCATGTTCCAGCGGGCCCTTGAAATAGGGAACCGCTGATAAGAGGAACGCGTTGCCGGGGAAATGGTAACGCAAACGTAAACGGGAGGGAACTATGAATATCAACAGTATTGACTCAGGCTACCTGGCCGCCCAGGAATCCGGCTATCTGGCCATGAAACTGACCAATGAAAAACATCTGACGGCGGATGCCTTTACAAAGCCGGGTGGTTTTACCGGGGCGGTCGGGGAAAGCATTATCGGACTTGAAGAAATCACCGGCGCGGGGGCGGTAACACGGGCGGGTTCCTTTGAGGAAACTATGCTCCGGGCCTTGGATCAGGTGTCGGAAATGGATGTTTTTGCCTCCGATCTGGCGCAAAAGGCCATTACCGAACCGGATTCGGTGGATATTCACGATATTACCATTGCGGAGGCCAAGGCAAGTATGGCCCTGGACATTAGCCGCAATATTTTGAGTCGCCTTGTGCAGGGCTGGAAAGATATCATCAATACACGGTGATAAACATTTTATAGCAAACAATTTACGGTAGAGCCGTACATATCCGGGGGGGGAATATGGAGTGGTTAAAAAAACTGGCGGCCCAAATCCAGGGCCTGTGGAAGAAATTCACGTTAACGCAGCGGATCATTCTGGGCGCAATAGTACTGGTGGCCATAGGGGGCATTGTCGCCCTGCTTTCGGTCTCTTCGTCTCCTACGATGGTGGCCGTTATTGACGTACCTATTCAGGATGAGGCGGTCCGTGATCAGATCATAACCAGGATCAACCAGGAAGGAGTGCGGGCACAGGTAACGGCGGCGGGGGTAATTCAGGTTGCCGACGAGCAGACGGCCCGGCGGCTTAGATCCATTCTTGTGCGGGAAGATCTCATTCCCACAGGAACGGATCCGTGGGCGATCTTTGACCAGGAACGCTGGACCATTACGGACTTTGAGCGGAATGTCAACTTTCGCCGTGCCCAGACCCAGATGGTTACCGATCACATCAAAGCCCTTGACGAAATAGACGATGCCGATGTAACGGTAGTCTTTCCTGAACGGACCCTGTTCCGTTCCGAGCAGAACCCGACTACCGCAAGCGTTATTATTACGCCCCGGCCCGGAAGCGATATTATCACCAACCGCAAGAAGATCGAGGGTATCCAAAAACTGCTCCGCTTTGCCATTGAAGGGCTGACGGACACCAACATCGTTATTACCGATCAGGGGGGGAATGTTCTTAATGATTTTGAGAACATGGCGGCCGCGGATCGGCTTACGCTGATCGAGCGGGAGGCCAAAATTATCCAGACCCTGGAGGCGAAGTACCGTTCCCAGATACTTGCCGCTTTACAGGTTACGTTTAGCTCTGACCGGGTCCGGGATCTGAATATCAAGCTTGACATGGATATGTCGCAGAAGAGTATTGCGCGGGAAACGTATTCCCCTATCATCAAGAAGGCGCAGACCCCCGGCCTGGCCTATGACGATTCGATACTGCTGGATTCCATCACTATTTCGGAAAGTACTTCCGATACCACCTGGACGGGAACCGGCTTTAACCCCGAAGGACCTGCGGGTGTAGAAGGCCAGACCGCTCCCGCGTTCAAAGACATGTCGAATCTCTACGGTTCCATGACGCAGGAAACCAGGGTCCATAACGAGGTGGTCAACAGTGAAAAATCGCAGGAGGAACGGAGTCCCCAAATAGACCGGGTTACCGTTTCGGTGAACATTGACGGACAGTGGAAGCGGAAGTACGACGACAAAAAGAACCCCGTCATTGCCCTGGACGGTTCCATCGAGCGGGATTATGTTCCCGTCCCCGCGGAACAGATCCGTTCCGCCCAGCTATTGGTGCAGAACGCGATAGGCTACAACGCCGCGCGGGGGGATTCGGTAACCGTTCAGAACATCCCCTTTGACAGGACCGTCCAGTTCCAGGCCGAAGACGCCGCGTATTTCCGGCAGAAGCAGTTCCAAACCACCCTGTTGATATTCCTCATCGGTGTGGCCGTCCTTTTGATTTCGTTCATCGTTTTCCGGGCGATCAGCCGGGAGATGGAACGCCGGCGGCGGCTTGCCGAGGATGAGCGGGCCAGGCGGGAACAGGCAATACGGGAAAGCGCCATAGCCCAGGCGGAAGAAGAGGGAGTTGACGTGTCCATCTCCGTTGAGGAGCGGGCGCGGCTGGATCTTCAGGAAAATGTGGCCAACATGGCCAAGGAGCATCCGGAAGACGTGGCTCAGCTTATCAGAACATGGCTTCTGGAGGAATAAAACATGGCGAAAGCAGCAGCAGCGGCAGCGGCGGGTGGGCCAGGGGCGCCGGCTCCGGCGGCGGGCAAAAAGAAAGGCGCCAAGGAATTTAACGGGCGGCAAAAAGCGGCCATTTTTCTTGTTTCCATCGGATCGGAAATTTCCGCCGAGATTTTCAAATACCTGCGGGAAGATGAGATTGAAACCCTGACTTTCGAAATTGCCCGGATGGAGACCATCGAGCCTGAACAGAAGGATGCCATCCTTCAGGAGTTCCAGGAACTGATGATGGCCAACCAGTTCATCACCACCGGGGGCATCGACTATGCCAGGGAACTCCTGGAAAAGTCCCTGGGAAGCCAGAAGGCCATCGACATTATCAACCGCCTTACCTCCAGCCTGCAGGTACGGCCCTTCGACTTTATCCGCCGTACCGATCCGGCGCACCTCTTGAACTTCATTCAGCAGGAACATCCCCAAACCATTGCCCTTATCCTGGCCTATCTGGAACCGAACAAGGCCTCGGTAATTCTGCAGAATCTTCCCAACGAAGTGCAGAGCGACGTATCCCGCCGTATTGCCACGATGGACCGTACCAGTCCGGAAGTTCTGCGGGAAGTTGAACGGGTACTGGAGAAAAAGCTTTCAACCCTGTCCAGCGAAGACTACACCACCGCCGGCGGTGTTGACAGCATCGTGGAGATCCTCAACCTGGTTGACCGGGCATCGGAAAAACAGATCATCGAGGCTCTGGAAGATGAAGACCCGGAACTGGCGGAAGATATCAAGAAACGGATGTTCGTCTTCGAGGATATTGTCATGCTGGACGACCGGGCCATTCAGAAGGTACTGCGGGAAGTGGATTCCCAGGAACTTGCCAAGGCCCTTAGGTCGGTGGACACCGAGGTGCAGGATAAAATATTCCGCAACATGAGTAAGCGGGCCGCCGGTATGCTTAAGGAAGACATGGAGTATATGGGCCCGCTTCGCCTTAAAGACGTTGAGGAATCCCAGCAAAAGATCGTTTCGATTATCCGCCATTTGGAGGATACCGGGGAAATCGTGGTCGCCCGTTCAGGCGAAGATGAGCTGGTTGTTTAAGAAGTTTATGTGCGAAGCGCAGCAGAGTGCCGGGGGAGTCGATTGTGGCAAAGACAGTTTTTAGATCAACTGAGATAACAAGTAACGGCCCCCGGATTGTTCTGCCCTCTCCTACCTCTTTTGCGGAACTTGCCCATCTTGCCCCCAAGGAAGAGGTGGTGGAAGTTACCAGCCCCCAGGAAATTTATTCCGGTCCCAGAGCGGATGATCTAAGGCGGGAGGCGGAAGAGTTTAAGTCCCAGTGGGCTCTGGAACGGGAGGCCCTGATCAGCGCTTCCCGTGCCGAGGCGGAGCGGATCCTGGCCGATGCCGGGCAGGAGGCCGCCCGCCGGACGGAATCCGGAAAGATCGAAGCGGAGGCGGCAAAAGAGGCGGCGGAAGCGGAGGCCCGGAGGATCATCGCCGAAGCTGAGGAGAGCATCGGCAAGCGGGAAGAGGAATCCCGGCTTAGCCTGGAGGGTGAAAAAAAAGAGGCCCTTGACGCGGCCCGGAGCGCGGGCATGGAAGAGGGTTTTGCCCAGGGTAAGGCGGAGGTCGAAAGGCTTATCCGGCGTACCCAGACGGTCCTTGAGCGGGCCCAGGACAAGCGGGGAGAGATCCTTGCAGAGACCGAGCAGGAGATTGTCGATCTGGTACTTCTCCTTGCCCGCAAGGTGGTAAAGACGATCACCGAGAATCAACGGACTGTGATCCTCCAGAATGTGGTCCAGGCCCTGCGTAAAGTAAAGACCCGCGGGAACGTGATTATCCGCGTGAACATGGCGGATCTCAGCCTGACCACCGCCCATACCAAGAATTTTATCCAGATGATGGAAGGGGTGAAGGGCATACAGGTACAGGAAGATTCCACCGTGGACAGCGGGGGTTGTATAATTGAGACCGATTTTGGGGAGATCGACGCCCGTATAAGCAGCCAGCTTGCGGAACTGGAGTCCAGGATTCTGGAGATCTCCCCCATCAAGGCCAGGCCGAAACCCGCGGCCGGAAGTCCCGGCCCGGAGAGACCGTTGCCGGAAAAATCGGGGCCGGTTTCTCCGGCAACGGAAAAAACCGCGTCCGGCGAAGAGGTCTAGCAGCATGGAAGCCCTGTTCGCCAAATACCGGAAGACCGCCGAGCGTACCGATCCTATCAAATGCGTGGGCAGGGTCTCCAGGGTACAGGATATCCTTGTGGAAAGCCGGGGCCCCCAGGCTACGGTTGGGGAAATTTGCCAAATCTCCGCGGAGGGAGGGCAGAACCTTATCGCTGCGGAAGTTGTGGGCCTTCGTGATCACACTGTCCAGCTTATGCTCTACGGGGAAACCGCCGGTATTGAAATTGGGGACCGGGTTATTGCCAGCGGCGCCGCGCTGGAAGTGCCGGTTTCCCGGAAACTTACGGGCCGGGTGCTGGACTATATGGGAAACCCGATGGACGGCAAAGAAAGCATTGAGGGAACCGTCCGTTATCCGGTTATGGCAAAACCCCCGGACTCACTTAGCCGGCCCCAGGTAAGCGACAGGATTGTTACCGGGGTCCGGGCCATAGACGGACTTCTTGCCGTGGGCCGGGGACAGCGCATGGGTATCTTCGCCGGTTCCGGTGTCGGAAAATCCACGCTGCTGGGGATGATCGCCCGGAACACCAGCGCCGATGTTAATGTTGTCGCCCTTATCGGGGAACGCGGCCGGGAAGTTATCGAATTTATTGAAAACGATCTGGGGAAGGAGGGGTTTGCCCGCTCGGTGATCGTGGTTAGTACCTCCGACTCACCGCCCCTGGCGCGGTTGCGGGGCGCCTATACGGCTACCGCGGTGGCGGAGTACTTTAGGGATCAGGGACTTAACGTGATGCTCCTGTTCGACTCAATTACCCGTGTGGCCCGTGCCCAGCGGGAGATAGGGCGTTCCAGCGGGGAGCCTCCCGTCACCAGGGGTTACCCGCCCAGTATGTTTGACACGATGCCCAAACTCCTGGAACGCTGCGGTACCTCGGAGCGGGGAACCATTACCGGTTTTTATACCATTCTGGTGGAAGGGGACGACATGGACGAACCGGTAGCCGATACGGTCAGGGGGATCCTGGATGGCCACATCGTTCTTTCCCGGAACCTGGCCCAGGCCGGTCATTATCCTGCCATTGATGTACTGCAAAGCATCTCCCGTAAGGCCATGAAGGTCTCAGGAAAGGAAAGCGCCGCCGCGGCCCTGGCCGTCCGTCGCTCTATGGCCGTCTACGCGGAGGCGGAGGACCTTATTAACGTGGGGGCCTATCACAAAGGTTCTAACGCAGACATTGACGCGGCCATTGAAAAACATCCGGCCATCCGGGATTTTCTTGTCCAGGGTATTGAGGAGAGCTGTTCCCTCTCTTCGACCCTTGATGCCCTGGGGAATATTGCGGAAATGCCAATTCCGGCTCATGAGACAAAGGGGATGGTATGAGGCGTTTTCAGTTCTCACTGGAAAAAATTCTGGAACTCAAGGCTTACCGGGAACAGGAAACTGAACTGGCCCTGGGCAGGGCCGTTGGGGAACTAAGCGCCATCGAGAACCGGCTTAAAGAACTGGCCCTCCTCAGCCGCAGGGCCTGGGACGAGTACCGGAATCCCCAAGCCCCCGCCGCGTCGGGAAACCTGGCCGATTATTACCGGAGCTGCGATCTCTATATCCGGCGCCTTGATCAAACAAAAGAAGAACTGTTACAAGAGGCCGCCCAGGCCCAGGCCAGGGTGGAACAAGCGCGGGCGGTGTTTCTGGAAGCCTCGCGGGAACGCAAAGTCCTGGACAAACTAAAGGAAAAACGGGCGGGGGAGTACCGCAAGACCCTGCTCGCCGCGGAGACCAGGATTCTGGACGATATGGTAAAGTTTTCCCCCTCCACCCTGGCATAGTACCTGCGGCTTACGTTATTACGGTTCCAGTCTTGAAAGTATGCGTTTTTTAATGCTGGTAATTCAGAATTAGGGCCGGTATTGAAGGTAGCCATGCCGCCCGTTACGGTAGAGGTTTTCCCCCCGGCTGTCGATGACCACGGTAACGGGGAAGTCCTTTACGGTAAGGCGCCGGATTGCCTCAGTTCCCAGGTCCTCAAACGCGATTGTTTCGGAACTGGTGATACACGCGGAAAGGAGGGCCCCGGCGCCGCCAATGGCCCCCAGGTAAACCGCCCCCGCCCATTTAATGGCCCGTATCACCTCGGCGGAACGTTCCCCCTTGCCGATCATCCCCCGCAGGCCCAGCATCAAAAGCCGGGGCGCCCAGGCGTCCATACGGTAACTTGTGGTGGGGCCCGCCGATCCGATGGGTCTCCCCGGAGCTGCCGGGCTGGGGCCGGTGTAGTAGATGCAGGCGTCCTCAAGGGGGAAGGGGAGGGGTTTCCCCTGGTCAAGCAGGGTGTCCAGCCGTTTGTGGGCAGCGTCCCTGGCGGTGTAGAGAAGGCCGGAAAGGAGAAGCCGGTCCCCCGCCTTAAGGGGGGCGGTTATTTTCCTGGTAAGGGGAAGATCAATCCGGTAAAGCGGCACGGGATCCGCGGGCATTACAGTTCCTCCTGAGCGTGACGGCTTACGTGGCAGTTGATGTTCACCGCGCAGGGCAGGGCCGCGATGTGGGTGGGCATAAACTCGATGGCCAGAGAGAGGGCCGTGGTACGGCCGCCAAAACCCTGGGGCCCTATGCCCAGGGCGTTTATTTTTTCCAGCAGTTCCGCTTCAAGTTCCGCGTAAAACGGATCGCCGTGGGCTTTCCCCAGGGGCCGCAGCAGGGCCTTCTTTGCCAGCAGCGCGACCCGGTCAAATGTGCCTCCAATGCCGACCCCCACCACCACCGGGGGGCAGGGGTTGGGCCCCGCCTGTTCCACCGCGGAGACGACAAAGGCCTTAAGCCCCTCGATACCGTCCGAAGGGGAGAGCATCCTGATTTGGCTCATGTTCTCGCTGCCGAAACCCTTTGGCACTACGGTAACTCCAAGACCTTCCCCTTTTACAAGATCAAGGTAAAGCACCGCGGGGCTGTTGTCGCCGGTATTGCTGCGCCGCAGCGGGTCGGCGATCACCGAAGCCCTTAAGTACCCTTCCCGGCAGGCCCGGCGGACCCCTTCGTTGACGGCCTCGCTGATGTCGCCGTTAACAAGGGCGCCGACGCCAAGTTCCAGAAACACACAGGCCATCCCCGTGTCCTGGCAAATGGGGATGCGATCTTGTTCCGCAATCTCAAAATTTTCAATGATTCGGTCCAGGCTTTCCCGCGCCGCCGGCCAGGTCTCCCGGTCCCGGCAGGCGCGGATACGTTCCCGTACATCCGCGGGAAGTTCCCGGTTGGCCTTGATGAACAGTCTTTTTACAGTTTCACTTAACGTTTCCGCCTCTATGATTCGCATGCAGACATTTTCCGTGCCCCGGCTCCCCTTTGTCAACCGCCGCTTTTCCTGTATGATACCCTATGGTTCACCGTTTTGGCCGTTTCTACCGGTTTCGTTATTCCTGCCGCCCTCTGCCGCTTGTCCTTGGCCTTGCCCTGACCTTTCGGGTTTTCGCCCTGGGTAGGGGGGAGCGTACTCAGGAGCCCGCCCCAAAAGTCCTCCATGTAGCGGTGATGCAGGAATCCCCCTCCCTTGATTTGCACAAAAACAGTACCCTTATCGCGCGGCAGATAGGGGCCGGGCAGGTATGGGAAAAACTTGTTACACTGAACAGTCAATCGGAAGTAGTCCCCGAACTGGCGGAGAGTTTTGAAATTACCCCGGATGGAAAAACCCTGAGTTTTCATTTGCGGAAGGGGGTGCCCTTTCACGACGGGTCGATCATGAGCGCCGCCGATGTGGTGGCCTCGATGAACCGCTGGATCGATTCCTACGCCCCCGCGCGTGAACTGGCCGGCGATTCCCGCTTTGAGGAAATTTCAGGCGATCTGGTACGGATTCGTTTTTCTTCCCCCGCCGTTACCTTTCCCGACATGATGGCCGGTTCCCCCCAGAGCGCGGTGATCACCAGCGCCGCGGCCTGCGCCGATGAGGATAGCCGCGGTTTTATGCGTTCCTGCATCGGCACCGGTCCTTTCCGCTTTTCCGAGTGGCAAGAGGGCCGGTACCTGCGTCTGGAAAAATTCGCCGCCTACCTTCCCTACGGTACGCCGGGGGAACCTGTTGACGGCTGGGCCGGCTACAAGAATCCGCGTGTTGATGAGATCTACTACCACGTTGTTCCCCAGGCCGCCACGAGGGTGGCCGGACTCCTCACGGGGCAGTTTGATGTGGATTACAATGTGGACAACGACGATCTTCCCGCCATCGGGGGACGAAGCGATATAATGTCCGCTGCTTACCAGGCGGGAAGCCTTACCCTGATCTTCAACAAAAAACAGGGTCCCTGCGCGGATTTGAATTTCCGGCAGGCGCTGAACGCCGCCCTCGATGCGGAAGAAATTATGCAGGCGGTTTTTGGGGAACAGTACGCGCTGGGTTCCTCGTACATGGAGGACACCCAGATCTACTGGAATTCTTCCGCGGGGGAAGATCGTTACAACCGGGCCGATCCTGACCTGGCGCGGGAACTGTTAAAGAAAAGCGCCTACTCAGGCCAGACTATACGGATCCTCACCTCGGTTCCGGGGACCACCGACCGGGGAGTCCTGGCCCTGATGTCCCAGCTTGAACGAATCGGCGTCAAGGCGCGGATGGAGGTGGTGGATTGGACGACCCTCCTGCAGTACCGTAACGATCCCTCCCGCTACGATATCTACACTTCCAGCTTTTATTCCGTTCCCGTTCCCTCACTAAAACTGTTTTTTAGCCCCTCGTTTCCCGGGTGGTCCGACGATCCGCATCTGGCCCGGCTGCTCAGCGGTTTTAATTCGGCCCAAAACCGGGAGGAGGCCCGGGAATACTGGGATGCCCTTCAGGGCTACTCCTGGGAGTACCTTCCCGTCGTGAATCTGGGGCACTTCTCCCAAACCCACGCCTGGCGGGACAGGGTAGAGGGACTTACGGTGTTTAACGGTCTTTATTTTTGGAACGCCGCGATCAGGTAATGTACTATGGCAAAGTACCTTGTCCACAGGGTTCTTGTGTGCGTACCCGTCCTGTTCTTCGTGTCGGTGTTTGTCTTTGGAATTGGATGCCTTGTTCCCGGCGATCTGCCCGCGCTGATCCTGGGGCCGGAAGCTGCCGCCGAAGATATCCTTGCCCTGCGGGAACGGATGGGGCTGGACCTGGGTATCCTCAGACGCTACGTCCGCTGGCTTGCGGGGCTTTTCCGTTTTGACCTGGGGAATTCCGCCGCCAACGGCCTGCCGGTAGCTGAACTTCTGGCAAGCCGCGTGGGGCCTACGTTTTCCCTGGCCCTGTTCTCCCTGCTGTTCAGTGTCCTTATCGCCGTTCCCCTGGGACTTGTCGCGGCCTTCAGACGGGGGCGTTTCGCGGACCTGGCCTGTTCCCTTATCGCCCTGGCCGGGGTATCTGTTCCCGGTTTTCTTGTGGGGCTTTTTTTGATCCTGGTCTTTGCCGTTAAGCTGCGCTGGTTTCCCGCGGCCCTTTACGTCCCCCCCCAGGCGGGCATGGCGGCGCACCTTCACTCTATCGCTCTGCCGGGGATCGCCCTGGCCCTTATGTACGCAGCCCTGCTCGCCCGGATAATCCGCTCAAGCGTGGCCGGCGTCCTTGACGACGACTATATCCGCGCCGCCCGGTCCAAGGGGGCCGGTGAACGGGTCCTGGCCCTGCGCCACGCCCTTCCCAATGTTCTGCCCCCGGTACTCAGCGTCCTGGGGCAGGGTTTTATCGGCGCCCTGACGGGGGCCGCGGCGCTTGAGTCCCTGTTCGGTATTCCCGGCATCGGGGCCCTGGCGGCTTCTTCCATTGGCCGGCGGGACCTCCCGGTAATTCAGGCTGTAGTTTTGCTGTTTGTCCTTGTGAACCAGGGTCTGAACCTGCTCATCGATCTTCTCTGCGCCCTGGCCGATCCCCGGATCAGGCTTCTCCCCGGTTCGGGGCCGCAGCCGGCGGAAGAGACGGATGTCCGGTGAGCGAAACAGCCTTTAAGAAGTTCCGGGCGGGGCCCGGTTTTGCCGGGTTTATTGTTGTCGCCCTGTCGCTGGGCCTTTCGCTTATTGGCGCGCCGATCCTTGAGGAAGCCGCCTACCGGATCGATATGGCCCAGCGGCTCCGGCCCCCGTCACCGGAACACTGGTTCGGTACGGACAGCCTGGGGCGGGATCTTCTGGCCAGGGTACTGGCGGGGGGCCGCATGTCCCTGGGCCTGGGGTTCTCCGTCGGCGTCTTGTCCAGCATCCTTGCCCTGCTTATCGGTCTTTACGGCTGCGTCAACAGGATTCTGGAAGCCCTGCTCTTTGGTTTTTGCGATGCCCTTCGATCCATCCCCGCCCTGCTCTTGGCCATTGCCCTGGTAACAGCCCTGGGAGGGGGCGCTTTCCGGCTGTTCATCGTCCTTGGTCTCTGTTCCACCCCCGTCATGGCGCGGCTGGTCCGTTCCGCCGTCCTGGTTGTCCGGGAACAGCCCTATATCCAGGTGGCGCGGCTCCAGGGGGCAGGACCGGGCCGGCTCCTCTTTTGCCACATCCTGCCGAACATCCTTTCCCCCCTGACCGTTCAGTTCTGCTTTACCTGCACCCAAACCATGCTCATCGAGGCGGCCCTGAGTTTTCTGGGGGCCGGAATTCAGGCGCCCCGGCCAAGCTGGGGGAACATCCTCCAGGAAGGACAGACCGTCATGTTCAGCGCCCCCTGGCTGATCCTGTTTCCCGGTCTTTACATGGCCCTGACGATCCTTGGGATCAACCTTCTGGCCGGCGGTTTGCGCCGGTAAAACCGGCGGCCTCCATCAGCCGTTTTCCCTGTTCCTTATGTACGTTGTGAATAATTAGAGTCTGTCCATAGAAGCTTTCCCAAAACTAACCGAGTTTTGGGAATAGCTCCATAATGTGTCTACATTTTGGAAGGCGTGGTAGAAAATCTACCAGGTAATATGATCGGGATGGGGGAAGGGATCGGGATACCCCTTCAAACCGGTCAGGAGATCCACGTCGCCCTGATCAAGTTCAAAGTCAAAAACCTGGGTGTTGGAGGCGATCCTGTCGGGAGTAACCGATTTTGGAAGGGGCAGGTATTCATTCTGCAGGCTCCAGCGCAGGCAGACCTGGGCCGGGGACTTACCGTATTTTTTTGCGATACCCGCAACAGTCTGATCGTTAAGGAGATTTCCGCCACCGCTGCCGCCAAAGGGACTGTAGGCCTCGATAAGGATGTTCTGCTCCCTGCTGTACGTAACCACTTCCTGTTTCGGATCCCCCGGACACAGACGGATCTGGTTGACCGCCGGAGGAATCTCCGCCGTCTTTGCCAGCGCTTCCAGATGATGGGCGTGAAAATTACTCACCCCCAGGGCCCTGATCTGCCCGGCCCGGTAGAATTCCTCAAAGGCCCGCCATGATTCGGCGTTTAATTCGGCCCAGTTATTCCGGTACGCGACAGGGTTGGGCCAGTGGATGAGGTAGAGGTCAAGGTAGTCCAATTGCAGTTCTTTCATGGTCTTTTTGAAAGCGGCGAGTGTTTTTTCGTATCCGTGATCCTGGTTGAAGAGCTTGCTGGTAACAAAGACCTCCTCCCGCTTAAGGCCGCTTTGCTTCAGCGCCTTTCCAATGCTCACCTGATTCTCGTAGGCCGAGGCGGTGTCGATATGGCGGTACCCCACCTTCAGGGCCGTCAGAACCGCCTGTTCCGCCTTTACCCCTTCCGGCGTCTGCCATGTTCCAAATCCAATACAGGGAATTTTGACTCCATTGTTCAGGATGTAACAATCGGTCAGGGATTTCATTGTCAAGGGCATATACACCTCCAAAAATTTGTTTCATTATCCGGATCGGGATAGCGGATGTCAAGGTCGAGCCCCTGGCCCCCGCCCGCCGGGGCTTGACCCCCGGCGCGGTATAATCGTTTTTGGTGTAGGCAAATGTTTTATCAACGCGCCGGCCCTGTCAATCAGCCAGTTAGCCAAGCAAAAAACAGCCTGCCGTATCATATCCTGTCAGCGCGGTGTACTCCGCTAACTGGTCTTCCCGGTAGGTCCGTCCG
>JAITJW010000194.1 GCA_031278715.1 Treponema sp. | reverse complement strand
ATAGCCTGATAGATAAGGTGGAGGTTCCATTCGTACATCTCTTCCAGGGTTTCAAAGGCCCAGGAGAACTGGAGGATCTCCCGTGCGTCTTCGGTGGACAGGAGCGAAACCGTAAGAATATTGATGATCTGTTCCGCCAACATACGGCCGTATTCATCTTCGTAACTGGCCTCAATCTCCTGGGAGATGGAAAGGTTCATCGTGTAATCGGAATCCACCTGGTTTTCCACTACGGCATAGTTGGCGCCCATAAGTTCCATTTTGAAATTTTCCGCAAAAAACATCTGCTGTTCCGGTATTCCCCCGGTAACCGGGGCAACATATACCGTAACGTCGTCCCGCGACTGGGCAAACAGCATCATAGCGGAACATAAAAACATAACACCTGTAAGGTACTTCTTCATGGAACACCAACCTTTTTACTACAACCTGCCTTAACGCTTCAGGACTTAAGCCAATTCCGGTCTGTTTACTTGAAAAACCTGTTTCATCCCCGGCCCTACGCCGTTTTATCCCTGGTCAGGGAGGCCTCTTCATAATCGTCTCTCCGTTTTCGCCTGATGATGAAGGTACTGAAGTGGTAAGCGGAGAGCAACAAGGCAAAGCCAAAGCTGATTATGGAAAACCAGATAAGAACCCGCGGGTTCAAATAGGCCTGGGGTATCCAGCGGACTACGCCCAGGGCAAGCAGCAGAACATTTATGGAACTGACACAGTACATCATGGCTAGAATAAACAACACCTGTGATACATGGGTCTTTTGTCGCCAAAATTCCACAAACTTTTTCATCAAAAACTCCTCTATCTACATAACTGTACCTAATTTATCGCTTTTTTTTCCGGTTTTCAATGAAGTTACATGATTCTCTTTGATTTTTTCAACAGTGGTTCGTAAATACGCCAAGGAAAACGGGGAACGGGACAATTTGGCAATGCGCTCCGGAGCTGGCCGGCAGACGCTACCTGGCGTGTTCCATGAGTGTGGAGACGGGGATTACGCTGTAGCCGGCGCGGACCAGGGCGTCCAGGAGGACGTCGAGGCGCAGAAAGAGGTAGTCCGAGCGGCCGCCGGAGAGGATGCCCAGCCGTATGGGGATAATGGAACCGGGGCGTTTGGCTTCGATAATCCGGTCAATCATGCCGGCGGCGGGGTACTGGGATATGCCCAGGCGGCGTGCCTCTTCGCGGCTTACCCAGTCCATGGGGTCCACATCCAGGCCGGAGGTACGGTAGCCTGCCTGGGCAGCGGCCGCGGCGATTTCGGTGGAATTGGCGTAGTAGGGGGGATGCCAGAGCAGGGCGAGTTCCCCCCCGCTGGCCTGGTAGAATTCATCTTCATTCCGGGCTAGTCCCCGTGAAATAAAATCGGCGTTGATGCGGAAACGGGAGTCGGAAAGGTCGATGGGGGCAAAAAACATGGAGGCTGTCTCGTGCCCTGCCGCGGCGATGATCCGGGCTGCTTCGGGGTAACGGCGGATAAATTCCCCGTTAAGAAAAAAGGTGGCCCGGAAGCCGAAACGCCGCAGGCTGTCCAGTACCTGGGGAAGTCCGGTTATGTCATCGTACAAATCGAAACAGAGGGCTACTTCCCTTAGGCCTGTCCGCAGGCCGTGGGAAAAGACCCCGGTGGCGGCCTCCGGCAGGTCTGTGAGGGCGGCTTCCCGCTCGTACTGGATACCTGGAACCAGCGCAACGGTCCCCACGCCCGCGGTGTTGCGGATCATGGGGAGGTTTTCGTAGGGGCCGAAGCTTTGGGGTTCCAGGTAGACGCGGTAGCGGCCCGAAACCAGGGAGGCGTTCCGGCGCTGCAGGTTGGAGGCCTCCGTCCAGGGGGAAAGGCCGTCGGTTACAAACCAGACTCCGCCGGTCTGGGCCAGGATACGGGGCATGGCGGAACTTTTGCTTTCAAAGCCGTACTCCGAAACTCCCGCCAGGCATACCAGGCTGCGGGTCCCGGAGATTTGTACCCGTTCTATCCGCCGGTCGTCGCCGGTAACAAATTCCTCGTTGCTGATCCAAAAACAGGAAAAGGCCGGGCGGGAACTAATGGTCCGCTGAGGCCGCCAGTTGATGTAATCGTAGAGGATAATCCCCTCTGGTCCCCAAAACAGGGCTCTGGTACCGTCCGGGGACAGGGCCCCGCCCAGGCCCGGTGGGGCTTCCAGGGGGACAAAGGCCATGCGTTCCCTGCTCCCGGCGTCATTGGGAAGGCTGTCCGTCTGGGGGCTTAGGCGGTACACAACGGGGACGGGGCTTCCTTCACGCATGACGCTGACGATCACTGTCAGCGCGCCTGACGGGGCCCAGAGGACGTTAATATCGTAGCTGCACTGGGGGATCACCAGGTAGGGGAGGCTTGCCTCGGCGGTGTTGAAGTCGTCCATTTCCAGGGGGTAATAAAAAATGTTCCGGCCCCCTTTGGAAAAAAGGATGGAGCGGGAATCGGGGGAGATCCAAAAGCGGTCGAAATTCCCGTCAAAATCAAAGGGAATCTTCCCGGACACGGTGCCAATTTCCAAAAAATCCGCATAAAGGGTCCGGGCAAATATCTCCGAACCCCGGACTTTGAATACGGTGGCCCCCTTGAGGTAGAAAAAATCCCCGGAGTTGCTCCAGGAGACGGAATTGATGGTTCCTTCCCCAATATACCGGTAGCGCTCATCTACGGCGGCGGCGGGGAAGGGATTCACGGTGTAGTAGTAAAGCTTACCCTGCTGGGCATAGACGAAAACACGGGAATCCGGGCTCCAGCACGCGGGAAACTGAGACGCGGGTCGTTCAATGTCCAGGGCTATGGTCCTTGTCTCCCCCTGCTGGGTGTCCGCGAGGATCAAATTCCCGTAGGCGGAACTTACGGGGTCAACGTAGAGGAGCCAGCGGCCGTCCTGGGAGGTGGCCATATCCTCTACCCGGCCGCCGGTAATAGCCTTTCCCGATACAAACGAGGGGAATCCGGTTACGGTCTGGGGCAGGCCTCCGGCCAGGGGAATACGCAGGGCGCCAAAGGCGTTCCGTACCTGGATAAACCGGCCATTGGCGATAAGCTCCATGCGTTCGGGAAACGCGGTAAGCTGGCTTAGGGCCAGGTCCGTAAGGCGGGAAACAAACAGGGCGGTTTGGGGGGAAAAGCCGTTCTGAACGGCATCGGCCTGGAAGAGCAGGCGGTTGTCATCGGACAGATCCAGGCCCCTAAAGCTGACCAGGGCGGACAGGGGCTGCAGGGCCGCGAAGATCAGGGCCAGTACGCAGAAACGGGTTTTCATAGAATTACTTGGGAAGGACAGGCGAACCGGAACCGGTCCGCCCTTCCCACAGGAGTATTTCATCCAGTTCCTGTTCCGTTTTTTCCAGAATTTCCTCCAATTCCCGGATACGCCGGAGTGAATAACGGATCTTCCGATCCTGAAGGCGGGAACAGGCATTATCCAGTACGGATTCAAAAGATTCGGTACTGGTCAGGGAAACGTCTTCCTGTTCTTCGGCGCCCATAGGATCATTACACATTGTTACTGCTGGTTGATACTGAATTCGGCAGTAACCGGGGATCGGTCATTTTTTATTTTGTCTCCGTGATTCTCAAAAGCCCTGATAAATGTAACCACTGCGATAAAAACAATAAGGATCAATACTAAATTTCGCATGCACCCTCCCGGGGTTGAAAGATCGATTTTTCTTTCATAATGTACCCTAATATCGTAATATTACCGTTGAAGAACTTCAAGGGGATTAATTGGTTTATCATTCCTGAACACCGCAAAATGCAGATGGTTGCCGGTACTGTAACCGGTGCTGCCCACCTCGCCGATTTTGGAATTCTGGGTAACCCAGTCCCCCTGCTTTATGGACACCGCACTTAAATGCGCGTACATAGTCTGATACGCTCCCTGATGGGTAAGGATGATATAATTACCGTAGACTGAATTTACCGCTACCCTTGAAACCCTTCCGTCCATGGCGGCCTTGACCGGGGTACCCAGGGGGGCGGCAAGGTCTATGGCGGAATGGAAACGTTCCACCCCGGCGATAGGATCGATGCGCCAGCCGTAGGGGCTGGTGAGCCTACCCCGGATGGGGTAAATAAAGGCCTCCCCCAGGGCCAGGCGGATATCTTCCTGCGGCATCTGCGCGCCGGGGAGGAACAGGGTCATTCCCGGATTTATCACATCGCTTTCCAGATCGTTGACATCGAGGATTACCTGCAGGGGCACGGAACTGGCGCCGGAAATAGTGGAAAGGCTGTCCCCCGCCTTTACCGTGTAGGGGATGCCGTCCATGTTGGGTATCCGCAAGACTTCCCCTTCCTGCAGGCGGCGGGCGTTGGTAATGCCGTTGGAGGCTATCAGGGTGCCCAGATCAAGGTCCTGGGCCGTGGCGATCTCCGAAAGGGTATCCCCTTTCCTGACTTTGTACTCTTTCCAGCTAAAGGTCTCCACCAGGTCAAGGGGTATTTCTTCGGCCTCCCCTGCCGGGACATTCCGTTCCGTCATCTGGTCCAGGCCGGCGTAGAAGCTCAAATTCCGTCCGGCTTCTTCCCCCCACCCGGCGGCCCCCAGGCTGATCCCCTCCGAAACGGAGGCTATAATGGGGATTTTCCAGTTAATGGCCGCCACAGAAATAATGATGGTCAGGAGCGCGGCGACGACGGGCGACAGGGGGAAACCGGGATGATAGCGGGTCTTAATTCCGGGGCTGTCCGGGACAGCGTCTGTTCCGGGCTGGGTATTCGTACTCCGGGCTTTATGGTCCGGGTGTAAGGGCGGCAGGGGAAACAGGCCATCGTTGCCAAAAAAGAACTGGTACAACAACTGCGCAGGTTTAGGTTTTGCCGGCCTGCGGCGCTTAAAAGATTTTTTGAATATACGGGCTGAATAATCACGGTTAACAACCTGATGGAAGGAAGGGGAAGGCGGCTTGACCTTTACCCGGCGCTTGACATGCTGTGTTATAGCGATATTTGACATAATTGTTTATCGACATAAGGAAACTCATTCATTATACTCCCCCTGTGATGGGGGAAAAGCCGCCGGAAAAAAAGCCGGGTACGCGAAAAGAACTGCCGGGGCTGATAGCGGCGCTTGTTGTCGCCACAGGAATGAAATTGTTTGTGTTCGATTTTATGGTGGCCGAGGGCAGTTCTATGAATCCTGCCATAGGGCCGGGAACCGTGCTTCTGATAAACCGTCTGCGTTATGGTTTTCGTCTGCCCGGTTCCCAAACCTACCTTGTGCGCTGGGACATGCCTGCGCCGGGGGAGGTAGTGGTTTTTTATACTCCCGAAGGTATAGTCGCGGTTAAACGCTGCGCCGGACTGACGGAAGGGGGAAAATTTATTGCGCTGGGGGACAATGGGGCGCAATCCTTCGATTCCCGGTCCTACGGGCCGGTGCCGGTGGATAATATAATTGGGAAGGTATTGGGTATTAAATGACAAGTCCTTACGGGTCTCATAGCCCACAGAAAACATCCTGGCGTTTTATCACCCTTATTGTCGCCGTAATTGTCGTGGCGCTGGCCTTACTGGGGCGTTACGCCTACCTCATGCTAAAGGGCGGGGCCGGCGCTATAAGCCAAAGCCAGGAACGTCCCGCCGAGCGGGGGCCCATCCTGGACCGGAACGGCCGGGTTCTGGCCCTTTACACGGGGCTTGCCAATGTGACGGCCAGGCAGTCCTCCGTAGAGGACCTGGAAGCTGTGGGTGAGGAACTGGCCCCCCTTTTAGATCAAAGCGCCGCCGCTATCCGGGACCGGATCTCTCAGTCTTCCACCGATTTTTTGTACCTCAAAAAACAGATCGACGAGTCGACTATCAAGCTTATTGAGGAAGCCCAGGCGGAGGGCAGGCTGCAGGGCGTTGAGCTTGAGTACATTCCCGGCCGTATCTACCCGGAACGGAATTTGGCCTCCCAGATCATCGGTTTTGTGGGGGATGAGAACAAAGGGCTTGAGGGAATTGAATACGTTTTTGAAAAAGATCTGAGCGGTACCGGTGAAAAGGGCAACCAGGTCATCCTGACTATTGATATCAACGTGCAGTACATTCTGGAACAAATTGCGGAGGGGACATTGCGGGAAACCGGCGCTGAATCGGTCATGTTTGTGGCTATGGATCCCCGTACCGGCGATATTCTTGGATCCGCGTCCCTTCCCAACTACGATCCCAACAATATCCGCTCCTCCACCGAAACCCAGCGGATGAACCGGCCGGTGGTATGGGCCTACGAACCGGGTTCTGTTTTTAAGATATTCTCCCTGGCGACCCTGCTGGACAGGGGGGCCATTGGTACGGATACGACCTTCCTGTGTAACGGGTACTATGAACACATTACCAGCGGGGGAGAGCGGATCAGGATCAACTGCCTGGGCGCCCACGGCAGGGTAACGGCACGGGATATTATCGTCGTTTCCTGTAACGCCGGGGCCGCCTATGCATCGGACCAGCTTGGGCAGGAGGATTTCTACGAGGGACTTAGAAGTTTTGGCTTTGGTTCCCGTACCCTGAGCGGCTTCCCCGGTGAAACCGCCGGTTTCATGAGCCCCGTGGATCGCTGGTCCGGCCGTTCCAAGCAGACCATTGCTATTGGGCAGGAAATTTCGGTCTCCACGCTCCAGGTTCTTCAGGCGGCCAGCGCCATTGCCAATGACGGTATTCTGGTGCCCCCCCGTGTGGTTTCCCGTATAGCCTCCCCGGAGGGGAACGAGATCCGAAGCTGGGACGCCGGTCCTGCCCGGCAGGTAATCAGCCCGGATACGGCGCGGACAATCCGCTCCGCTATGGTGGATGTAACCAGCAGCATCGGCACGGGCTGGCGGGCCAACGTTGAGGACCTTTCCCTGGCGGTAAAGACCGGTACCGCGCAGATCGTCGATCCCGAAACCCATTCCTATTCGGACACCGATCATATCGCCAGCTGTATCGCCCTGCTTCCCGCGGAATCCCCCTCCCTGATCCTCTACATGGTCATCGTCAAACCAAAGGGGGAAATTTACGGGGGCCGTATCGCCGCTCCTGCCATCCGCCAGGCTGCCGAGTCTCTGGTGGACTACCTGGGTATCCCGCGGGGCCTGAACCCCCTGGTCCTCCACTCCCCCCAGGTAATCCTGCCCCAGGAACAGACTCCGGTAATCACCAATGTCGTCCCGGATTTTACGGGTTTTTCCAAACGCAGCCTTATCCCCCTGTTCCTGCGGGATGACCTTCATATCGAGATGCAGGGCGAAGGCTGGGTCCGCCGCCAAAGCCCGTCCCCGGGCACCCCCCTTGGCCCGGGCACGATCATCTACCTGGAATTTGAATAGGACATGGAGGCATGGATCCCAAGCTAATCGCCGCACTGTACCCCGGCCTTATAGAAGAACTGGAAAAAGATCCGCCGCCGGAGGAAAGCCCGGACGGGACCGCCGCGGCGGGTGAACTGCGTGCCGGGACCACCCCTTCAGGAAACCCTACCCTGCTCCTGGCAGGCCGCCATGTCCACTCCCCCCGCGACCCGGTACGGGAGGCGGAGCGGCTCGTCGAGTTCCTCCGCAGCGGCAAGGTTGGCCCCTCCGGGCCCGGAGAGGCCATGTCCGGGCCCGGAGAGGCCATGTCCGGGCCCGGAGGGGCCATGTCCGGGCCCGGAGAAGCTGTGTCCGAAACGGCCGGGCCTGTCGTGATCCTCGGTTTCGGCCTTGGCTACAGCGCCGAAGCCGCGGCCCGTGCGGCTCCGGGGCGGCCCCTCATCATCGTGGAAAAACGCAGGGAGGCGCTGCGCCTGGCTCTGAAAGTCCGGGACCTGGGCCCCCTGTTTTTGGAAAACCGGCTAGTCTTTGTCGTGGGGGGCAACGGGGGCGCCGCTATCCAGGATGCCCTGGGCCTGTTCAACGGCAGAGCTGAAATTATCCGCAACCGCACCCTTATGGCCGCGGATGAGGACTGGTACGCCGCCGTCGAACAGGGCATAAGGGCCTGCACAAACCGGGATAAGGTGAACCAGGCCACCCTGCACCGTTTCGGCAGACGCTGGGTCCGCAACCTGGCCCGGAACATGGAGGCTATCCGGGATCTGCCGGGAATTTCGGCGCTGCAGGGGGTCCTGGCCGGGCGACCGGAAGGGGACAGGCGGCCCGGTATCCCCGTCTTCCTCGCCGCCGCCGGCCCCTCCCTGGACGAGGCCGGGCCCCTGCTGGGTGAAATACGAAAACGCTGCGTCGTCGTGGCGGTGGATACCAGCCTCCGTTTCATGCTTGGCCGGGGCCTTGATCCGGATTTTGCCGTGGCGGTGGACCCGCAGTACTGGAATTTCCGCCATCTGGACCGCTGCACCGCCGCACGGACCTGGCTTATCGCCGAATCCGCGGTTTACCCCCCGGTACTGCGCCACCGGTTCCGGGGGACATTTCTCTGCCGTTCCCAGTTCCCCCTGGGCTGCTTTATCGAAGACCGGGTTGACCCCAAGGGGGCCCTGGGCGCGGGAGGATCGGTGGCCACCAGCGCCTGGGATTTCGCCCGGGTCCTGGGGGCCCCCGCCATCTGGATCGCCGGCCTGGACCTGGCCTTTCCCGGCCTGAAGACCCACTTCAAGGGGGCCCTTTTTGAAACCCGTTCCCACGCCGAATCGAACCGCCTTAGCCCCGCGGAAACATGGTCCGTCCGGGCCCTGCGGGACGGCCGCCCCTTTTTTGCGGCCGCTGCGGAGGGCGGGCAGGTCCTTACCGACCAGCGTCTCTCCCTCTACGCGTCCTGGTTTGCCGGCAATTTCCGGAAGTACCCCGCCCTCCGTAACTACCGCCTTGGCTCCCCGGCCCGCAACCCAGAGCGCAACCCAGAGCGCAACTCAGAGCGCAACCCAGAGCGAAGCCCAGAGCGCAGCTCAGAGCGCAGCTCAGAGCGCAGCTCAGAGCGCAGCTCAGGAATCGCCATCCCCGGTCTGAAAAACGCCGGACCGGAGGCCCTGCTGGAACTTCCCGAACGCCGGGAGGAGATCGACGATCTGTTGGAGGGACTCTACACACGGATCGCCGAAGATTTCCGCCGGAACGCCGAAGAACGGGAACAATCCTACCGGGCGGCACGGGGACAGCTTATCGAGGGTCTTAGGACTATCGCCGGGGAAGCAGCGGAGGCCGCAGCCCTGGCCCGGAACAGTCTGCGGCGCTCAAAGCAAGACTCAAAGCAAAGCTCAGGGAAGGGCGCGGGCCAAGCCCCGGGTTCTGACGCAGAGGAGAGACGTATTCTGCAACGACTGGACAGAACCCTCCGGGCCATCAACGACAGCGAAGTAAAAGAAGTGGCGGGCTTTCTTTTCCCTTCTCCGGAGGAATTCAACCCGGCAGAGGACGGACAGTACGGCGGAACAGCAGGGCAAAGCGGCGAAGGAACCCCATTTACCCGTTATGTAACGACATCCGGGCGGATCTACCAGGCCCTGGCGGAGGCGGCAGAGTACCAGTTGGCGGTACTTGAAGCACGATCAAGAGCTTGTTCCAAAACCGTGCGCGTTTAGCGCACAGTCAATTAGTTTTGGAACAAGCTCAGTGATATGATAATATTTATGCAACACAGATGCTTCCGGCAAATCCGGCTTCTTTTCTTCCCCTACGTATGTATCCTTACAGCCTGCGTAAGCCGCCCCAAGGTTCCTGTGGAGGAGATTCCGGTACCCAGCCCCGCCAGAGTTCCTGTAGTCCTCATCGTCCCCCCGGTTTCCCTGCCGGCCCAGCCCCCGCCGCCTGAAAGCCCGCGGCCCATAGAAAACTTTGTCCGCCGGGTAAAAGACAACGATCCTGCCTTGATACGCTACTTCACGCAGGATGAAGAACGACGTATCTCCATCCATGCAGAATCGGACGGCTTTGAAGTGGAATACGACCTGCAAAACGCCCGGCCCTCCCCCGACGGTTCCCGCTGGGAACTTGATTTTGCCGTGCGGGAAACAGGAAGCACAGAATCACTACAGGATACCCTGTGGTGGAACATCGACGACGACGATTCAGGCATACTGTTGTCGCTGGACGACGATTACCAGGATCAATGGCTGCAATATTTCGATCTGTTTGACCGCTACGGGGCAAAGATCACGTTTTTTACCATCGGCGGTTTTTCCCCCTTCTGTACGGAAGCCCTGAACCGGGGACACGACATAGGCTACCACACGATGGACCACCTTAACCTGCTGCGGGTCTCTCAGGAAGTCTTTTTCGAACAGACCCTGCAGGAAGTAGAAAGCTACCGGGCGGCGGGAATCCCCCTGCACTCCTTTGCCTATCCCTTCGGCTTTTCGGAAGCCTGGATGCGGGAAGCCCTGGCCGGTACATTTATCGTCCAGCGCGGATTTGGAGTACGGTACTGCATCTACGACAGGGAAGCCATCAAGTCGGGTTATATCGCCTCCGTATCAATAGACAACACCGTCTACAAAACCGATGCGGAATTCGAAAACGCCATAACTATGATGCTCAGAACCGTTAAGTTTATCGGCAGAGGTTCCATCGTACCTCTTACCACCCACACCATTGCCGATGACGCCGATTGGGGAATAACGACCCGGCGGCTTGAGTACCTGCTCCAAAGCACCCGGGATTTGAAACTGCGGTTTTACCGTTACGGGGATTTTTAGCAGCCTCAGACTGCTAGCAGCCTGTTAGCAGCCTGTTAGCAGCCCAAAAAAAAGTCGGTGCGCCTGGACGTTCGGATACCATATCCGCCGCGCACCGTCTATATATCTCTTTAGGGGACTATCACCCTCCCCCATGTATCTTGTATCGGCTACAGCCCGCGGAACTTTACAGGAGAGCTCCGGCAATTTAGAATATACATGGCAGTATCATGGGGCTTTCCCAAAACCCGCCGGTTTTGGGAAAGCCCCCACGGTAAAAATCAACCCATGAGGAGGCAAAGATGATCGAAGCCAGCGCAGAATACAAGGTTACCGAAAAACTCAACTACGGTATGGTAGGCGGCGGACCGGGGTCCTTTATCGGCGATATTCACCGCAGGGCCCTCAGATCGGAGGGCCTGGCAGATATTACCGCCGGCTGCTTCTCCCGTTCCCCGGAGGGGACCCTGGTAACAGGCGCCGCCCTGGGTATGCCCACCGACAGACTCTACAAAACTTTTGAAGAAATGGCGCAGGAAGAGGCAAAACGTCCCGATAAAATCGATTTTGTAGTCGTCGTTTCCCCCAACACCTCCCATTATGCGGCGGTTAAAGCCTTTTTAAGCCGGGGCATCCCCGTGGTCTGTGAAAAACCCTTTACCGTAGAGGAGGCCGAGGCCCTGGAGCTGACAAAACTGGCGGAGGAGAAGAAACTTCTGTGCGCCGTTACCTATACCTACACCGGGAACGTTACCGTTAAGCACGCACGGGAACTGGTACACCGGGGCGAGATTGGGGATATCCTCTTCGTCAACGGCGAGTACCCCCAGGAATGGCTGCTGCCCCCGGCGGAAAAACAGGGCAGCAAGCAGGCCATAACCCGGACGGACCCGGCCCTGGCCGGAAAATCCAACAGCGTCGGGGACCTGGGCACCCACATCGAAAGCATCGTTTCCTACATAACCGGCCTTAGAATCAAATCCGTCTGCGCCCGCCTGGATGCCATCGGTGAAGACCGGATCCTGGATACCAACGCATCGATCATGCTGGAATACGAAGGCGGGGCCAGGGGCCTGTACTGGACCAGCCAGGTAGCCTCCGGCTACGATAACGCCCTCCGGGTCCGCATTTTCGGGACCAAAGGTTCCCTGGACTGGAACGAAGAAACCTCAAATTACCTCTGGCTTTCCCGCTTCGGCCAGCCCAACATTACCCTGTCCCGTGCCAAAGATCCCTTTTACCCGCGGGCCCAGTCCTATTCCCGCCTCCCCTCCGGCCACCCGGAAGGCTACTTCGAGGCCCTGGCAAACATCTACCGCAGCTACATCAGCGCCCTGATCAAGCAGAAAAAAGGCCAGGCCCTCACAGAAGCAGACCTGGACTTCCCGGACCTCCAGATGGGCATAGACGGGGTCAAATTTACAGGAAAATGCGTGGAAAGCTCCCGAAAAGGAACCGTCTGGGTACCGTTCTAGCCTGTTGCACTTGTGCCGGTTGTTTCACGTTTTAACAGCCATCAGCCGGACCGCCAGGGCTGCGGAGTTTTTCAGATCCGCCACCGTT
Source organism: Treponema sp. (assembly GCA_031278715.1). Taxonomy (GTDB): domain Bacteria; phylum Spirochaetota; class Spirochaetia; order Treponematales; family Breznakiellaceae; genus JAISFT01. Next base: position 2,183 of record JAITJW010000194.1, on the reverse strand, counting down.
TCCTGTTTCAGCACCGTCAGCCGGAAGATGGCCGACTCGATAAGCGGGTACAAAAGGTCATCGGCGGTTTTTACGTTCATCGGCACGATCTCGCCGGCCTTGATGCCGTCGATCACCATTGTGGCCAGGATATGCCGCAGCCTTAGGGTGCGGCGGCGGACCCGGTAATTCGGGTCCCCGTTTGTTCCGGGAAGGTGGAGCAGGTAGTCCAAAATTACCGTGAGCAGCTGGCGGTTTTTCTCCAATAGCTCAATAATGCGGGAAAGAACCCGGACAATTTTGTCCACCATGCTTAGAGCGGTGTCGGCACGGACTTTGGCCAGATCCGCTTCAACCGTAAGCAGGAGCTGTTTGATACTGTAGTTGAATATCTCCTTCTTGTTTTTGAAGTAGATATACAGGGTGGTCCGGGTTATACCGCAGCGGTCGGCGATTTTCTGGAATGTGGCGTCCTCAAAGCCCTGGTCAACAAACACGTCCAGGGCCCGTTTTAAGATGTCTCTCCGCCTTTTTTCATGCTCTACAACAATAGACATACCGTTCCTACCCCCCTATAAATTCCCGTACTGGAAAAAATACGAGCCTATTACCCCGTTGGTTATCTCCCGGCAGGAGTCCGCAGGCCGTCCAAAGAACGATTCAAAACCCGGATGATCGGTGATTACGCCCAGCTTCCAGCCAGGAAAGCCCCGTCTTAGGGCGGTCATGGCGGCGTAACGGGCCTCCGCCTCCCCCGGTTCCCCCAGCCGCCTGCCGTAGGGTGGGTTGGTGATAATGAAACCGGCCCCGCCGCCGGCTTCTCCTGCGGTAGTTTCCCCTTCAGCGGCTTCTCCTCCGGCGCCCTCTCCTCCGGCAGTGCCGAAAGGGGAACGGGCATCTTCCATGGGAAGGCAGCGCAGTTCCGGTAGTTCCGGCATTTTTGACAATTCCGGCGGTTCTGTCGAGCCCGGAGATGGCCCGGACCGGTCTGCAGGCCCGTGCAGTCTGCCCAGGGCCAAGTCACGGACCCGCCGTATTGTGGATGTCGCCAGTGAAACCGCCTGAGGATCCCGGTCGCTGCCGCCGATCCGGATCGTATGTTCAAAATTCACCTGTTCCAACAGCCCGGCGCGCAGCGATTCTTCCAGAGCCGGATCCGCTATCAAAAGATCGTCCAGGGCAAAGCGCCGCCCCAGGCCCGGGGCAGCGTCCCATGCGTAGAGCAGCGCCTCCGCCAGTATCGTCCCGGAACCACAGAAGGGATCGTACAGGGGAAACTTGCGCCGCCACAAGGACATGTGCAGCAGGGCGGCGGCGGTGGTTTCCCTTAGGGGGGCAATTCCACCCTGCAAACGGTAACCCCGCTTAAAAAGCGGCGCGCCGCTCAGGTCAAGAAGCAACAAAACCCGGTCTTTGTCGATATAGACCCGCAGATTCGCCGTCTTTTCCCCTTCAGGAAGCCGGTTTCTGCCGTAAGCCGTACAGAGTCGCTCCGCCGCCGCCTTGTGAACCACCGCCTGGATACTCGTCTCCGCTTTAAGGACCGAGCGGCTGCTCCGTACCTTCTCCACTACCAGACCCATATCACGGGGGATCCACTCCTCCCAGGCTGCCTGACGGGTCCCCTCAAACAGGGCGTCAAAATCCGTGGCGGAAAAGCAGCCGGCTTCCAGCAGAACCCGATCCGCAACCCGCAGAGCCATAAGGGCCCGGTACAAGCCCCCCAGCTCCGCACGAAACCGGACCCTGCCAAAGCCCGATTCCTCCACGTTAAGGCCAAGCCTTTGCAGTTCCCGGGAAACAATCTTCTCCGCCCCCACGGCGCACAGAGCCGCCGCCGGGAAGACCGTTCCCCCTGCGTCTATCTTTCTTTCTGTTTCCACGGAGACAGTATAACACAAAATGTTGATTTGCCGTGGAAGAATCGGCTAAGGAGTTTACAAGGCCCGTCCGCCGGACAAAATCGCGAAAAATTTTGTGGAAATACGAAAAACCGCCTTGACACATCATGCCCCGTGTGGTATGCTCAATCGAGTTTATTCCAAAACACGGCTGGTTTCGGAATAGCCTTAATTGTAATCAGTTTTGGGGAGAAATTCAGGTACAATGAGAGGTCAGGCAGTTTGATACCGAACAGGTTCTCTCATCATCATTGGGGGGGGGGGGGGCGGCGGGGGGGGCGGGGGGGGGGGGGGGGGGGGGGG
>JAITJW010000147.1 GCA_031278715.1 Treponema sp. | reverse complement strand
GCCTTGGCCTTGGCCAGCAGCGCGTCCGCCCGGTCCGGGCTGGCGGCCTTCAGACTCTTAAAGCGCACTTCCTTGTACATAAAGTCCTCAAGACTGGTCGTCGGGTCCCGTGAATCAAGCTGGAAGGGGTTTTTCCCCTCGGCCTTAAGCCGGGGATCGTAGCGGAAAAGGGGCCACAGACCGCTGGTAACCGCCCCCTTCTGCTGCTCAAGCCCCTTGCTCATGTCAATACCGTGGTTAATACAGTGGGAATAGGCAAGGATAATCGAGGCCCCCTCGTAGGACTCCGCCTCCCTAAAAGCCCGGATAGTCTGGGCCATATTGGCCCCCATGGAAACCTTGGCCACATAGACGTAGCCGTAGCTCATGGCAATAGCCCCTAGGTCCTTCTTGGCAATGTCCTTGCCGGCGGCGGCAAACCGGGCAATGGCCCCCACAGGGGTTGCCTTGGACATTTGGCCGCCGGTGTTGGAGTACACCTCGGTGTCCATGACCAGGATGTTCACGTTCCGGTTACTGGCCAACACATGGTCCAGGCCGCCAAAACCAATGTCATAGGCCCAGCCGTCACCCCCCAGCGCCCAGACTGAACGCTTGATAAAATGATCCGTCAAAGAAAGAAGCAGCTTCGCGGTACCGCTGGTATTACCCTTCAGGGCCGCTTTCAGCTCGTCCACACTCTGCCGCTGGGCTTCAATGGCAGCGTCATCCTTCTGCTCGTTGGCAAGAATCCGGTCGATAATCGCTGCCGCGATCCCCTCAGCCCTGGCCCTGACGGCGATTTCCCGGGCATGCTCCGCCAGTTTGTCGCTGGTAAGCCGCATACCCATACCAAATTCCGCCGCATCCTCAAAAAGACTGTTGGACCAGGCCGGCCCCCGGCCATCCGCCCGCTGCGCGTAGGGTGTGGTGGGCAGGTTGCCGCCATAAATCGAAGAACAGCCCGTTGCGTTGGCAATAACCGCCCGGTCGCCGAAAAGCTGGGAGAGGATCTTCACGTAGGGAGTCTCCCCGCAGCCGCCGCAGGCCCCGGAGAATTCAAACAGGGGCTGCTTGTAGGCCAGACCCTTGACCGTAGAAAGGTTCAGCTCCGCCGCCGGAACTTCCGGCAGCTTGAGGAAGTAATCCCAGGCAGCAGCCTGTTCGCTGTGGTAGGCCGGGTCGTCGGCGTAGGACTTCCACGAAAGCGCACGGGGCTTGGCGGGGTCTTTGGACATGGGGCAGATGTTCAGGCACACGCCACATTCCATACAGTCCTCGGCAGAGATAACCAGACAGGTCTTCCTGCCCTCCACCGCCTTGGGCTTAATCGCCGCAGTTTTGAAACCCGCCGGGGCCGCCGCAGCCTCGGCATCGCTCAGATTCTTCATACGGATACAGGCATGAGAACAAACCGCCGCACAGTTACCGCACTGGATACACACATCGGGGTTCCACGCAGGAACCCGCTCGGCTACGGCCCGTTTTTCGTACTGAGTCGTGGCGGTCGGGAAAGTACCGTCTTCGGGGATCTTACTCACCGGCAGCTTATCCCCCTCCTGAACGGAAACAGCCCCAAGGACTTCCTGAATCCAGGAATCCCGCGCGCCGCCAAAGGGTTTCTTCATGTGGAACTTGCTATCCGCCGCCGCAGGGTATTTGACCTCCTCCACGGCGGAAAGGGCGGCGTCCACAGTGGCGTAGTTCTTCTGTACCACATCGGCCCCCTTCTTGCCGTAGGATTTTTCGATAAAGTGCTTCATCTCCTCCACAGCCTGGGCCTCCGGCAGAACCCCGGAAATCTTGAAGTAGGCCGCCTGCATAACCGTGTTGATCCGGTTCCCCATGCCGGTCTTGCGGGCAATTTCCGCGGCGTTGATCACGTAAAATTTAAGCTTTTTGTCGATGATCCGCTTCTGTGCCTCCGCAGGTATCTCGTTCCAGACCTCCCCCGCGCCAAAAGGACTGTTCAGCAGGAAAGTACCCCCCGTTTTGGCGTTGGACAGCATATCCAGAGTCTCCATGTAGGAAAACTTGTGGCAGGCCAGAAAATCCGCCTGGTTGATAAGGTAGGGCCGGCGGATAGCCTTTTTCCCAAAACGCAGGTGGCTAATCGTAAAGCCCCCGGACTTCTTGGAGTCGTAAGAGAAATAAGCCTGGGCGGAAAGCTCCGGCTTGGTGTCCCCGATGATCTTGATGGAGTTCTTATTGGCCCCCACCGTCCCATCGGAGCCAAGACCGTAGAACATGGCCTCGTTCATCCCCTCCTCGGCAATAAAGAAGGACTCGTCATAGTCCAGACTCTTGCCCAGCACGTCGTCCTTAATACCCACCACAAAGCTGGCGATTTTTTTGCCGGAAAGGTTGTCAAAAACCGCTTTCACCATGGCGGGGGTAAATTCCTTGGACCCCAGACCGTAACGGCCCCCCAGGATAAGCGGACAGTCCTTGAACGGACAGGTCCCCGCAGCCTGAACCTCGCCAATAGCAGTACGGATATCCTCATAAAGAGGTTCCCCCAGGGCCCCCGGTTCCTTGGTCCGGTCCAGCACCGCAATAGCCTTCACCGTGGCAGGCAGGGCCTTTACAAAAAGATCCGCGTCAAAGGGCCGGTAGAGCCGCACCTTCAGAACCCCCACCTTCTCACCCCGGGCCTGCAGGTATTCAACAGTCTCCTCCACAGTCTCCGCGCCCGAACCCATGATGACGATCACCTTTTCCGCATCCGGCGCCCCATAGTACTGGAACACCCGGTAAACCCGCCCAGTCAGTTTGGCGTACTTGTCCATCTCCGCCTGCACAATACCGGGAACAGCCAGGTAGTACTTGTTTACCCCCTCCCGGCCCTGGAAATACGTATCCGGATTCTGGGCAGTCCCCCGGATAAGGGGCTTTTCCGGGGTCAAACCCCGCTCCCGGTGGGCCCTCACCAGGTCATCGTCCACCATCTTGCCCATCACCTCAAAAGACACTTCCTCGATCTTCTGGTACTCGTGACTCGTCCGGAAACCGTCAAAGAAGTGGAGAAAGGGCACCCGCGACCGCAGCGTGGCCGCGTGGGAGATAAGCGCCAAGTCCATCACCTCCTGGACACTGTTACTGGCCACCATAGCCCAGCCAGTCTGCCGGCAGGCCATCACATCCTGGTGGTCCCCAAAGATAGACAGAGAACTAGTCGCCAGCGCACGGGCGGCAATGTGAAACACCGTGGAAGTCAACTCCCCGGCAATCTTGTACATATTGGGGATCATCAGCAGAAGCCCCTGGGACGCGGTGAACGTGGTCGTCAAGGCCCCGGTCGTCAAAGCCCCATGTACCGCCCCCGCGGCGCCCGCTTCGGACTGCATTTCCACAACCTGGGGAATAGTCCCCCACAGGTTCTTCCGGCCCTGGGCGGAAAACTCATCGGAGAGCTCCCCCATGGGACTGGACGGGGTAATCGGGTAAATCGCGATTACCTCACTCAACGCGTGGGCTACGTGCGCCGCCGCGTTGTTACCGTCAATCATGACCATGTTTTTATCAACCATTATGGTTCCTCATTAGGTAGGGTTTCATTCAGTTTAGGGCTTCAAAGCGGGATTTTCAAGGCAGCAGGCGCCATGTTCAGGGCGCATCCCCGCCTGCGGCGGGGACCGGGCTATCCGCTCCAACAAAAAACCATGTATCCGGTAACGTAGAGTTTGCTGCGGCGGACTTTACAGTCTGTACAAGTTTCCAAGGCAAAACCCGGCGGGTTTTTTGTTCCGCTTCTATCCCTTGCGCTCGCAAACGCTACGCGTGTGCGTTGGGGGGGGTGGTTGGCAAACCCCCCTAAAAATTTGTTGAAAGAGGCTGTTCCAAAACTTCAGTTTTTGGGAAAGCAACCTTAGATTTATCTTGACTTTCTCGTATTACCGTATTATGTTACTAATACAGTAGGAGAGGAAATGAATTGACGGTCTTTCAGACAGAACGGCCCATCTACCTACAGTTGATGGACGAGATCAAGGGACAGATAGCCGCGGGACGGCTCGCCCCCGGGGGAAAAATAGCCTCCATCCGGGAACTGGCGGCCTTTTACGCGGTCAATCCAAACACGGTCCAGCGGGCCCTGGCCGAACTGGAACGGGAAGGTTTGCTCTTTACCCGGAGGGCAAGCGGAAAAACAGTAACCGAGGATACGGGGATGATTAAGGAACTTCGGGCAGCATTGGCCTCCGGGCAAATAGAAGCGATGCTTTCCGCCATGGAGTCCCTGGGCTTTAACCCCGGAGAAACCCGTGAACTGTTCCACCGGGCGCAGGAAGCGCGTCTGGGGCGCTCAGATACGGCGGGAAATGTTCTGGAAAGTAGTCAAGGAGGAATTCGTGAGTGAATTGATAATGGAGTGCAGGAATCTATCCAAGCGTTATGGCAAACATACGGCGCTGGATGGCATTAATCTGAATCTGGGCTGTGGCCGGATTACCGGCCTTCTGGGTCCCAACGGCAGCGGCAAGACGACACTGATCAAACTGGCCAACGGGCTTTTACGGCCTTCCGGCGGGGACGTGCTGATTACCGGTAAAAAACCCGGAGTAGAGACCAAGGCAGTGGTTTCCTATCTACCCGACCGTTTTATACTGGACGGCTGGATGCGGATAACAGAACTACTGTCGTTCTTTGCCGATTTCTACGCCGATTTCCGCCGGGACCTTGCCCAGACCATGCTTGCCGGCCTTGGCATTGAGCCCGGCAAACGGTTCAAAACCCTGTCCAAGGGCACCCGGGAAAAGGTGCAGCTCGTCCTGGTAATGGCCCGCAGGGCGCGGCTCTACCTTTTGGATGAGCCTATCGGCGGCGTTGACCCCGCGGCGCGGGATTATATCATCAGTACCATTATCAGCAACTACAGCGAAGACGCCGCGGTGCTGATCTCCACCCACCTTATTCAGGATGTGGAACGGATACTGGACGACATCGTCTTTCTTAAAGAGGGGAGGATCATTCTCCAGGGGGCCGCTGACGACATCCGGGCGGAAAAGGGCGTGTCCATCGATACACTTTTCAGGGAGTTATTCAAATGCTAAGGAAACTACTGCGATACGAATTCAAGGTGCTCTTGCGGATCATGCCGGCGCTCTATCTGGCGATCCTGGTACTGGCGGCTGTGACCGGGGTCAACAGCCTTATCGCCGGGGACGGTGCGGACTGGAGCATGATGGAAGGACTCGAAACGGCTCTGGGGATAATGTTCGTCGCCCTGTTCGTCGTAGACCTGATACTGGTTATTCTGCGCTTCCGGGATAATTTTTTGAAGGATGAAGGCTATCTGATGTTCACACTGCCGGTTACCGAGTGGGAACTTACGGCCTCCAAGGCAATAGCCGGTTTCTGTAGTATCCTGTTAACCGCCGCTGTGGGAATGCTTGCCCTGTTTGTCTACGGGTTTATTGCCGATTTCCAGGATATGCTGTATCAACTGTCCCGTCTCCCCCGATTCTGGAATGAGCATATTGACAGGGTCGGTTCGGTTCAGGCGGTTATTGAGGTTGTGGGCGTGCTGGTATTCGTCTTTCAACAGCTCTGCCTGATCTACGCCTCCATGACGGTCAGCCAGATAGCGCCCCGTTTCCGCGGGCTTGCCGGGTTTGGCGTGTACCTGGCGGTCATGATTGTGGCGGGACGCCTGTCCTGGTACTTTGTGGACATCACCTTCTTCCCCTCGTTGTGGGATTTAGGGCTGTTCCTTTTGCTGATAAGCATCTTTGCGGCCCTGTGCTTCTGGTCTACGGGCTGGCTGCTCAAACGTACGTTAAATCTGGAGTAACGCATAGTAGAAAGCAGACTAGAGGATCTGCGGAAGATGTAACCGGAATATTTCCGGCTTACGGACAGGCTTGTGCCGGTCCGCAGGAAACAATTCACTAACATTTGGAGGAGAAAATGCGTAAACTTGTTTTTGGTGTCTTGCTTGTCGTGGTCCAGTTTAATTTTCTATTTGCCGATGACGGCGATAGAAATGTTGAGAACAGAAACGCCGGGAGGAGCTATGTCATCGACGCGGGCTTTACCTGGGTAAACAGTCCCCGCGTACTGGGCGGCCACTTTGATTTTGGGTTTGTTCTGCATGAAAAAATATTATATGTACAAAATAATATTTTTTTGCGCGCCGGGAGTTTATCACTCGATAATAGTGATTACAGTATATTTACGGTATCGGACAAAATAATCTTTGGCCGGAATTCCACCCACATGATATACACATACCTCGAAGGCGGTTTTGGAATATACGGGAATGACAAAAAGCCGTTTTTTGATGACCCGTTTGCCGTAACCTTTGGTTTTGGCGGAGGCTGGGATATTAGTTCGGATGATTTTGGGGGGCTCTATGTTGAGGCTGGATACTTGGGACAAATAACAAGTTCAAAATATCCGGTAAGCGGTGTAATAATTCAAGCCGGCTGGAAGATGTTTTTCTGAAACACCGGTAGCCGGTTCCCGCACCAACCAGGCTTTGGAACCGGCTCAGTTGCCTGTAAATTAATTTCCAAGGAGTTGTCGATGAAAAGGGCGATGTTTAGTTTCAGGGGCGCCACAGTTGTGGTGTTTTTGGTTCTTGTGAAAGGATGTATGACAAGTTGAAAAGGTCGTTGATAGTTAAATATGGGAATCCAAAACTAGAGTTATTCTATTCCAAGGAGGGGATAGACGCGGTGGACCTTGACAATTTGTGAAACAGAAGGAGTGAAACCATGACGGCAGATGTTATAGTTACTGAAAGAATCGGGAAACGCTACGGGAAGGTCCGGGCCGTTGAGGATGTTTCCCTTGACGTCAAGAAAGGGGAGCTCTACGGCTTTTTGGGTCTGAACGGCGCGGGAAAGACAACCACGATACGGATGCTGCTGGCTATGGTCAGGCCGGACACCGGGGCGGCCTATATCAACGGCGAAAAGGTCCATGCCGGAAACTACCACCTGTGGGCCCAGACCGGCTGTCTTGTGGAAACCCCCTGCGCCTACCCCGATCTAAGCGTAGCGGAAAACCTTGATCTTGTCCGGCGCATACGCGGGATAAAAGACGAAAAAACCGTAAACGCCGTCATGGAACAATTAGGCCTTACCCCCTACAGGGACCGCAAGGCAAAGAAACTGTCGCTGGGAAACGTCCAGCGCCTGGGGCTTGCGAAGGCCCTCATCCACCGGCCCCGTATTCTTGTTCTGGACGAACCGACAAACGGGCTCGATCCCGCCGGTATCGTCGAACTGCGGCGGACGCTGCTTGATATGGCGCGGAACGACGGCGTTACCGTCTTTATTTCAAGCCACATCCTTGCCGAAATTGCCCGGCTTGCGGACCGGATAGGGATCATGCACCAGGGGCGTTTAGTACAGGAAATCCGGACGGATCAACTTGAACAGCTTGCCCGGAAACGGCTGCTGGTAACAACCGGCGGCCTTGAGGATACCCGGCAATTGTTGGAGGGCAAGGGCTACGAGGTATCGTATGCGGCGGATAAGGGGGCCCTGGTAATAGGCGGTAACGGAGTTACGGCGAAGCCCTGCCCCGCGGCTTCCGCGGTAGCGGCGCTTGTGGTACAGGCCGGGCACTCACTGACGATGTTGAAAACCGAAGAAGAAGACCTGGAGGGGTACTTTTTACAGGCCATAGGGATGGGAGGTACGGTACGATGAACGCGCTGGGCGCCTGCGTAGGGGCGGAGCTTTTGAAGATCTTTAAGTCAAAAATACTGTTGATAACAGGACTGGCCTTTGTGCTATTTACCCCAATCATGATTATAGGTTCGGGTTTTTCTCCGTCCCAGGCCTTGTATGTAGAGGGCAGTTTTTGCTTTAGCATCCTTGCGGCATGGATGTTTGGCAGGGAATTTGTTCAAAAGACCGTAACTGAGCTGTTGGTGTTCCCTGCGGCCCGGTCAACAATTGTTTTTGCAAAGATTATCGCGCTTACGATAAGTGTCCTGATGCTGTCAATTGGCCAGTTTGTTTTGTCCTGGGTTTTAACTTTAGTGACGGGCATGGGCGGCTGGGCCTTGGAACCCGTCATGCACGATCTTGCCCGGCAGGGTATCTTAACGGTCATGTTATTGGCGCTCTGCATGCCGATCTTCTTTTTGGGCATCTGCAGTCGTGGTTATTTTATGCCTGTCGCTGTTTCAATCGCGGCAATCCTGTACGTCAATATCAACGGCAGCAGCCTTCCGTTTGCCATTGATATACCCTGGAGTATTCCGATTGTTTACACGATGAGAGACGATCTGGCGACGATACGGCCGCTTGATATAGTTGTACTTGTTTCTGTGGGCCTGGGAAGTATACTTGCCTCCCTTGCCTGGTGGCTCTATGCGGATTATTCATAAAAGTAAAAATTGGTATTTACAGGACAATGCGTGTACAGCATTGTTTATAAAAGATGATTGGAGGTTATTATGACAAAGGTGTTTATCGGTTTCATCGGACTTTTTGTAATGGGTTTTTCCGGTCTTTACGCGCTGGGGAACAGGGAAATGCGCGGAGAGATAATCAGGGGCAATGGGGATAGAATAAGCTATGAACGGCCCGTTTCCCCGTTTACCGGCATAGAATTAAACACCGCCTATAATCACAATGGCAGAGACGGGAAAGGAACACTCCGTATTCATTCAGGCCAGGAATATCGGCTGAGTATTTCTGTTGACCAAAATCTTGATGAATACATAGAAACCACCAACGAAGGTGATAAGTTAACTATAGAACTAAAACGAAGAATAGCGGAAGATTTTATAGTTGACGTTTACTGCCCCAATATTCTTGAAATAACAGTGAACAACATGGTGCAGCGGGTAGAATTCGTGGATAAAATGATAACGCCCTCTTTGAAAATCATTGTTAATGGCGTAGCAGGAAGGGTACTGGGGGAACTGGAGTGTGATAATTTTAGTGTCGTTGTTAACGGAGCCGTGGACATAGAAATAACCGGAAGCAGCAAAGAGGCGTACATAGCTATTAACGGCGCGGGGAATTTTGACGGGTATGAATTTGAAATAAACAACGGAGCTGTTTTTGTCAATGGCGCCGGAAACGTAAGATGCTGGGTCGTGGATAACTTGACGGTAGGTCTTGCTGGCGTTGGTAATATAAGGTACCGCGGGGATCCTTATGTTAAGATGAGTAAACGCGGCCTGGGAAGCATAAGGAAAGTGTAGTGGACGCTTTTGCTGGGGGCAGACCCTGTTGTATCGGCCGGCCGGTCTGACGCCAGGTATTGAGAGGGAGTGAGTCGCATCACTCCCGGAATCATTTAACCATAGCTAGTCCCAAAACTAACCGAGTTTTGGGACTAGCTCTGTTAATACACCGCGAAGGGGATGATTTCTGTTATGTCTACCCGGAAGTGGGCGGATACGAGCCAGCGGCCGGAATCTATGCCAAAGACCGGGAAGGCTGCCAGGGCGATAAAGCCTTTTACCTCTTTGGGGCGGTTCCGTTCGCTGCCCTGGAGCATGGCCCGTACTGCGGCGCGGGCGGCGTCTTCCAGTCCTTCCCGCCGGTAATCCAGCCACAGGCGGGCTGGGTCGCCGTTGTCCCCGGCGCTCTGGCGTTCGTCTCCGGCGGGCTCAAGCATGGAGGGGATACCCAGGGGGCCCCTGCCCAGGCCCTGGGCGCTGCGTATTCTGCCGGCCCGCCACATGGCTACCCGGCGTTTTTGGTTTTCGTCAAGGCGGTAATCGGTCCACAGGCAGAGTTTTTGGTCCCGTAGTTCGCCATCGGTAACGTAGAGTTTTTGATCGCCCCAGGGGATAGACCCCAGGGGGCTTAGGCTAAAGTCTTCTGCGATGCCCCGTGCCTTTTCCCCGACATCGTAGTGGAACGACCAGCCGTAGATCATGGCGGAGAAGATCGTGGCCGCCTCTTCCAGTGCCCGTCTGCGCAGGGTTTCCGTTTGAAGGGGGTACTCCGGGTCGATAAAACCGCCATAGATGGGTTCCATGTCGATCTGCAGTTCTCCCCGCAGTACTTCAATGTCGTGGCCGGGATAAAAATTATCCGCCCAGGCCGGATTCCCCTGCGGCAGGACAAGGAGAACTGCGGATACCAGGACAGGCAGCCAAGGCAGGGTAGGCAGCCAAGGCAGGACAGGCAGCCAGGGCAGGGTAGGCAGCCAGGGCAGGGCGGACAGGCCGGGGAAAAGGCGTTGGCGCATGTACCCATTATCGGCAAATTTGACGGGCGGCGGAATGAGGGGGAAACGAGGGGCTTTTTCCGGAATTAACGCCGCCATGCCTGGATGGGGTTAATTCCCAGGCGGATGAGGAAGTAGAGCCAGGCAAACCCAAAACCGGCAAGGTGGGTAATATGGGCCACGTTGCCTCCCTGTCTGCTTATCATGAAAAACAGCTCTATGGCGGTAAAGCCCAGGACCATTACGGGGGCCCGGAGGGGAAGGAGGCCCCACAGGTAGATGATCGAGTTGGGGTAATACACCGCATAGGCAAGCTGCACGGCGAAGATGGCGCCGGAGGCGCCCATAAGCGACGTATTATAATCATTGGTGGCAGCGTAGACCACAAACGAGAAAAATCCCGCAAGAATACCGGAAACAAGGTAAAACAACAGGAATTCTTTGCTGCCCATGCGCCGTTCTACCTGGATTCCAAAGACAAAGAGGGCAAACATGTTAAAGAATATGTGGGCAAAGCTGTCGTGGACGAACATGTAGGTTACAAATGTCCACAGCCAGTACCGGGTTATTACCAGCGCGGGGATCATGGAAAAGAACCAATCGATGTACAATCTTCCGAAAAGCTGCCCCAGCAGGAAGACGAGGATATTGATACCGACGAGCCACAGGACTACCCCGCTGTAGCGGTAGCGGAAGGGACGGCGCAGGGGGTTCATAGGGTTCTTCCCGGCAGGGTTTTTAATCCTGCCATAACATCCTGTGAGGGGAAATACTCCAGTCCTACAAAACCCCGGTAGCCCCAGCTGTCCAGGGCCGTAAAAATTGCGGGGTAGTTAAGTTCGCCCTGGTCCAGTTCGTGCCGTCCGGGTACGCCCGCGGTGTGAAAGTGGGCAATGCTGTCCAGATTGGCGCCGATTCTGTGTATAATATCCCCTTCGGTAATCTGCTGATGGTAAATGTCAAAGAGGAGTTTTACCCTGTCGCTGCCTGTCTGACGGATTATTTCAAAGCCTTCGTCGGACGATTCCAGAAAAACACCGATATGATCCACCTTGCCGTTCAGGGGTTCTATGGCCAGGGTAATACCGCGTTCCTCAAGCAGGGGGACCGCTGCCTTTAGACCGGCAAGCACCGATGCGTGCTGGAAGCTTCGCCGTGCCCCTGTATCCTGCCCTACCTGGGAGATGAGGATCGGCGCCTCCATTTTTTTTGCCACCTGGATAGATTCGTTAAGTCCGGCAAGGTAGGCGTCCCGCTGGGCGGGATCGGTAAGGCTTACGAAACGGGTACAGAGGGCGGCGCAGGAAAGTCCCAGGGTCCGGGCTTTTGCGTGCAGGCTATCCAGGTCCCGGTTCCACCAGCCCCAGAATTCAAAGCGGTCAAACCCCGCGGCTTTTACCGCTTCCAGGGCTTCTTCCTGGGTCCGGTCGCGAAACAGTGCATCGATACATACGGAAAACCGCATAACTTCTCCCGTTAACATAACATCCCGGCTCTTTCCAGGATACGTCTGAAACCGGCAATCGTCTCCCCGTGGACAAGCTGGTTCCGCAGGGCCGCTCCGCCTGGTAGTCCTGTTCCATTCCGGCCAGGCTGCGGAGCGGGGGCCCTGGTATAGGCACAGAACTGTTTACGCATCTCCACACAGGCCCGCCGCTCCCCCATATCCGCCGCCAGGCGTTCCAGGTGCCGCAGGGCGGCGGCCATTCGCTCGGCGGGGGTGGGGGGCCTGTAGTCGGTGTCCAGGAGCAGGGACCTTGTTTCCTCGAAGATGAAGGGGTTTCCCAGGGCCCCCCGCGCGAACATGAGCGCGGCGCAGCCGGTTTCCCGGAACATCCGCCGGGCGTCCCCGGCGCTGCGGAGGTCCCCGGAACCGCTAACCGGCACGGAAAGGCGGCTTACCAGGTCGGCGATCCGGGTCCAGTCGCTTGTTCCGCCGTAGGCCTGGGCCCTGGTTCGGGGGTGCAGGCTTACCATAGCGGCCCCTGCTTCTGCGGCGATTCGGGCACATTCCCGGTAGTTTACGGACTGGCTGTCCCAGCCGGAACGGATCTTGATGCTTACCGGGACGCCGCCCAGGTGTTCCCGGCTGGCCCGGACTACCGCCTCTACCACCCGGCCCAGTGTGGCGCTGTCCCGCATCAGGGCGGCCCCGGCCCCGGTCCGGACCACTTTTGGTACAGGACAGCCGGCGTTAATGTCGATAAGTGCCGGTTTCCAGGGACTCAGCAGGGCCGTCGCCTGCCCCATCCGTTCCGGCTCCGCGCCGAAAAGCTGGATGCCGTAGGCTGTTTCGTTGTCCGCCCGGCGCAGCAGGACGCTTACCGGTCCCGGATCGTCAACGGGCTTAAGGTCCGGACGGCCGCGGATGATCGATTCCGAGGAGACTAGTTCCGTAAAGCAGAGGGTTGCCCCGTAGTCGATACAGAGTGAACGGAAGGCCCGGTCCGTGTAACCGGCTACCGGCGCAAGGAACAGGTTGCCCGGCAGGGAAAGTCCTCCGATGTTCAGGGGCCGGTAGAACCGGGGAGTCTCCGGCTCTATCGTACGGTTCATTGCGGGGGTACGGGGGTGGAACCCCTGTAGAGGGGGGTACCGGAAGCCCAAACGGAGGGAGATGCGGGCACATCGTGATGTGTCCGCATCGACCGGAGTGCAGGGCTGGAGGTAGGGGGGAGGCTTCCCCCCTCATGATTCATCATGGATTTTATTCTGCGGGGAGGCCGAAGAACCGGTTGGCGTTGTCCCACAGGTGGGCTGCCAGG
Source organism: Treponema sp. (assembly GCA_031278715.1). Lineage (GTDB taxonomy): Bacteria > Spirochaetota > Spirochaetia > Treponematales > Breznakiellaceae > JAISFT01. Next base: position 42,293 of record JAITJW010000147.1, on the reverse strand, counting down.
CTTTCTTCGTCGATATCCAGCATTTCCGCCATAAACCGGGCTGTAAGGGGCAGGTATTTGGGCATGTTGCGTTTGCCGCGGTGTTCGGCGGGGACCATGAAGGGGCTTTCCGACTCGATAAGGACGCGGTCAAGGGGGAGGACTTTTATGGTTTCGTGGAGGTTTCTGGCGTTCCGGTAGGTCAAATTACCCGCGAATGAGAAGTAGAGGTTGAGGTTAAGGGCCCGTTTGGCGTACTCCGCGGTCTCGGAATAGCAGTGGAAGACGCCGCCGCGGGGGGGCATGCGGTCTTTAAGGATGTCCAGAACGTCGTGTCCTGCTTCACGGTTATGGATAACTACGGGCAGGTTTAGCTTGGAAGCCATGTCGAGCTGGGTGATAAACAGCTCGATTTGGGAATTTTTGTCCCCAAATTTGCGGTAGTAGTCCAGGCCGATCTCCCCGATGGCTACGATTCGGGGCAGATGGGCGTTTTGTTCGACGATCTGTGTCCAGTTTTTGCCGGGGTTCTGTACTTCTGAGGGGCTTACCCCTATGGCGTGGTACACGTGGGTTGCGGACTTAAGGTTGTTGTACACGGTGGAGAAATCGTGGAGGCTGTTGCAGATGGACACAATTCGGGTAACCTGGGCGGCTCTGGCCTCCTGGATTACGATGAGTTGCTCGATAGGGTCATCAACAATAAGCCCCAGATGGGCATGAGTATCAAAATATTGCATGGCTTTTCCAAAGACAAAGAAACGTTTTAAACTTTTTCCAAACTGGATTATCACTATTATAGCATAGATGTCCGGGTACGTCAAATATAAAAGTTGTCGGTGTCAGGGCCGGCCCTGGAACAGGCTGCTGTTTGTTGCGCTTCGCGCCCAAGACCAAACAGGCTGCTGGGCGGTGTCTGCTGGGCGGTGTCTGCTGGGCGGTGTCTTGCGTCCCCGGCGTTTTTCGGGGACACTATGCTCGTTATGGATCATCCGGGCTGTGGCCCGGTATATACAAGCCTGTCTTTTGAAGGCTGGCGTCAGGAGGAGCCTATGGCACGGCCGGTAACTATTTTTTCGGGTCAATGGGCGGATCTGCCCTTTGAAACGCTCTGCACCAAGATGAAATCTTTTGGCTATGACGGAATCGAGATAGCCTGCTGGGGGGATCATCTGGAACCCCGCAGGGCGGTTTCCGATCCTGCCTACGTGGAGGGCCGCAAGGCAACGCTGGCTGCTCACGGCCTTACATGCTGGGCCGTAAGCGGGCACCTGATTGGTCAGTGCGTAGGGGACCTGTGGGACCCCCGGCTTGACGGTTTTGCCCCCAACCGTCTGGCGGGTAAGCCGGAGGAGATTCGGGAATGGGCTGTTGCGGAGATGAAGCTTATTGCCGGAACTGCGAAGAACATGGGAGTTACCGTGGTGAACGGTTTTATGGGAAGTCCTGTCTGGAAGTACTGGTACTCCTTCCCCCAGACCAGTGAGGAGATGATCGATAATGCCTTTAAGGACATTGTACGGCTCTGGTCTCCCATTTTTGACGAGTTTGACCGTCTGGGTATCCGTTTTGCCCTGGAGGTACACCCCACGGAAATAGCTTTCGATTACTACACGGCCCAGCGGCTTCTTAAAGAGTTCGATTACCGGCCCACTCTGGGCTTTAACTTTGATCCCTCCCATTTGCAGTGGCAGGGGGTTAGCCCGGTGATCTTTATCCGGGATTTTGCGGACCGGATCTACCATGTTCACATGAAGGATGCTGCCGTTACTCTGGACGGTAAGGCCGGAATCCTTGGCTCCCACATCACATTTGGGGATACGCGCCGGGGCTGGAATTTCCGTTCCCTGGGTCACGGGGATGTGGATTTTGAAAACATCATTCGGGAACTCAACGCCATTGGCTACCAGGGGCCCCTTTCGGTGGAATGGGAAGATTCCGGCATGGACCGGGACCACGGCGCGCGGGAGGCCTGCGAATTTGTCCGTAAAATCGACTTTCCCCCGTCCGAAGTGGCCTTTGACAGCGCTCTGAAAAAGGAGTAGTGCGGCAGGGCCGGCGTGTCTACATCAACGGGCTTAATTTCCTTCCCGGCAGGCTGCTGGTGCAACAGACTGCCGGCCGGTTTATTCATGTTCCCGGTTTATTCATGTTCGGCTATCGCTTCAATCTCTACCAGTGCGTTTTTGGGAAGCTGGCGGACTGCTACTGTGGAGCGGGCGGGTTTTCCGGGGAAGTATTTTGTGTAAATTTCGTTAAAGACGGTAAAGTCGTTCATGTCCGCCAGGAAAGGGGTATCTGGCCCGATGTGAATACAAAGTCCCCCGATACAAAACCCTGGGAATAGGGTCCGATAGCGGCAGGGGCCGCTGCCGTCTGAATCTTTTTCATGCGTATCCCCGCGGTAACGCAGCAAAGCAGCGAACAGAAGAACCAAACACAGGGCGCGTTTTCACACGTCCTGTGCCGGAAACCGTACATTACAGGGCTACACAGGCTGCTAGCCTACCTTGAATTTTGATACCTCCTGTACCAGAACATCAATGTTTTCCTTGTTTTGGCCGCTTATGGTGTTGACCCGCGTTACCGCTACATTGATCTGTTCAGCTCCAATCGCCATTTCGTTCATTCCGCTGGCGATCTCCTGGGTTACCAGTTCAAGATTCCTGCTTTCCAGAATAACTTCTTTGCTCCCATCCAGCATTTCGATAGACCCGTCTTTAACCTGTCCGGTTATTTCATTCAGGATATTGATCACATCCAGTATCTGGCGGCTCCCTGTCTCCTGTTCTTCCATGGCGGAACGTATGTTCTGCGCCTGATCCGATACAGTTTTTACACTGTTCTCTATCGCCTCGAATTTTAAAAGTACATTGTCCGTGCCTTTTATTATCTTGTCGATGCTTCCCTTGATCTTCTTGAGCACCCCGCCGATGGTCTTGCTCTGCTCCGCAGAGCTTTCCGCCAGTTTGCGTATCTCATCCGCCACCACCGCAAAGCCCTTCCCCGCTTCTCCTGCATGGGCGGCTTCTATGGCGGCGTTCATGGACAGAAGATTGGTCTGGCTGGCGATATTTTCCATCACGGTGTTTATCTCTAAAAGTCCCTCGGATTCCCGGTTGATTTCCTGTATGTCGGCGGATACTTCCCCCACGCTGGAGCGGCCCACTTCTGAGGATTCCTTAAGCTCCTGGACGCTCCGGGTGTTCTGTTCCAAAGTTACCGCGACCGATCTGATATTACCCGTCATTTCTTCAATGGCGGTACTTGACTGGGAGACATAATCACTCTGTTTTTCAATATGACCCGATAGTTTTTCAATGTTAACCATTACCCGTTCCATAACAGCGTTGGTTTCGGTAACACCGGCGCTCTGGTTTAACACCCGGCCCTTGATGCTCTGGACATTGGTGGTAATCTCATTTATGGCGGCGGCGGTTTCGGTCATATTACCGGCAAGTTCGTTGCCGGTGTCAAAGAGGGATATGGCCTTCTGCTTGATGACCACCACAAGGTTCCTGATTTTTTCCAGGGTAAGATTAAAATAATGGGCCAGTTCTTCCATCTCATCTTTTGTGTTCACCGTAAGGCTGCGGGTCAGATCCCCTTCACCTTCTGAAATATCCTTGAGCATGTTCATTGTGTAAACAATGGGTTTACTGATAGTACGGGACATAAAAAAGGCGCCCAGACAGATCGCCAGTATAACCGCCATGCCGACAATAATAGTAACGAACATAAGATCGATAACCGGCGCCATGATGGTTTTTTCAGAACAGCCAACGGCCAGGGCCCATTTGGTTGATGTTTTTCCAATCGTAATGGGGACGGTCTGGACATACATATCGTTGTTAAAGCCAGGCTGCTGAACCACAAAATGGTAAGGTCTGCCCGCCTCAATTGCCGCGGCAAAATCGGGGAGCAAGGCGCCGGCCATATCCTGTTCGGTATCCCTCATCTGCTTCCCCAAACGGGAGGAATCAAAATGGCCGACGACGATCCCCTTGTTTGAGAAAGCGGCAGCCACCCCGTCGCCAAAAGGCCTAAGGCCGCTCACAATGCCCTCTATTATCGACAGGTCTATGTCGATGCCTATTACCCCCACAACCCGTCCGTTATTTTTTATGGGAACCGCGAGACTGATAACCAATATTTCCTTGTTGCCCGTCATATATTTGTGGGGCTCTATAATTACCTCTTCCCCGGTTTTGAAGGGAAGCTGGTAATAATCATTGGTAGTGTAATCGCTCAAAGGTTCTACTACCACCTTACCGCCCGACCAGTACCAATAGGAGATGTAGCGTCCGGTACTGTCGGTTCCCGGAGTATTCACGTATTCGCTGTCCATGCCGTCCAGCGCGTTCGGCTCCCAGCAGCTCCAGGCGCCGATGATGTCGGGGTTCCTTTCGGCTATTCCCTGCAGGAAGGAGTCAAAGAGAAAACGCCGCCTGTCGGTATGTATGGCTTCGTATTCTTCCATCACCTCGGCAATGGCCCGGACGGTATCCAGGTACACTTCCAGCTTAATCTGAATTTCCCGGCTGTACTGCCCGGCCAGCATGGCCGTACTGTCGTCCATGACCCGCGAGAATTCAGCGCGGGTCCGCTGCATGGTTATAAGGGCCAGAATACTAATGCCAATGATATTTAAAGCCGCGACAACCAGAATAATTTTTTTCCCAATTTTCATTTCTTTTCTCCTCTCTACCTGGCAAAATAATACGGGAATCCGTTTATCCACGTACCTTCCAAAATGATTTCCGGCCTTGCATCCTTATCTCTGTGGAATAAGTGCAGATGACGGCCGTCACAGCACGATCATCGAGATGCTTTATAACTATGGTGTTATCATTTTCTTTCTGGCGTATTGCAATAGCTCTTAATCGTTCGGGCTCAATCATTCTCTAAATCACCTCCACACTATAAATAATATTTTCAATTTGGTCAACTGATTTTATTCATTATTTTTGTCGAATGGAAAAAATTGATCGTTTTTAGCGGAAATTAACAAAAATATAAGTGAATAGAGATCAGTAATTCTGTATTTGGCACTAATGCGGAAAGAGACCCGAATTTATCCTAAAAATCCATATAATGAGAGTCTGTCCATAATGTAGACACATTATGGACAGACTGCCTTAAAAATGAACGACCTCCTTGTTTTAAGGCGGCCTGCCGGGGAGGCCCGATTTTCCGAAAATGTTCCGGTTCCAGATAAGGATAAGGCGGGCGCCCGGACCGGCGGAGATTCCCGCCTTGATCCATAAGCTGCCATAAGCCGTCTGGACCGCTGGCAATGAACGATGTGTGATGTTGACAAAACGAATTGTGACGCCTATCATAACCTGGAGGAAATAGACGACATGAGAGGACTGCTGCGGTATTTACGGCCTTTTGTACCTCTTCTTGTACTGGCTGTGGGAATGTTGTTTGTCCAGGCCATGTGCGATCTTGTGCTGCCCAGCCTTCTTTCGCGCCTGGTGAACGAGGTTTTAAGGGTCAATACGGTTTCCCTGTCCGAAGAAGACGCTTCTATTGCCGGCATAGGTCTTGGCATGCTTGCCGTTGCACTGGGCGGGGGCGCCGCGGCGATTGGGGTGGACTTTTTCTCCACAAAAATGGCCGCCGGTGTGGCCCGGGATCTCAGATACGCGGTATTTGAGAAAGTGGAATATTTTTCCAACAGGGAATTTGACTCGTTTTCCACGGCTTCCCTTATTACCCGGTGTACCAATGACATCAACCAGATACAGGGAATCTTTGTCATGGGCATCAGGATGCTCTGTTACGCGCCAATCATGGGTGTGGGAAGCATCATTATGGCTGTAAGCACGGCGCCGTCCATGAGCTGGATCATTATCCTTGCGGTGGTCGTTCTTATGGGTATGGTAATTACCATTATGTCCATAGCAATGCCGAAATTCCGGCTTATTCAGACGCTGGTAGACCGGCTTAACCGTACAGCCAGGGAAACCCTGAACGGCCTCATGGTGATCCGGGCCTTTGGAAAAGAGCGGCTCGAAGAAAAGAGGTTCAATGGCGTCAACCGTGAACTTACTGCGGTAAATTTGTCGATAAACCGGATTATGGCGCTCCAGTTCCCCCTGATGCAGCTTATTATGAATGGCCTTATACTGGCCATTATCTGGATAGGTTCTCACCGGATTGCCCTGGGTACTATGGATGTGGGCGGTATGATGGCTTTTATGCAGTACGCCATGCACATTATCTTTTCTTTCATGTTCCTTTCCATGATGTTCATTATGCTGCCCCGCACGGCGGTTTCTGCGGACCGTGTTGCACGGGTGCTGAATACTGAGGTTGCCATTAAAGATCCGGAAAAGGCCGGAAGCTTTACGGCACGTCCGCGGGGCAGCCGGGTTGAATTCAGGAACGTGTCCTTCCGGTATGAAGAAGGTTCCGCCAATGCCCTGACCGATATAAGTTTTACTGCGGAACCGGGGGAGACTACCGCCATTATCGGTCCGACAGGTTCGGGGAAGTCTACCATCGCCAATCTTATTCTGCGGTTCTACGATGTTACAAGCGGTGCCATATTTCTTGATGGTGTTGATATACGGGAACTGTCCCAGGAGGATCTTCGTTCCCGCATCGGCTACGTGCCCCAAAAAAGCATCCTCCTTTCCGGCCCCGTTTCCTTTAATCTAAGATACGGAAAAAAAGAAGCCTCCGCTGCGGAGATTAAGGAGGGCGCCGAAATTGCCCAGGCGCTGGATTTTATAGATGAAAGGGAAAATGGCTTTGAATTCCTCCTTTCCCAGGGGGCGGCCAACCTTTCGGGGGGCCAGAAGCAGCGGCTTTCCATTGCCAGGGCCCTGGTACGGAATCCGGGACTTCTTCTTTTTGATGACAGTTTTTCCGCCCTGGATTTTTCCACCGATGCACGGCTTAGAAAGGCTTTATCGGAAAAACGGAAGGATGCTGCAAAGATCATTGTAGCCCAGCGTGTGGGTACTATTATGAGAGCCGAAAAAATAATTGTTCTGGACAACGGCAGAATTGCCGGTATGGGAACCCACCGGGAACTTCTGGAGACCAGCCCCGAATACCGGGAGATCGCCGAATCCCAGCTTTCACGGGAGGAAATGGTATGAGTGACCGGCGGACTTCACGGGAGCAGGGTCCTGGTCCCGGCGGCCCCGGTCCCGGCGGTCCCGGGCGCTTTGCCATGATGGGCGCCAGGGCCAAGGACTTTAAGGGTACCATGCGGCAGCTTACGGATTACCTTAAGCCTTACCTGGGCGCCATTATTGTTGTGTGGATTCTGGTCATTTTTTCGACGGTTTTCGCCGTTGTGGGCCCTTCCATCATGGGAAAAGTTACCGATGAAATAATAGCCGGTCTTACCCGCAGCCTCCAGGGAACAGGGGTTGTCGATTTTAACCGGATAGGCGTTATCCTTCTCCAGCTTTTGGTCCTCTACGTTGTAAGCTCCCTGTGCGGCTGGCTGCAGGGCTTTATCATGGCCGCAGTTACGGTAAAAGCCATTTACCAGATGCGGGACGACATCGGCAGGAAAATACACCGCCTGCCTTTCTCGTTCTTTGACGGCGTTACCCACGGTGAGGTTCTTTCGCGGCTGACCAACGATGTTGATACCGTAGGCCAGAGCCTTAACATGAGTATTACCCAGATCATCACTTCCCTTTGTACCGCTATAGGTATCCTTGCCATTATGATTTCCATGAACTGGATCCTCACGACTATTTCTGTGGGGTTCCTTTCGGTGTCGTTTGTCTTTATCACCATTATTGTCAAAATGTCCCAGAAACTTTTCAGGGAACAGCAGCGCAGCCTGGGAAAGGTGAACGGCCACATTGAAGAGATGTTTTCAAGTCATGTTGTGGTCAAAGCCTTTTCCGGTGAAGCCGATTCGGTAAAAACTTTCGACAGCCTGAACAAAGACCTCTACCACGCGGCATGGAAATCCAATTTCCTTTCAGGGCTCCTCATGCCCCTTACGGGTTTTATCGGCAATTTGACCTACGCCGTAGTTTGTATCATCGGTGGCGCCTTTGCCGTCAGGGGGATCATGACCGTGGGCGGTATCCAGGCATTTATCCAGTACATACGCTCGTTCAACCAGCCTCTTACCAATATCGCCAACATCTCTAACATACTTCAGCAGACGGCCGCCGCCGCGGAACGGGTTTTTGAATTCCTTGCCGAAAAAGAGGAGATCCCCGACTGTGCCGCACCCCTGGCCCTGCCTTCCCCCCGGAGCCGGATAGTTTTTGATCATCTCCGCTTTGGCTACAATCCTGAAAAACCTGTCATTGGTAATTTCAGTTCCGTTGTTGAACCGGGCCACAAAATCGCCATTGTAGGGCCCACCGGAGCGGGAAAGACAACCATCGTAAAATTGCTCATGCGGTTCTACGATCCTCAGGCCGGGGCGATTTACATAGACGGCAGGGATATCAGGTCATTCACGCGGCAGGACCTCCGTTCCCTTTTTGGCATGGTACTCCAGGATACCTGGCTTTTTAGCGGAACCATTGCCGAAAATATCCGTTACAGCAGACCGGAGGCATCCGATGCCGAAGTTGAAGAAGCCGCCTGTGCCGCCCAGGCGGATCATTTTATCCGGACCCTGCCGGGGGGCTACAGCATGATCCTCAATGAGGAAACAGACAATATCTCTGCGGGTCAGAAGCAGCTCCTTACTATAGCCAGGGCCATTCTTGCAGACCCCGGAATCCTCATCCTTGACGAAGCTACCAGCAGTGTGGACACCCGCACGGAGAGCCTTATTCAGAAAGCTATGGATAACCTTATGAAATCCAGGACCAGCTTTATCATAGCCCATCGGCTTTCCACCATCAAAAATGCCGACCTTATTCTGGTATTAAAAGACGGTGATATTGTGGAACAGGGTACCCACCGGGAACTTCTTGAAAAACAGGGATTTTTTGCGGAGCTTTACAACAGCCAGTTTGCTGGAAGGGAAATTTAGGGTAGTGTTACTGAAAAAAGAGGTGCCCAAGGATGAGATACGGGCGCTCAAAGTGGGAGATTTCTTCGAGGACGGGGTTATCACGTCACTTCAAAAGACCGGTCACATCGTGTCGATAATTACGAGTGCGGGGAATCTTTACAATGCACACATGAAGCAGGGAGTGTATAGCGTATTTAGGGTTGACCGGTACCGGCGGCGGATGGAACGGAATGTCATGAAAAGGGAGACATGAAAGGCAGGACCTTGCCAAAGGGTCTTCCTTGACTACAAATACCCCCAGCATTGTTAAACTATTGAAAAACCGGAGTGATCTGTGATACTGTGCAACAGGCTGTATAGGAGACGCCATTATGGGAACAATTAAGATGACTATGAGTGAACATTTTTATGAAATGTTTTTTGAGGTGGGACCTGCCCTTACACAAATTTTTCGGATGGGCTATCTGCCGGCGGAAGATGAATTTTATGAATTAACCCCGGAAATGTATGAAAAGTATTACGCCGAGGTAGAAGAGACTGATAAACGGGTGTTTATGATACTGCCCAAAAATCCGATGTATCAGAAAAGTTCCCGTGAGATAGAAGTAGTAACGGAGAATCAGATAGAGTGGTTCAAAAAAGCCGGCGATGTTATCGAACGGTACTGCAGGGAAAGTGGAAAGACTTTCAAAGACTTTGAAGAAAAACTTACCTATTGTGCAGGGATTATGCCGGAAGTATTTTCCAGTGGCAGCAAAATCCGCCGCAATTTGTTATACGAGGTCAAGGCCGACATCTCCTAACACCCCATAAAATGACAAAGATATTTTATTTCTCCGGGACCGGAAACACTTTGTGGTCGGCAAGAAAGATCGCAGAAACGCTGGGCGGCACGTGTGAACTCTTCAATAATGCCTCAAAATAAAATCTAGCCTTGGGGCGCCGTCTTGAAGTCCTGGGCATTAATTATGTACAATTATTTTTACACTATGCGGACCAGGGGCCATAGCCCCGGTGATATTGCCCATTATGGAGGAGTTATCATGAACACGGTATCGTTACTTACAGCCTACGCGACCCCCTACAAATACGGGAAGGCGGTACTTGAAGGTTCCGGCGTCCAGGGTGCGTTTGATTCCCTTGCAGTGGACGTTCCCTTTGTGTTTCAGCATCAGGGCCGGTACTTCATGCTTTATACCGGTTTTGACGGGACAGGCTACCAGTCCGCCCTGGCGGTAAGCGACGACCTTCTTAACTGGAAGCATCACGGCATGGTGTTAAAACGGTTGGATAAAAAAGACAAGTGGGACGGTATCAGCATTGCCGGTACCTGGATACTCAGGGATATGGATATCCGGGGAAACTACGGGCTTGAAAAGTTTCAGGGCAAGTACTGGATGATCTACCATTCCTATCCGGGGGCGGGTTATGAGACCGGTGCTGCCGAAATGGGGTTTGCCTGGACGGAAGACGAGAATCTTCTCGACTGGCATCGCCTGGAAGATCCGGTTTATTCCTGGAGAGACGGCGCGGATTGGGAAAAGGCGGGGCTCTACAAAGCCTGCTTTTTCCGGCATCAGGATCTCTTTTATTTGTTTTATAATGCGAAAAACAAGGAATCCGGCTGGATCGAACAGACCGGGCTGGCCACTTCGAAAGACCTGCTTCACTGGGAGCGGTACGAAGGCAATCCGGTACTTAAAGTAGAAGACGGTACCTGGCGCAGCCGTTTTGTGTCGGATCCCAATATATGCCGGGACGGCGATCTATGGCTCAACTTTTTCTTTGGGTATGATTATAAACACGCCCAGGACGGTATCGCCTGTTCACGGGACCTGTTCCACTGGGAAATGGCGGAGGAGCCTATTCTAAAGTACGGCGCCGAAGGGGAAATCGATTCGATCCACGCCCACAAGGCCGCGATCATTACCAAGGGGAAGCGGCTTTACCATTTTTACAATGCGGTCCGGCCCTGGCGCCCCGGAGACCGCACGAAAAACGGCAACGAATACCGGGTTATCAGCGTAGCAAGTTCAGAGCCGTTTTAATTGGCTTATCAATCATGAGGTCCGGAAAATGTATTATAATAATAAATCTAAGGTTGCTTTCCCAAAAACTGAAGTTTTGGGAAAGCCTCATAAGAGAAGCTTTAGGAACCACGGCCAAACCGGAGTTCGCGTTCCCTGAGTAATGTTGAGGTGGTATTATGAAAAAATTGACTATGGACTTGCTTGTTTTGATGTGTCTCTCCTTTCTGCTTGCCGGTTGCGCTTCTACCGGGGAAACGCCGGTTGAGATTCGGTACACGCAATATCAGAATCTGAGCTACGGTTCCCATGAAAGGAATGTGGTGGATATTTCGATTCCCGATAGGGCTGCCCGAGGCACCATCCTCTTTATTCATGGCGGAATATGGATGTACGGCGGCAAAGAAAACCGTCCGATTTTCCTGGATACGTTCCGGGACCAGTTTATTGTTGCGGCCATGAACCACCGGTACATTGATGAGACCATCCACATTGAGGATCTGGAAGACGATGTGGCCGCCGCAGTTACCTATATACGGGATTTTTCTTTGCAGAATCATGCGGAGCCCGGAAAGCTGATCGTCATAGGGCACTCTTCCGGCGCGCATCTTGCCATGCTCTACACCTATAAACGCCACAAGATTAGCCCGATACCACTGGCCTTTTGCGTAGACATGGCAGGTCCGGCGGACATGGGCGATATTGCTTTTTTTTATAACTTCAAAAAATTGAAGCTGGAAAAGATCTTTTACAGTCTGGCCGAAAAAGGCGCCGGTTATGATATTGTAGAAGGCGATATTACCAGCGAAGGTTACAGTGAAACCGGCAGGCAGGTCCTGGCGGCCCTTTCTCCTCTCTCATTTCTGGCGGCCGATACTCCCCCTACCATCATAGCCCATGATGTTGCGGATGCACTGGTCCCTTATTCAAATTCCACGGCTTTGAACAGCGCGTTGAATGTATACGGGGTGGACCACTATTTTATGGCCCTTTATTCCGGTATCGGCCATTTTCTGGGGGCCAAAGTAAGCAAGGGTGGCGCCGTTCGCTATGATGAACACCTGGAAACATGGATGATCCGGGTGATGGAAGAATATATGGCGAAGTATTGCGACCGGGCGGATTAAGGGGCAGGACCGGCGCAGGCTATAGCAAATTCACGCCCCGCAGCAGTGTTTGTACATTTTACCCCTACCACAGAACCGCATAAATAATGCAGTTCCGGCAAACCGCCCCGCCGCTTTCTGCGGCGGGGCGGTTTAGGGGTGCCCCGCGTTCTTAGTCGTGGTTTTTGACGCTGATCGTGGTAGTAAAGGTGGCCCCTGTCAGGGCGCTGAGATCAAGGAGGAAAAAAGTATCTCCGGCCTTGACGGTCGATAAGGCCAGTCCGTTGGCGGTGGTGTTTCCGAAGGTATAGTCCCTTAAGGTCGTCTCTTCAATCTCCAGGTTGTCGATAATGGCGGTTCCGGTCGCCGCTTCCAGCGCCTCACCTACATAGATGCCGACATATTTTGCGGCGGGTTTTTCACTGGCCGCTATAGTGTGGGTGTTGCCAACGTTCAGCTGGCTGATGCTTACGGTGGTATGGAATGAAATATATTATCATTAGAGCTTGTTCCAAAACCGTGCGCGTTTAGCGCACAGTCAATTAGTTTTGGAACAAGCTCAAGTGAAACACATACAGGGTTAAACGAAGAATTATTTCTAGCGAATAATATAATTTCCCTCTATGATTCCGGAGTACGTTACATTTTTTTGGAAGGGGGCCATTCATTAAACAAAGACAATGACGAATATACCCAGTTTCCAATATTTTATCCCTGGAGAGAAGCAGGCTGGAGATATGAAAATCAGCGCTTGTTTGATACCATTTCAAATTTCAACACTGGTTTATCTGATGAAAATAAAATAAAAATTGTGTATCCCGATATGGACAGACTCGAATTAGTCAATACCCATGTGAGATAAAGAGGAATTGAGAAAGACCGAAAAGGACAGGTATTTGATGCCTTTTTCGAAGATGATAGCGATAAACATCGTGAACTTTGAGTTATTTTCAGGGGGAGGGAAGCGCTGAGGGCCTATGAGATGAGGCAGATGAACAAATTGTTCAGATTACCGGACTGACGAAAGTCCAAATCCGGGAGTTATAAAGTTTTACCAACAGCCTGATTATTGGGCTGCTTTGCGAACCTCTGGTTCGCTTGGCGACGCCGCTTGGCAGTTTGTAGGGTCAAAAATCGCCTTTTCAGGCGATTTTTGACCTTATGGCGTAGCCATAAGGTCTTGAGATTTTAAGCGCGAAGCGCAACAGGCTGCTAGCAGCAATGAAATTGCGGTAATGAGATTACACTTTCGTCTCCCGGCGGGGAATTACAAACACAGCCCCCTTTTATAACGCTGACTGTGTAATAGCACTGGTTTTTGGCAGGGGCCAGAGGTTCCCCCCTTCCGGCATGCCGGGGAGGATAAGCCCGCCGTCCAGCTTAATGACGTTACCGGTCATGTAGTCCGCCTCGTCGCTGGCGATATAGTGGACCAGGTAGCCTACTTCACGGGGGGTGCCCCGGCGGCCCAGGGGGATATGGGAGGCGAAACCTTTGGTAAGTTCTTCCGGGTTGTAGTCTCCCCGGACCGCGGTGGCGCCGGGGGCCACGCAGTTCACGCGGATGTGGTACTTTGCCAGGTTGAGGGCCATAGATTCGGCGGCCCGGTTCAGGGCGGCTTTAAGGGCTCCGTACAGGGTGTCCTCCGGGTAGGCCCGTATGCCACGGGTGGAGCTAATAAAGATGATGTTCCCCTTTACCCCGCGGGCTACCATGTCATTGGCCGCTGTCTTGGAACAGAGCAGGTAGGACCGGAAATTAAGGCCGAATAAAAAGTCGATAAGGGCGGGGTCCATGTTGAGGATGTCGTTATGGCGGGTAAGACCGGCGTTACAGACCAGCAGGTCTATACCCCCCAGGTCCTGTATTGCCTGTTCCGTTACCTTTTGGGGGACGTCGGCATTTTGAAGGGAGGCCTGGTAATAAAAACAGCGGCGGCCCTTGGCCTCTATTTCTTTTTTGAGGGTTTCTGCGGACTCTGCCATCTCATTATACGTAAAGGCTACATCATAGCCGGAATCCGACAGTACCTGCGCAATCCCGGCGCCAATCCCCCGGCTGCCGCCGGTGATAAACACATTTTTAGCCATTTTGTTTATCTCCTTGAAGCACAAGCTGTTCCCGTAATCCGGCTGCTTGTGGGAATGGTTTTGGGAAAAGCGGCCAAATGTTCACTTTTCCCTCTAAATTAAACTTGCTTTCCCAAAACCCGGTTAGTTTTAGGAAAGTCTAATGTTCCGCAATAATCAGGGCGTGTATAGGGCGCCGTCGGGGATCCGGGTCTGGGTCCAGCCGGTAGGCTCGGTTTTGCAGGGATACCTGGCTGCCAATTCCTCGTTAATGTCGATCCCCAGGCCGGGCTTGTCGTTGGCGTAGACATAGCCGTTCCGCAGTTCCGGGGAACCCGGAAAGACTTCCAGGGAAGCATCCCTGATACCGCTCCATTCCTGGATGCCGAAGTTCCGGCATACCAGATCCAGGTGGATGTTGGCGGCATGGCCTACAGGGGACACGTCGCCGGGGCCATGCCAAGCGGTACGGATACCGAATTGCTCGCAGAAAATCGCCAATTTGCGGGCCGCCGTGATCCCTCCTATCTGGCTGATATGGACCCGGATAAAGTCGATAAGCCGGTTGGTGATGAGGAAATCCCATTCCTTGGGGTTGTTGTAGAGTTCTCCGTTGGCAATGGGGGTGGAACATTGGCTGCGGATCATGCGGAACCAATCCCCCTGTTCGGGGGAAAGAATATCTTCCAGGAAAAAAAGCCTAAAGGGTTCCAGTTCTTTGGCAAGGACCACCGCGTCTATCGGGCTTATGCGCTCGTGGGTATCGTGGAGCAGTTCAACATCGTAGCCTGTTTTGTTCCGGATATACTCAAAGAGTTTTATTGTGTTCCGTATATAAAGTTTGGGATCGTAGTAGATTCCCTGCGGTACGGCATCAGGCCGGTGAATGTTTTCGGATTTTCCGCCGTAGCCGCCCCACTGGATCCGTATATGCTGAACCCCCTGGTCCCGGAACTTCTGTACGTTCTCCGCAATTTCTTCCAGAGTCTTGCCGTCGGCATGACGGTAAACTGCCGCGGCAGACCGGGATTTGCCGCCCAGGAGATCGTAAAGCGGCATATTGGCCAGTTTGCCTTTGATGTCCCACAGGGCCATATCCACTCCGGAAATGGCGTTATTAATAACAGGACCGTTGCGCCAGTAGGAGTTGTTGTTCATAAGCTGCCAGATATCTTCGATGTTCGCCGCGTCCCGTCCGTGGAGCAGGGGATCAAAGTAATCCTCCACCACACATTTTACCGCCTTTTCCAGGTAGGCAAAGGTTGCGCAGCCCAGGCCATACAGTCCCGGTACCGAAGTTTCGACCTTGACTACAATCAGATTGATCCCCACCGGGGCAGTCAGAATTGCCTTGACCTTCTTAATCGTTATGTTTGGCATGCTTACTCCTTTTGCAGCTTTTCTGCGTTCTTTTACAACGTCTATTGGGCAACCTTTGTGCGGTAACGCTCGACTTCCCAGTTGGTGATGAACGCCGTCTGCTCAGGCGACATAAAAAGTGGGCCACCGAAACTTTCGGTGTAAACCGCCACCTTAACCGCGTCGTTGAAAAGCCTGACGGCATTGGCGGCAGCGTTTTCGGAACTGCCCATGCCGAAGACGCCCAAGCCCTGAACCGCCACGGTTTTAGGGACAACGCCTGTTTTTTCGGTGTGGTTTTTGAGGGCTTCCCTGATGCCACCGGCGCTTCCTGCCACGGCAGCGTCTATAAACAAAGGCTCACTTCCGGCGTAGACGATATGATCCGGTGAAAATGCCCGGGACACGGCCTTGAAAGCGTCTTCGCTGGCGGTAAACCGGACAAGCTCCGCGTTCCGTTCAAATTTGACAAACCACTGCGCCTGGCCGCTTATACTGGCCGCCACTGCCATGAGTTCCCCGCCCGTAGCGCCGGAGTTTCCAAACGAATCCTGTTGTTCGCTTAAATCGGGTTTTCGTTTGATCTTCCCGCCTATGGTGTTCATTATCCTGTCATAAACGACTTTAACGCCCTCTGTCGTATTGGCCCCGGCAAAGACCCCGTGGTTCTGCAGAAAGATAATATCGGGGACCTTGCCCTTTTGGGCCCTGTAGTCGTCCATAGCGTCTTTTACGACCTTTGAGAGAATGTACCCGGGGTTTGTCGAGGGAATCCACAGGCTTCCGCCGGCGAAAAGTTCTGCGGCGCAGGCTTTACCGTTTTGGGCACAGGTAATACCGTTTACCAGTGCGGGATGGGTATGAACGACAAAGGCAAAGGGAAGAATATCGTGAAGCAGGGTTTCCACGCTGGGCCGCTTGTTTTCCTCACCGGGAACTCTGGCGGCCATCATGTCGGCCAGAACTGCGGCTTCCCGCTCCCCGGGGTCGGCGGGATAGGTTTTTCCCCAGATACGCGCCAAAGCCCCCCTGTCCATCTTGACAAAATCGCCGGGCCGGGCATCGGCCAGACTGGTTCCCGAAGCCTTTACGTAAAGATAATC
Source organism: Treponema sp. (assembly GCA_031278715.1). GTDB lineage: Bacteria > Spirochaetota > Spirochaetia > Treponematales > Breznakiellaceae > JAISFT01. The sequence continues at coordinate 25,691 of JAITJW010000147.1, read as the reverse complement.
CCTGCCCTTGAACGAGGTATTGCCGCCTCCGGCAACCACATAATCCGGATTGGACCCGTAAAACCGGGAAATTTCCACCAACGCCTGTAAACTCATGCCTACTCTCCTTACAAATTTAGGTTATCCGGGAACTATATTAACAATACCGCTTGGGAGATGGTATGACGTTAGGGGAATTTGTTCAATGCTGCCCATGTTAGGCGCAGGGTTCCTTTTTTTAGGCATGGGTATCTTCTCCATTTGGCCTATATCCTGATAGGTTAATTTTCCGTTTTTAAGATCGATTTAAGTTCTATGCTCGCATTTAAGTTTTATGCTCCCATTGGAAAGATTTCGTTTTTTCCGTATTTTTCTTTTATTTCCCTTGCGTTTTCTTTTGTTCTGTAGTATAAACATAAGTGATGCCAGAGGCAGCCGAAAGAGAGCAGGTAATTCTCAATTCCCTTTTGGAACGAGGTTCCATTACGGTGGCCGGTTTGAGCCGCGATCTAGCCGTTTCCGAGGTTACTATACGCTCGGATCTTAACAGTCTGGAAAGGCAGGGACTTCTTAGCCGGGTTCACGGTGGCGCTGTTCCTTCGGTTCATCCCCACATTCTGGAGCGGCAGAGTCTCAGGGTTGAGGAAAAGCAGAGTATTGCCAAAGCAGCGGCCGGTCTTGTACAGAGCGGCGATACTATTATGATCGAGGCGGGGACAACGCCGGCCCTGGTCTGCCGCTACCTGGGGGGCAAACGGGATGTGCACGTTATCACCAATTCGGTGCTGGCCTTTAATATTGCCAAGAATAACCCTGCCTTAAAAATTACCCTGTGCGGCGGTGAGTTTCGCAGCAGTACCGAATCTTTTGTCGGTCCCGTTGCCGTGGAGACTATACGGCGCTTCAATGTGAAGATTGCCTTTGTCGGTACCGATGGTTTTGGGATACGGAACGGTATTACTACCCATTTACTTGAGGGTGGTGAGCTTATCAAGGTAATGAAGGAGCGGGCCCGGCAGACCATACTGCTTACGGATTCAACCAAATACGGCCGTGCCGGTCCGGTAACGATTATGCCCCTTCCGGAAGTGGACGGTATTATTACGGATCCGCAGATCCCCCCGGAAGCTGCCGCTGAAATGGGGGAGGGTATTGTTCATGTCATTGAAGAAAAAGACGCCGCTGTTACGCGGTTTTGGTTTAAGAGGTAAATTAAGGAGAAGTGCATGGCCCATATACTGATCATGCCCCGGCAGGGCAATACGGTGGAATCCTGTATTATTGGTGAATGGAAGGTGAAGGAAGGGGACACGGTAAGTGCCGATACTCCGGTATGCGTGGTGGAAACCGATAAGGCAACGTTTGAGGTGCCTGCCGGCGCCGCCGGTACGGTGCTGAAGATATTCCATCCCGCCGGCGACGATGTGCCGGTGCTTCAGTCTATTATGGCAATCGGAAAGCCCGGTGAAGAACTGCCGGCCGGGGAGCAGCCTTCCGCTGTTCTGTCCGCTGAAATGCCGCTGCCGGATACGCCGTCCGCGCCGGGTACGCTGTCGCCGGATACGCCGCCCTTCATACCGGCTGCGGTGCCTGTACCGGGTGCGGCGCCCTCAGTGGGATTGTCGGCAGCGGGGGATGGCCGAGCAGCATCTCCGCGGGCGAAAAACCTGGCCCGTGAGGAAGCGGTGGATCTGCGCTCACTGGGGGGCAGCGGCCCCGGCGGAAGGATCATCGCGGCGGATGTTGCGGCGGCAGCGGCGGGACGGCCGCCCCTTACCGAGGCTGCCAGGGACGAAATTCGCAGGCGTATTGCTGCGGGGCTTCCTGCCGGTGTTGCGGGACCGGGTTCGGGAATAGGCGGCAGGATTACCCTGGCTAACACCGGCGGGGCTCCCGCCGTTTCGTCCGCTGCCGGCGAGGTCCCGGTTGTTCCGTCCGGCGACTACACCGATGCGCCTATCAAGGGCATACGCAAGATTATCGCCGGTCAGATGATGGATTCCCATAATACGACGGCGGCCTTTACCTTGAACACCGCCGCTCCGGTACTGCGGCTCCAGGAACTGCGGGCCCGTTTCAAGGCGAGCGATCCTTCCCTTGGGTTAAGTACAATCACTGTGAACGATCTGGTCCTTTTTGCGGTATCAAGGGTACTGCCGGATTACCCCTACATGAACGCCCACAAGCTGAACGGCGTGGTACGGACTTTCAAACCGGTCCACCTTGGCTGCGCCGTAGCGACACCCAGGGGGCTTATGGTTCCGGTTATCAGAAACGCTGATAAACTCCGGCTTATCCAAATTTCCCAAAAGGCACGGGAGCTTGCCGAAGCCTGCCGGAACGGTACTGTTTCGCCGGATGATCTTCGTGGATCAACCTTCACGGTAACCAACCTGGGTAATACCGGTGTCGAAAGTTTTACTCCGATCATCAATATTCCGGAAGTTTCCATACTCGGTGTCTGCGGTATACAGCCCAAGCCGGCGGAGGTTTCTCCGGGTAGCTACGAGATACTCCCCCACCTGGGCTTGAGTCTTACCATCGATCATGCCGTGGTTGACGGCGCGCCGGCTGCGGAATTCCTCAAAGCTGTACACGCGGCCATCAGGGATATTGATATGTGGATAGCGAAATGAACGGGGAGGGGTTCCAATGAGTGCAAAGGAGTTTTTATGTATGATGTGATTATCATCGGCGGGGGGCCGGGGGGCTACCTGGCGGCTGAACGCCTGGGTTACCGGGGCAAGCGTGTCCTCCTTGTGGAAAAACAGTACCTGGGCGGTACCTGCCTTAATGTGGGTTGTATCCCGACAAAGACCCTCCTCAATTCGGCGAAACTCTACCTTCACGCCGCAGAGGGGGCCCCTTTCGGCGTCCATGCGCCGGGGGTTTCCTTCAGTATGGCCGAAATGATGGCCTGGAAGGAAAAAGTCGTAGAAACACTGCGTTCCGGTGTGGCTTCCCAAATGAAGCGCTGTAAGGTGGATGTTGTAAGCGGCACGGGGGTACTGGAAGTGAATGGTCCGTCCCGCGGGGTCAGGGTTGACGGTGTTCTTTATGAGACCAGGACTGTCCTTGTGGCCGCAGGTTCAGTTCCGGTTATGCCGCCTATTCCCGGTGCAAAGGACAACCCCCGGGTTCTGGATTCAACAGGTCTCCTTTCGACAGGGGAAGCGCCTGAAAGACTCTGTGTTATAGGCGGCGGTGTTATCGGCATAGAATTTGCCAGCCTTTTCGGTGCATTGGGAAGTCAGGTTTCAGTAGTGGAAATGCTGGACGAGATCATTCCCCCGATGGATAAGGACCTTGCGCCTCTTATGCGGCGTTCCCTTAAAAATACTGTTTTTCATCTTGGCTGCAGGGTAACCCGTATTGAGGACGCTACGGTGTTCTTTACAAGCAAAGACGGCAAAGAAGAATCGGTGGCGGCGGATACGGTGCTGATGGCGGTGGGCCGCAGGGCGGAAACTTCCTCCTGGGCTGCGAAGGAAGCCGGTGTTGATGTAACACCCAAAGGCGTCAATGTGGATGACAGGATGCGTACCAATATACCCGGTGTCTGGGCGGCCGGCGATGTAAACGGCAGAAGCATGCTGGCCCATTCTGCCTACCGTATGGCGGAAGTTGCGGTGAACGATATATGCGCCGTTCTTGAGGGTGGAACCAGCGCGGACACCATGCGCTACAGCGCCGTACCCTGGGCTGTGTACAGTATACCGGAAGCCGCCGGTATCGGCCTGACCGAACAGGAAGCCGCTGCAAAGGGTATTGCCGTGGTAACGGCATCCGCGCCGATGGTGGTATCGGGCCGCTTTATCGCCGAAAACGGGGTAAAGGCGCCGGGCAGTGTGAAGGTAATCGTCGATGCGGCAAACCGGAGAATACTTGGTGTTCATGTACTGGGCCCTTACGCATCGGAGATGATCTGGGGAGCAGCGGCTCTCATCGAAAACGAGATGCGGGTAAGTGATGTACGGGAAATGGTTTTCCCCCATCCTTCCGTCTGTGAAGTTATCCGTGAAGCAATCTGGAACATTAAGGAGTAGTGTAAAATGCCTAAATCAATTTTTGTTGATCCTGCCGAGCTAAGGAAGCCTCAGATCCTTAAAATAAAGGATATTCCGGTCAATCGGTACAAGGGCGATTTTGAGAAGGAACTCAAGACCTACGGCAAAGAGGGGCTTGTCCGAATTCTCTACGATATGGTTATTATCAGGGAATTTGAAAATATGATGAACACCTTCAAAATTCAGGGCGCCTGGAACGGTATTGAGTACAACCACAAGGGACCGGCGCATCTTTCCATGGGCCAGGAATCCGCCGCGGTAGGCCAGTGTGTCAACCTTGGTATTGACGATCTTATTTTCGGTTCTCACCGCAGCCACGGTGAAATTCTTGCCAAGTGTCTTTCGGCGGTTGAAAAGCTTGGCGAGGGACAGCTTGAAACCATTATGAAGGAATTTTTGAACGGCGATACCCTGCGTATGGCCGAAAAAGTTCCCCACAATTCTGTTAAAGACCTGGCCGAAAATTTTGTGCTTTACGGCGCCCTGGGCGAAATTTTTGCCAGAAGCCCGGGATTCAACCGGGGCCTTGGCGGCAGTATGCACGCGTACTTTCTTCCGTTTGGTTCTATGCCCAACAACGCCATTGTGGGCGGATCGGCGGACATTGCCACCGGCGCGGCCCTTTACAAACGGATCAATTCAAAACCCGGCATCGTTATTTCCAATGTGGGGGATGCCGCGCTGGGCTGCGGTCCGGTGTGGGAAGCTATCTGTCTTGGCTCGATGGATCAGTTCAAGACCCTGTGGCCAAAGGACGGGCCTCACGGTGCGCCGCCCATTCTCTACAATTTTTTCAATAACTTTTACGGCATGGGTGGTCAGACCTCGGGTGAAACGATGGGTTACCGGATCCTCGCCAGAGTCGGCGCGGGGGTAAATCCCGATAATCTTCACGCTGAACGGGTGGACGGCTACAATCCTCTGGCGGTAGCCGACGCTATTGCCCGCAAAAAAGAAATACTGCTTGCGGGAAACGGCCCGGTACTTCTGGACACCATCACCTACCGTATTTCAGGCCATTCTCCTTCGGATGCCTCAAGCTACCGCACAAAAGAGGAAGTTGAAGCCTGGCAGAAGGCCGACGCTATCATCGAGTATTCCCGCTACCTGGTAAAAAACGGCGTTCTTGGCGAGTCTGACCTTGAAGGTATACGCGCTTCCATCGGCAAGAAACTAACGGAGGTGGTAAAGCTTGCGACCAGCGACACGGAAAGTCCCAGGGCGTCTGCGGCGTTTATTGAATCGGTGATGTTCTCCAACCTGAAAGTGGAAAAAATGGAAGATCGCAAACCGGATCTTCTTGAGGCCGGTGAAGACAACCCCCGTGTCAGGGCTTTGAAAGACAAGGTCCGCTATGCCTTTGACGCGGAAGGCAAACCGGTAAGTAAAAACAAAGTCTTTCAGTACCGCGATGCCCTTTTTGAAGCTATGCTCCACCGCTTCACCATTGATCCCACTATGGCGGCCTGGGGTGAGGAAAACCGCGACTGGGGCGGCGCTTTTGCGGTCTACCGCGGTCTTACCGAAGCCCTGCCCTACCACCGGCTTTTCAACAGTCCCATCTCGGAGGGCGCCATTGTGGGTTCCGGCGTAGGCTACGCCATGTGCGGTGGCCGGGCTGTGGTAGAGCTTATGTACTGCGATTTCATGGGCCGGGCGGGAGACGAGATTTTCAATCAGGCTTCCAAGTGGCAGTCCATGTCGGCGGGGCTTCTTAAAATGCCCCTCACGGTCCGCGTGTCCGTGGGCAATAAATACGGCGCCCAGCACAGTCAGGACTGGACGGCCATTACCGCCCATATACCGGGCCTTAAAGTGATGTTTCCCGCCACACCCTACGACGCCAAGGGTATGCTCAACCTTGCCCTTAGGGGTACGGACCCGGTGATATTTTTTGAAAGCCAGCTTCTCTACGACAAAAGTGAGCAGTTTGAAAAGGGCGGCGTTCCCCAGGCTTATTACGAAATACCTGAAGGCGAACCTGCCATCCGCAAACAGGGCAGGGATATTACCATCGCAACCATCGGCGCGACCTTGTACAAGGCCGTGGAAGCCGCGGAGATCCTGCAGGACAAATACGGTATCGACGCGGAGATTATCGACATTCGTTTTATCAATCCCCTGAATTATGAAAAGATCATCGAATCGGTAAAGAAAACCGGTAGGCTTCTCCTGGCAAGCGACGCTGTTGAACGTGGCTCTTTCCTCCACAACGTAGCTTCCAACGTTACCCAGCTTGCCTTTGATTACCTTGACGCCCCGCCGGTGGTGGTCGGAAGCCGGAACTGGATTACGCCGGCCCCGGAATGTGAAGAGTACTTTTTCCCCCAGGCCGGCTGGCTTATTGACGCCATCCACGAGAGGATACTCCCGCTTAAGGGGCATGTTTCTTCGTCGGTGCAGACCGGCATGGAAATTCTCAGGACAAACAGGATGGGCGTATGAGCGGCGGAGATTCCTGGGACTGTTCCATGTATCCACCTGAGATAAACGATTCGGCGCTGAAACCGGCGGAACGTCTTGCCGCGCTCAGGGGATTTGTTGAACGCGGCGGTCTTGCCTCCATGCCCGGCTTTACCGGGGAGATCAACAACCATATCCACACGATATACAGCTTTAGCCCGTATACGCCGGCTATGGCCGCCCTCAAGTCAAGGGAGGCGGGGCTTGAAGTGGCCGGTTCCGTGGATCACGATTCCTGGTCGGCAGCCGCTGAGATGCGGGAAGCCTGCGCGCTTATCGGCTTGGGCTGCGTTACCGGGTTTGAAATGCGGGTAAGCCTTCGGCATACAGAGTTTTGGGACCGCAAATTCAACAGTCCTGACTCAAAGGGAATTGCCTACATAACCGTACAGGGTGTCCCCGCCGGATCGGAGGCCAAGGTCGGGGAAATTCTTAAACCCATAGGGGCGGCCCGGCGGCAGCGGAACATCCGCATGACGGACAACATCAACAGTATACTTACCGCCGCGGGTCTAAGCGGTCTTGACTATGAACGCGACATAGTACCGCTTTCCATGTACCATGAGGGCGGCAGTGTTACGGAACGGCACCTGCTCTTTGCCCTTTCCCTTAAACTGACAGGGGAAGCGGGGCGCGGAGAAAAACTGCTTACGTTTATCAGGGAAAAATTCGGCCTTGATGTAACAGGCAAAAACCGAAGTTACCTTTTGGATCCCGATAATCCCTGCTATACTTACGATCTTCTTGGCATCCTTAAAAGTTCTTTTAATGACCGTATATTTGTCCAGCCCGGCGCTGAAGAATGTCCCCCGGTGGAAACCGTTACGGCTTTTGTCCGATCCATCAACGCCATTCCTTTCTATCCCTACCTGGGCGACATTACCGAATCGGTAACGGGCGACAAGAAGCCTGAGAAGTTTGAGGACGACTACCTTGACAGCCTTATGTCCCGCCTTAAAGACTTTGGTTTCCAGGGCCTTACCTATATGCCGCCCCGGAACACTATGACCCAGCTTATCCGGCTGCGCCGGCTCTGTGAGCCGCAGGGCCTTATCGAAATTTCCGGAGTGGACATCAACAGTCCGCGGCAGGTTTTCCAGTGTCCTGAAATCCGTAAGCCTGAGTTCAGGTCTCTGGCGGATACTACCTGGGCTCTGGTGGCCCACGAACGACTCGCTTCCGCCGACCCCTCCCGGGGGCTTTTCAATCCGAAAGACCCCCTGGCCGGGAAGCCCCTTGCGGAACGGATCGCCGCTTTTAGCATGATAGGCAGGAGGAAACAGCCATGAAGCCCGAAGTATTTTTTGCGCCCCTTGTACGGGGTATGTTCATCGAAAAAACCGGCGGTCCCTGGACGGTCGCCTATGAATCCGGCGCTCTCGCGGGTACCGGCGCTCCCGCGGGAGCGGACGCTACCGCGGGTGCCGGCGGCGCGACGGATTTTACCGCCGGCATCGACACCAGCAACGAGAAGATCGCCGCCGGACAACTCAGTAGCGCCTTTGCCGCAAGCGGCTTTGCGGGGGAAAACAAGATCCCGTTAAGGGTGAAAATTACCAGTGGCGGGAACGGCTATGTCTACCTTACCGCCCCGGATTACGCCGGTATCGACTGCATCCGGAAAGGCCGTCAAAAGACGGCATGGGATATTCCGGAGAAAAGCCCCGGCACAGCGGATTTTGGCGCTTCCCGTGCCGCGGTGGTAAAAAACCGGGCCGCCCTGATCACAGGCGGCGCGCAGGGGTTTGGTGAGGAAATTGTCCGGGGCCTTGCCGCGGCGGGCGCTCTGGTGTTTATTGCCGATCTTAACAAGACCGGCGCCGAAAAACTTGCCGCCGCCCTCAACCGTGAATACGGCAGGACCCTTGCGTTTCCGGTAGAAGTGAATGTCGCCGATGAAACTTCGGTACAGAACATGGCGGAAACAATTGCCCTTACTACAGGCGGCCTGGACCTCTGTGTCAGCAACGCTGGGGTACTCAGGGCGGCGTCTATTCTGGAACAGGATATTGGTTCGTTTAGGTTCGTTACCGACATTAACTATACCGCGTTTGCCATTGTAACAAAGCACTGCGGCCTTTTAATGAAGGCCCAGCATGCCGCCGCCCCGTCGTGGGCTGCCGACATTATCCAGATCAATTCCAAATCGGGACTGGATGGTTCCAATAAAAACGGTTCCTACGCGGGTAGTAAATTCGGTAGCATAGGACTGGTACAGAGTTTCGCAAAAGAACTGGTGGAATACAGCATTAAAGTAAACGCCGTATGCCCCGGTAACTTTTTTGACGGGCCCCTGTGGTCGGACCCGGAGAAGGGACTTTTTGTGCAGTATTTGAACGCCGGTAAGGTGCCGGGCGCAAAAACCATAGCCGATGTAAAGGCCTTTTACGAATCAAAAGTTCCTATGGGAAGGGGCTGTACCGGGCCCGACGTGATCCGGGCAGTGCTTTACCTTGTGGAGCAGCTCTACGAAACCGGACAGGCATTGCCCGTTACAGGCGGCCAGGTTATGCTAAGCTGAGCTGTGGCGTTCAAGTCATTGCGGTTTTGCCTTGCAAGACCATCTGAACTACATGTTAAGGAGATACAATAATGAAAACCCAGGCGGTACGTATTTACGGTCAGCACGATCTAAGGCTTGAGGAATTTGAATTGCCGAAAATAAAGGACGATGAGATTCTGGCACGGGTTATTTCCGACTCAATCTGCATGTCCAGCCACAAGCTTGCCATGCAGGGTAACAACCACAAACGGGTACGGCAGGATCTGGCCGCTTGCCCCATTATCATCGGCCATGAATTCTGCGGGGAACTGGTAGAGGTGGGCGCCGCATGGAAAAGCCAATTCAGGGCCGGCGACAAATTTGCCATTCAACCCGCCCTCAACGTGCCCGGCAAGGATGGTAGGGCCAGCCTCTGGTCTCCGGGCTATTCGTATCAGTATATAGGCGGCGATGCAACTTATATCGTCATTCCAAAGGAAGTCATGGAAATGGGCTGCCTCCTGGACTACAGTGCCGACAGCTTTTACCTCGGTTCCCTTGCGGAACCCATGTCCTGCATTATCGGCGCGTACCATGCGCAGTACCACACCCACGGCGGTTCATATATTCACAATATGGGAATTGCCGAAGGAGGTTCCCTTGCCCTTCTGGCTGCAGCAGGCCCTATGGGGCTGGGCGCCATCGACTACGCCGTACACAACCCCCGGAAACCGAAATTTCTGGCAGTAACCGACATTGACGATGCACGGCTAAAACGGGCGGCTTCGATCTTCAGCCCCGCAGAAGCGGCAAAATTCGGCGTAAGCCTTGAATATGTAAACACCAGGGACATAGCCGATCCGGTTGCCTTCTTAAAGGAATTGAACGGCGGCAGACTCTACGACGATGTTTTTGTTTTTGCGCCTGTGAAACCTGTCGTTGAAATGGGCGATAAACTTTTGGGCAGCGACGGCTGCCTTAACTTCTTTGCGGGTCCCACCGATCAGGCTTTTTCGGCTATGTTTAACTTTTACAATGTTCACTACGAATTCCATCATGTAGTGGGAACTTCCGGCGGGAACACCAGCGACCTCAAAGAGTCCATCACCATGATGGCCGCAAAACAGCTCAACCCCTCGGCGCTGGTTACCCATGTAGGTGGTCTTAACGCGGTCCCCGAAACTACCATCAACCTGGAGAAGATCCCCGGTGGTAAAAAACTTATCTACACCCATAAGAACCTTCCCCTTACCGCCATCGCGGACTTTGCAGAAAAAGGAAAAACCGATCCCTTCTGGAAAGTCCTGGCGGACATAGCCGCGAAAAATAACCAGCTTTGGTGTAAAGAGGCGGAAGATTACGTTTTGAAAAACGCGCCGGAGATTTAAGAACTAAAGGCCCGCAGTAGTTCCCGGGGCCTGGAGCCCTGGGCCGGGCCCACCACACCCTTTTGTTCCATAAGTTCCACAAGCCGGGCGGCGCGGTTGTAGCCGATTTTGAGGCGGCGCTGGATGTAGCTGGCGCTGGCCTTGCCCTGCTGCAGGACGATTTCCAGGGCCTTTTCGTATAGGGGATCGTCCCCCTCGCTGAAGAGGGAGGGGTCGGCATCATCCTCATCGTCATAGAAAATCTCATCATCAATGTAGTCGGGTTTGCCCAGGGTTTTAATGTGTTCCACCACGGTTTCTACTTCTTCTTCCGAAATAAAGGCCCCCTGCATGCGGATGGGGAAGGGGTCTATGGCGCCGGCGTAGAGCATGTCCCCCTTGCCCAGCAGCTTTTCTGCCCCTACCTGGTCAATGATGATGCGGCTGTCCATTTTGCTGGCCACCATGAAGGCGATGCGGCTGGGGATGTTGGCCTTGATAAGCCCGGTGATAACGTCGATGGAGGGACGCTGGGTGGCAAGGACCATGTGGATTCCCACAGCCCTGCTCATGGCGGCAAGGCGGGCGACGGTACTTTCAAGTTCCTTGCCGGTGGTGGCCATAAGGTCCGCAAACTCGTCAATAACAACCACAATGTAGGGAAGGTACTCCGCGGCGATGCTCCGTTCCTTGATACGCCTGTTGTAGCTTTTAATATCCCTGACCCCCATAGAGTCAAGGCAGGCGTAGCGGCGTTCCATCTCGCAGATAAGGTACTGCAGGGCCTGGAATGCCCGCTTGGGCTCGGTGATTACCGGGGTTAGGAGGTGGGGGATGTCGTTGTACAGTTTTAGTTCCACGATCTTGGGGTCAATGAGGATAAGGCGGCACTCCGCCGGGGCCTTCTGGTACAGGATAGAGAGGATCATGGAATTGACGCAGACGGATTTTCCTGAACCCGTAGCCCCGGCAATGAGGAGGTGGGGCATCTGGGACAGATCGGCGGTTTGGGCTTCACCGGTAATGTCCTTACCCAGGACTACGGGGATTTGGGCTTCCCTTTTTCCCTCCCGGTGGAGTTCCCCTTCGATAATTTCCCGGAAAGAAACGATGTTCCGTCTGGCGTTGGGGACCTCGATGCCTACGGCGTGCTTTCCCGGTATGGGGGCCACGATCCGTACCGATGAGGCCGCCAGTCTGAGGGCGATATTGTCCTGAAGATTCACGATTTTGGAGAGTTTGACCCCCGGAGCGGGGAGAATCTCGAACATCGTGATAACCGGCCCCTTGCGGATTCCCGTAACCTCAGCCTGGATGTGGAATTCTTCCAGCGTTGCCCGCAGCGTAACGGCAGCAGCTCTGGTGGCTTCATCAATGATCCAGTATTCACCGTCGGGGTAGTGATTAAGAATATCCACCGGAACTTTCCAGGAACCACGGATTTTGGTTTTGGGTACGGGCCTGGGTTTGACGGACACCACTTCTACCGGCGTTCCGGTCCCAATGTCCTCCGGGTCAGGCCCCTCCGGGTCAAGGCTGCCCGTGTCAGGGCCGGGTTCCGCGCCCCCGGCGGGGGGTTCATCCGTCTCAGGTTCCGTGTCCTCCGCACCGGCCCCGGGGGGGGCCTGTTCTTCCGGTTCCCCGGCCAGGCGGCGTTCCAGTTTCTTAAAGGCCTGGACCGAGGCAAGGGGTTTTGGGGAGGGGAAACCGATGCCGGCAGCCTCAGACACTGTTTCGGCGGTATCAGACACCGTTCCGGGCATGGTGTAAGCAGCCTTGGCGCCAGACGCCTTGGCGCCAGACGCCATTTTTTTAAACAGCGCAAAGGCGGGAATTTTCACGTGGAAGGACCAGGCAGGTGAACCGGGCCGGGGAAAGAGGAGAACTTTCAGGATCGTGATGGTCAGAACTTCCAGGACCGTAAGTACCACGATGGTAAAACTAAAACCGGTCTTGCCGGCCCAGGCCAGAAAAAAATACTGACCCGCACGGCTGTCGTACTCCCGGACAAAAACTACCCCGGTGGCAAGAGTCATAAAGGGGAAAAGGCTCACCGCCAGGATAAAGATACGGTCAGGCCGCCATTCCTTGTCCACAAGGATGATGGCGGCGTAGAACAGGAAAGCGGGAACACCCAGAGCCAAAAGACCATAGCAGGCGGCCAGGAAGGCGCCGGGACCGGAACCGAAACCGGGAAGACCCAGAATGGCCCCGGTAATGGCAATGGTTAAGGCCAGGGAGCAGAGTCCCAGGACGATTGCGGTACCTATGGCGATAATCCGGTATTTTGTCGTAGATAGCGGCACGGCCCCTCCCTCCTACCTGCATATATCGGCCAAAAAGGGATCCGGCTTCACATCGTAGTAGAGATAACCGTACATCAGGGCTGCGGAAACGACTTTTCTGCCGTAGTTCCTGGTTTCGACCAGTTCAACGGTCTCAAGAAACAGGTCCCCAGGCAGGGTGGGGACAAAGTTTTCTGCGGCTTCCCGGTACCAGCGCCGGACCCGGTTCATACCGCCGTTGTAGGCCAGAATACTAAGCAGGGGATTCTCGATAAGGTCCCGGAGATAGGCCAGGTAATAAGCGCCGATGTGAAGATTGATCTCCGGATTCTGCAGGTCCATGTCATCGGTGTAGTTTGGTCCCCCCCGCGCGCGGATCCGGCCCGCCATATCCACTGCGGTGGCGGGCATAAGCTGGGTCAGACCCACCGCCCCCGCCCATGAGACAATTTCCGCCTGAAAAGCGCTTTCCGTGCGGATAAGACCGTAGAACAGTTCCGGGGCAAGGCCGGCACGGCGGGCTTCCCCCTCTACCAGATCCTGAAAGGGCCGGGGGCTTAGAAGTTCCAGGTCCCGCCGGCTGATCTCGTAGTCATCCCGGTCCATATACACGGAAACTAGCCTGATTTGCCCGGCGTGGTTCCCTGCAGCCTCCATAGCTTCCGCCAGAACCCGCAATTCCCCGATAGACAGTTCCTCCGTCATAGTATCTATCCAGGGCAGGACAAGGCCGGAGATACCGGCGTCAAAGAAACCCAAGAGGAATTCCATTTCCCGGAAGTGGGGATAATCCGTGGCGTAGGCCGATTCCAGCTTCCCCTTGTTACGCGATCCGTCCGGCGAACTTGAGTCGTCATTTTTGAGGTCCAGGAAGGGTTCCCCCAGAAAATAGGCGCTCAGGGCCCGGTAGTAGAGGGCCCCTTCCCCCGCTTCATAGGCCAGGCTGAAGAAGCGAAGCGCGGCCTGCGCCGCCTCCCCTTGTGCTGCTTCCCCTTGTGCGGCCTCCCCTTGCGCCGTCTCACCGCCGGGACTTCCCCTCGCCGGAGCAAGACCCAAGGCTGTGGCCCGGCCGCTGATATAGGCGTATTTCGCTATAGAAGCCCGGCTTGCGACGCCCTGGAGAAGCGCCAAAACATCGGGGAAACGCTGCCACTGCCCCGAGGAGGCCAGGGAACAGGCTATCTGGTCCAGAATATCGTCAAAATAGGGAGGATCGTTCCAGCGGGGCGACCAGATTGTCAGCAGGGTCAGGGGGTCTGCGGCAGGGTCTCTAAGGGCGGTATCCATGATGTACCAGACACAGGCGTCTTCCTGAAGATTGTCCGGCACAAAGACCAGGGCCTGGGTAAAAAATTCCCGGCTGCGGTTGTAATCGCCCCTGGCCCGTGCGATCCTGCCGGCAAAGTAGAGAAACTGGTACCGCAGGGCCGCGGAAGAGGCCCCCCGTTCCCATTCCAGAAAGAGATCGATCCCCTCGTTTTCCGAACCGGTAAACTGAAAACAGCGGCCCAGATCGGTGATCAGAGCGGGGTAACGCTGAAAAAGTCCAGGCTGAGCCTCCAGAGCCACCCGGAACAGGCTAAGGCCGGTCTCGAAAGAGGAACGGGCAGTGGCAAGCCGACCTTTCAGGACAGCTTCTTCCGGTTCACTGAGCAAATCGGGGAGTGAACGGCGGATTTCGTCCACAGCCCAACTGAGACTTTGGCCGGAAGCCGTCCCAAAGAGGAAATCCCTTAGCTCTGCGGCAGCATCCGAAGCCCCGGTAGCATCCGTAACTCCGCCAGCATCCGCAATCCCGGCAGAGGGTGTGGCATCCGTACTGCCCCCGGTAATCCGCAGCCGGGCCAGGTGGGGGAACAGACTGTCCCACAACCCGGTAGCCGTGGAAGACGCGGATTCTTCGTAGAGCGCGGCAATCTCCCCGTAACGGCCCAGACGGTAAAGGGCCGCGGCCACCAGGGGCCGGGGAGCAGTCCCGTTCAGATGGCTGGGAAGAACCTCTACGTTCCCCTGCAGCAGGGGGAGGATCAACTGTTCAGCAGCGCTGTTTGAAACATAGGGGTTGGAACTTTTAAGGGCCGCTTCAAAATAGGCGTAGGCCCTGTCCCGCAGTTCAGAGGCCGGATTATCCTCCGTATCCCCACCCGCTTCCGAACTGGTACGGGCAAGGTCCAGCGCCCGCAGACCCAGGTAGTAAGCCCGGAAATTCTCATCTGCCCAGCCATGTGCCCTGCTATGGGCACAGGAGAGGAGAAGACATAAGGGCAGTACAAGCACCAAGGCTTTAGAAGCTCTAATTTTTGGGAGGTATACGGATAGTAGTACCGGAAATAATATGATCCGGGTTTCTGATACTGTTATACCGGGCAATCCGCGGGTAAAGCCAGGGATCCCGGTAAAAAGCCTCCGCAATGTCCCATAGAGTATCCCCCCAGCGGATTCTGTAAGCTACCCCGTTCCTGGGGATAGTAGCCGGGACTTTGTAGGAAGCCACGGGAGGGTTTCGGGTCCTGCTTACTACCGGCGCCGGTTCGGCCTGGGCCGGCGCCTCAATAAGCGGGGGCGCCGGCAGCGGAGCAGGGGGGACCGAAGGAGCCGGGGAACCCGCGTCCGGAACAGGATCCGTACTTTGACTAAGCGCCGGGGCCGTACTCTGGGTAGACGGGACCGTCGCAGGCTGGGCGGATTGGACAGATTGAGCGGATTGGACAGATTGGGTGGATTGGACCGGGGCGCTGGGGACCGGCTGGATACCCTGAATTTCCGGAACCTCAGACCGGGACGTACTCAAAATACTCTTACCGTGGACAAGGAAGAAGAACAGGGCCAGACAACCGGCGATCACCAGGACGCCAAGCAGAATCACCAGGGGCCAAAGCCGCCTTTTCCGTTTTTTCTCCTCTTTAATGGCAGCGGCCCGCTCATAAAGCCCCCCCTGGGAAACCTCATGCTGCTCCAGTTCAAAATCGGGAAGCTCTATATCCCGGTTGTTCTCATCCAGAGATTTCAGGGATACACTCAAATACTGATGCTGACCCCTGGAATCAGTGTCCAGGTCCAGGGCCTCCGCGCTGATATGACCTTCCGCATCGCAGGAAATGATCATCTCGATAGAGGGTTCTCCCTTTTCTTTGGGCTTAATGTCCTCTACCACAAGACTGCCAATGTACAGCCCATCCGCCATAGTCTTGGTATGACTTTTATATAAATCTATCTGTACACTTTGTTGTTTATCGTGAACCGTAGTAAGCACAAGCCTCTTCTTGACGCTGGAATTCTCGTCAATAATGGGGTAGAACTCGCCGTTGGCGATCTTTATGCCAATAGTCGCGGCCATTGGTCCTGCTCCTTTCCCAAAAATCCAGGGTAGTTCGTAACTCTCAGGTCCGTCATTGTGGAACGGCTGCTTAAATTATCGGTGTTTCCGTTATGTTTTCACTACATGTCGTTTCAGGTTATCTCCAAAATTTAGGCGGACTTTATCCATTTGTCAACGGTTCACATTGGTCCCCCTGTCGTTCACATCGGTTCTATACAATTAACCCCGACTCAATTGAATAGCTTCTGAAATTTTGCCGATAATAGAGTCATGAATGGAATAATCCCTATTCTTATTGCGGTGATTGGACTTGCAGTAGTCATTATCGCCTTTATGATCATCATAAACCGTAAAGGAGACGGGAAATCCACGGATAAAGGACGCCGGACACGCGGGAAAGACGCAACCATACGGAACGCCACTAAACGCCTCAGCCAGAATCCACGGGATCCCCAGGCCCTGCAGGAAATGGGGGACATCTATTTCCAGGACGAATCCTGGCCCGATGCCATGAAAACCTATGAGACCCTTATCGAAGTGGCAGGGGGAAATTCGGGAGTTGATGAATTCGAGGCAAATCTGCGCTACGGCATTGCCGCCTTAAAGCAGAACATGGTCAACGAAGCCCTTAAAGGCTTATCCGCCGCCCGTTCCCTGCATCAGGATAATTTTGAGGTGAACTACAACCTAGGCTACCTTGAATTCCAGCGGAAGAACTACGAACGGGCCATTCAGCTTCTGGATCAGGCCCGGAAACAGGAACCAGAAAGTTCCGCCGTCCTGCGATACCTGGGACATGCGCTGTTCCGCGTCAAAAAGGCCAAAGAGGCAATGAACTACATCCGCAAAGCCATAGACCTGGCCCCCGACGACAAAGAGTCCCTTTTTACACTGGCAGAGTGCTACTACGAAGCAAATCAGGCCGACCAGGCCCTGCGACTATTCAGCCACATGCGGGCCGATCCCGTCATGGGCCCCCGCGCCTGCCTCCTTTCCGGCAGCATCAACCTGGAACAACACCAGGAAGATACCGCCATCCAGGATTTTGAGATTGGCTTACGCCACCAGAACATCAAAAGCGACGTTCTGGTAGAACTACGCTACAAACTTGCCCAAGTGTACCTTGGCAAAAACGATATAGCCAAAGCCCTCCAGTTGTTGCGCCTTATCCAGAACGAAACCCCCCAGTACAAAGATGTGGACATGCTTATCAACAAGTACCAGGAACTTAACGCCAACCGGAACCTGCAGATCTACCTTATGGCCCCCTCGGCAGATTTCGTCGCCCTGTGCCGCAAAATCGTAATGACCTATTTCCCCAAGGCAAAAACCAAGATCACCAATATTTCGGTAAACAAAAGCGAGTGGGCAGATATTCAGGCAGATGTAGATACCCCAAAATGGTCGGACATGATCATGTTCCGCTTTATCCGCACCCAAGGCTCCATAGGAGAACTTATCGTCCGCGACTTCCACTCCCACCTTAAAGAAGTTAAAGCCGGTAAAGGAGTATGCATCACCGTAGGAGCCTTTACCGAAGAGGCAAAACGCTATACCGAGGCCCGACTAATCGACCTTATCGAAAAAGACCGACTTTCCGCCATCCTTAATACCGTGGACTCCAAGGCCGCGGCGCTGGCAGTTCCCCGCAAACGCTAGCAGCCTGTTGCGCTTGTCAACAAACTAAAAAGGGGGAGCACAGGGAACCCAAATGGAAAGTTCTTTTACTCTATAAAAGTCTTTTTCACGCTGCTCCCCCTCGCTCCAACCCCGCTTCGCGGGTTTTCCGCTACCCCCACTCGTTTTTTCGATTATGCTTCTTTCAGTGCTGGTATGCGATGGTTGTGTTTTTACAATAGATTCAATTTAGTATACCATGCACGTGAGAAATGCCAAGACCGCCAAGGCCGTATCCGGCCGGCAGGCTGGGCCGAGGGAGGCAAACCAGCGAAGCTGGTTATCCCCCCTCAAACAAGGCTTTTAGCTTGCGTAGTTCCGGTACAGAAAACGGCGGATCTTCTGCTGGGCGTTTTTTTCAAAAGGTTCACGGCGCAGGGTGAAGTCGCCGATTTTTTTGTAACCCGCCAGATGCCGGTTGGCCTCCTCTATCTCTTTTTTGACCAGATCCCTAAGAAAGGCATCGTCCAGTTCCCGGCCAGGGTAATCCGCGGCCAAGGCTTCAAGATTGGGAACCACAACGGCAAAAATGCGTTCCCCGCCAAACTGCTCTTCACGCTTACCCAGAATAAGGATCTCGCCGATAACCCTGGAACCGTTGAAACAGGATTCGATTTCTTCAGGGTAGATATTTTTTCCGCCGGAACTCACGATAAGGTTCTTCTTGCGACCATTGATGTAGATAAAACCGTCTTCGTCGCGGTAACCCAAATCGCCCGTCCGCAGCCAACCATCTTCGGTAATAACCTCCGCGGTAGCCTCCGGGTTGTTGTAGTACCCCAGCATAACCGAAGGGGACTTGATCACTATCTCGCCGTGTCCTTCCTCATTGGGCTCGTCTATCCGCACATCCGTGTACTTAACCGGAAGCCCCACGGAGACATTACGCCGGTGCCAGGGGGTGTTCACGCTGATAAGGGGACTGTTTTCGCTCATCCCGTAGCCGTGAACCATGTTAAACCCAAAAGAATCGAAAAAGTCTGCAGTCTTAGGACTAAGGGGACCGCCACCGGCCACGACTATTCTGATAGACGAAAGCCCGGCCTTCTTACGGACAAGCCACAAGGCGATTCTGCCAAAGCGGATCTTCCCCTTATTGGCCCTGTCCAGGGAAACCTTCCGCAGCTTGTTGAAGATACCCTGCAGCAGAGGGCTGAGCTTACCAAACCCCTGGTCCAGAGCCACCATAACCTTGTCGTAGAGCAAAGGCACGGCAATAAGGAATGTCCCCTTACCGTCCCGTATATCGTCCACCACCACCTTGCCAACCAGTTTTTCGACAATAATGGTAGCCGCCCCCAGACTAAGAGGGGCTATAAAGGAGCAGGTAGTAGGGTAAGTATGGTGAAGAGGCAACACATTGATAAACACATCATAGGCATAGGCGCGCAACTGAAGAATCGCCGCACTGGTATTGGCAATGATCCCCTTGTGATGCAGAGTAACCCCCTTGGCAAAACCCGTAGTACCCGACGTGAACACAATGGATACAGGATCCTGCCCGCCAATACTATCGACGCCGGGCAGAACCTGTCCACCGGCATCCGTACCGAAACGCGCCCATTCGTCACTGCCCCCGTTCGTAGCAGTATCCACCCCACCCGGAAAAGCCCCGCCAGAACGGACATCATCCTCCCCGTCCGCACTGATACAAAGCCTGACATCAAAGGAAACACCGCCCCTTTGCAGGGATTCGGCAAAACGTTTCTTCCGGCCAGAGTAAAAAAAGGCACGGGCGCCGGTGATCCTGATGATATTGCGACACTCCTCTTCAGAGACCAGAAAATCGACCGGAACAATGACCATACCGACAGCCGCAACACCTACCCATACCGCCATCCATTCAGGACGATTCTCCGCCCACAGAACCACCCGGTCCCCCTTACCAAGCCCCGCAGCCAGAAGCCCCCGGCCAATCCGCCGGCACTCCGCAGCGAAAAAACGGTAAGTCCAGCGTGTAAACTCCCGCTGCTTACCGGCCCGGTACAAAATGGCGGTACGACCGCCCCAGTCTTTCTCAATCCCCTCCAGCCAAGCCGCAAAGTTGGACCAGGGGAAATCCGGCCAATCGGCAATATAGTCCGAACCTTTCAACATAATAAAGAATGATAAACAAATTTGCAATTTTTGTCGAGTAAAATCTTCAAATAAGTCAAAATAAATTTTAGACCCCAAAAAACGCATATAGGTGCAAGCAGAATGAAAATAAGAAGGGGGAGCGCCATAGACCCCAGAAAGGAACGCCATCCGCCCCCTTTTTTGGGAAAGCAACCTTAGATTTAGTTGTTAGCTCTGGAAAATACACGGCAGATCGTGTCTAAATTGTTAGAACAGGGCCTCGAAACATTCGACAGGCGTATCGTACCCTTTAACCGTAACAAGGCGCGGGCTGCCAAAACGGATAGGGCCCCTAACAGCCCCGCGTGTGGCGGCGCTGACCAGGATACCCCCCGGCGGGGCGTTGCTTTCCATGCGCTGGCCCAGGTTTACCGCCGCGCCGATCACGGTATACTCAATGCGAGTCTTGCTTCCCAGGTTCCCCGCAATAACCATGCCGGTGTTAATGCCTATGCGGACCATAAGGTTTATGTGAACTTTGGGCATCCAGATTGCCCGCAGGGAGACGTTCTTTTTCTGCATGGCTATTGCAGCCCGTACCGCCCGTTCGGCGTGGTCTTCCTGTTCAAAAGGATCGCCAAAGAAGGCCAGAATACCATCCCCCATGAACTTATCAATGGTTCCGCCGTGTTCAAAAATGATAGCCGCCATAGATTCCAGGTAATCGCTTAAAAAGGTGTGGACTGTCTCCGGCGTTTTATCGGAAGACCATTTGGTAAAACTTACGATGTCTGCAAACAGTACGGAAAGTTCCTTGGCGGCGGGGGCCAGATCGATGCTCCGTTCGGCGCAGATCCGTTCTGCAAGGGCCTGGGGGAAATACCTGGAAAGGGCGTTCCTGTAGAGAAGCTGTTCACGGTAGCGGAAAAACTGACGAAGAATAAAGAGGCCCAACCACGAGACGGATATGAAAAAGATGAGGACGCCGCAGAAGGGTACAAGGGAGAAACAGCGCCACAGGAGGTAACATAGTCCGCCCTCGGCAAGGATAAGAAGCGGGAATCCCGCGTTAAAAAGGCTGTCTTTTTTTTGCAGTCCCACAAACAGAACGGCGATCACCGTGAAGACACTGAGCAGTAATTTTATGGCAAAATGTATATCGTAATAAAAAGCATTATTAAAGATGGCGCTCATTACCGCAAGGTAAATACCGGAACGGGGGAACACTGCTTCTACCGGGGTAATTCCGAAATCCTGCTTAAAGGTACTGGTATCCACCACCAGGCAGATACTGCCGGACAGTTCATCAAAAATCCTGTCAAATAGTTCATCGTTGTGCCGGGCCCTGGCTGCCTGGGCAAAGGAGATACGGTACAGATTGTCGATCCAGCGCATGGTGTAGGGGATACGAACATAACCTGAACGATCCACAGGTATTCTGATGGGCGGGTCCTCCGGTCCACGGGGCAGGATCAGTACTTTTCCCGGATAGAATTCTATGGTCTGGGGATCAATATGCAGTTCCCGGACTGCCGCAGCCAGGGCCAGCGAGGGAATTAGCCCGTCTTCCCAACGGTAAAAAAGCGGGGTTTTCCGGTAGACACCGTCCTTGTCATGTTCAACTCCAATGTGGCCCAACTGGGAGGCGGCACCGCTTAGCGCGGGAAAAGAAAGGATAAAAGACCGGGCCACGGGAATGGAATTTGCCCCCATTTCCCTGATATGCCACAGATTCCTGCTCAGGATTTCCCGTGATTGCTGGTCAAGATCACTGTGGGAATAGTTTGCCAGCTTTTCCGGCACAGGGATCACCGCCAGCACAAGGGACTTCATGCCGGCGGCTGCCTGTATCATCTCCAGGTCGGCGGGGGAAGGTTCACCATCTCCCAGGGGATTTTTGAAAACAAAGTCCAGTACCGCAGAAGAGGCACAGTCGCCAAGTACCCACAGCAAATCTGCGAAGGCGTTTCGCGAATCAATGGCCTCCCGCAGTTCGTTTTCCGATGAATCGTTCAGATCGACAGAAATAATACGGGGATTGGGCAATTCGGGGTAATAGCCGGCTTTTATTTTCAGGAACGAATCGTACAGGATTCGATCAAAAAAGGAGAACAGCGGCGTAAGGGAAAGGGCAAGGGAAACAAGCAGGATAAGAAAAACTACTGCAAGGTCCGCCTTAGTGTCTGATGATAATACTTTTGACATAACATTCCGCGCCGGAGTATCTAAAGGCCGACGCCCAGGACAGGTCGAACTCTCCCCCGCGAAACGAACCTCCCATTGACACGGGCATTTCTGGCTGTTCCCGTAATTGCGATACGTCTCTCCGTATCCGTAAAATTTCGTTAACCACATCTTCCATCGCAGTCAGGGATTCGCCCCGGAGTATCAGAGCGCCAAGGCGATCATCCAGGGCTTTCTGCGGTGTACTGCTCATTACAATGTAAAAAATTTCCTGCCCGCCCGGAGGGGTAAGAACCAGTGGGCCAACAGTGGTCCATTCGTCTTTTCCCAGTTCCGTCTGTTCCAGCACGGCAACACTGTTTTCAGAATCAACGGCGACAACGTAACAGTAGGCGGGTGTTTCACTTTGAATAAGGATACGAAGGGCATCACCATCGCGCAGGCTAAAGGGGCGGGAAAATGATTTTTCCGCAACATCCGGATTATCGGAATTGAAAGCCAGGGACCAGTCCAGGGACCATATTCGCCCCAGGACCAAAACGCTATAAAGGCAGTACAGAATTGCTTTTTTCATCGCTGATCCTCGTTGTCCCCTGCCGATCTCCGGCCCCACCCGGCGTCAAACCGAATGGGACCCGCCCGTTTTGCTAATTGGAACGGCATACCCTAAAACCTATAGCCACAGTACCCCTGGCAGGAGCGGAGCTGTCCCGCGCGGCGGAACGGAGGGCGGCAGGGCGGGCATCCCAGCTTCCGCCCCGGACAATCCTTCTGGAACCAGTTGCCGGACCTGAAGGGTTTGTTTCGCTTCTGCCCGAATAATCCCCGTACCAGTCCCAGCACCACTCGGCTATATTGCCGTGCATCCCGGAAAGTCCCCAGGCATTGGGGTCCGGCGTTCCCGCGGGAAGCAGGGCGTTTTTTCCGGAGGGTGCGGGGGGCAGGCTGGCCCCGGTGTGGTAGAGGGAAACGGTACCCGCCCGGCAGGCGTACTCCCACTCCGCCTCGGTGGGGAGACGGTAGCCGTTGGCAGTTTTATCCCAGGTAACAGTTCTCCCGTTGATGCTGTAAGCCGGCTGAAGTCCCTCCTGCGCGCTCCGGCGGTTACAGAACTCTACCGCGTCAAACCAGCTTACCATGCTCACAGGAAGGGCATCGTCCTTGACACGGGAGGGATTTGTCCCCATAAGGGCCTGGTATTCCCGCTGGGACACCTCTGCACTCCCCATAATAAAACTGTCCACCATCACGCGGTGGCGGAACTCATCCCTGCCCCGGCCTGTTTCGTTATTCTCACTACCCATCATGAAACTGCCGGCCTGGATCAGGACCAGCCCCTCGGCCAGGGAGGGGGCAGGCGGGGTTTCCGAGGGCGGGGCAGCCGCAGGGCTGGAAGGGGCAGCCACGGCCGGGACGGCCATAGGAGGGGAGGCAGTCGGAGGGGAGCCGTCCGAAGCCAGGCCGGAGGCGGGATTCATCGGATCATCCCGCCTGAAAAAAAGAAAACTCCCCCCACTCTGGTGTTCGGACCCCAGGATCGTCCCCAGAAGGGGCTGGGTGCTGCGGACTTCCCGGACATTGGAAAAAAGGTACTCCGGATCGATGACGGAGTCCTCGGCCCGGCGGAGGGTACTTTTAAGGCGAAGGGCAAATTCCGAAGTGTCGGGCAC
This sequence comes from Treponema sp., assembly GCA_031278715.1. Classification (GTDB taxonomy): domain Bacteria; phylum Spirochaetota; class Spirochaetia; order Treponematales; family Breznakiellaceae; genus JAISFT01. The sequence continues at coordinate 2,140 of JAITJW010000147.1, read as the reverse complement.
GGTTTCGCTGGCCCCGCTGGTCATAACCTGGCGGCTTACCCGGCTGTAGGCCCGCCGGTAATATTCGCTGTTGATCTCCGGAGAAGCCCCCCGGCTGGTATCCAGCATATCCCCGGAAAAACAGGCGTCCGCCACCAGAAACACGTGTTTAGCGGACAGGGCGGAGAGCATGTTGCGAATTTGGATGTTGGGAAGCCAGTTTGCCTGGGCCAGTTGATCCCGCCCCCCATCGACAGGTATCCAGGACCCGGTACTGGTAACGGCATCCGTCTGACCATGCCCGGCGTAAAACACAAAAACAGAATCGTTACTGGCGGTCCTGGTTCTTAAATCCGCAAAAAGCCGGCGGATGTTGGCGGCGGTAGCGTCTGCGTCGTAGAGTTCCACCACTTCGTCAATAAAGTACCGTTCCACAAGAATATCCCGAATCTCATGGGCATCTTTGACGGGATTATTCAGAGGACTCCATTCCTGGTACCGGTCAATAGCGATAAAAACAGCCCACTGTTTGCCGATAACCACATCGGGTCCCACCGCGGCAGCCGCTCTGAAACCCCTGTCCTGCGCGCCAAGCGGGGTCAGTACAAGGAGAACCGCGGCCAAAAACAGCATTGCAGGTTTCATGACAGATCCCTACCGGCGGCGGCGGTGGACTTCTTTACCCCGGTAATAAAATACATCTTCCAGGACCATGGTTTTAAGACCCAGCGTAATCTGGAAGCAGATCCTCGGTGGCCCAGGGTTAAAATTTTTTGTATCATTATACGAGTGGGTAATCACTTCTTCAGTCATAGATCCCCCGGCAAGAGGAACACCAAGCCCAAAACCCAGGAAGGGCATAAACCTGTCGTTAATTTTTACACCAAGTTCCTGCGACAGATTGGCGGAAATATCTATACCAGCGATATTAACCAGGAAATTCGGCCCCATAAGAACCGTGTAACGTAGTTTTTGATTATCCACTACTGGGTATCGTGCCATAGGCTGAACACTTAAACCCGGACTATTCATCTGTTCATGGTTGCCGTTCCAGAATGCCCAGCCCGGGGCTATATCCAGCATGAAGTACTTCCATTCCGCCTGGTAAGTTAATCCGGGGTTCATAAACGTGACTATCCAGTCTTTTTCATCTTCAAACCAGGTATTTTGCCAACCTGATATGGGGTTGTATGTGGATCTCAACTCTCTAACCTGAACAGTGCCCTGGGTATTTTCAAGACCAAAGCGGAAACCCGTACCGTGGGTAAATCTGGTCCCGGTAACTACGGTGTCATAGACAAAATCGTCCGCCGCCCACAAACAGGGAAGGGCCAGCGCAAAGGCAAAGACAAGAAGGTACTTTTTCATGGCGATCCTTCAAAGCGCCAGCAGGAACGCGCCGTTCGGAGGGTCCCTGTTGGTACTTTTAGTTATTTAAGGAGAATTCCCGGCCCCTTTACTCGCTGGTGGCGCCAAAGAGACCCCTTTCCGCCCGGAATTCACGTTCAGGGCCGTTGCTGTTAAGGTTGATGCTTGTTCCCATGCCGGACTTTTCCCGTTCTACCGCTTCGGTGTACTTGATCGCCAAGGCGGTAGCCTTGTATTTGTAGGTCAGGGTATAACCGGTAAAAAAGTCGATAAATTTTACCCGCTCGGTCTGGTTGGTGGTTTCTATCCTGACGTTGATGATATCATCGCCCCCCATGTTAACCGCCTCCGCCAGAATATCCGACCATACGATACGGCTGCCCTTGAGGGATTTGGACAGGCCAAAGGGCCCGTATTCAAACACTTCCTGGGATTCCAGGAAGACAACGCCCACCGCCTCAAAGTTCTTTACCGCAATATCGGCATACGAGGACCATCCTACCCTGCTGGTGGTGTGATCAACGGAGGTACATCCTGCCATAACTACTACCGCCACAACCACGAACATAAAACCGACCTTCTTCATACCTCACTCCTTGTGCGTATACCCGCCGGTATATAAAAAGGCCGGTATACCCGTACAAGACGGATACCCGGCATTTTTGGGAACACTGTTATATGCCCAGGAGGACACTGTGAAACAAGGGGACTTAACGCTGTTTAGATATAAGTGGTTACGATAAGCGTATAGTAGTGTAGCGTGTGTGTACGCTCGCGTGGGGGGGGGGGGGGG
>JAITJW010000106.1 GCA_031278715.1 Treponema sp. | reverse complement strand
GTTACCTTCATCCTGATTGGGGCAACTATGGAGCTGACTCTGGCCTGGAATATCTCGGATACGCTGAACGGGCTCATGGCCCTGCCCAACCTTATCGGTGTGGTGTTCCTTTCCGGTACGGTGTTTGCCATTACCAAAAACTACCTGGAGCGCCGGGGCGGTAACAAGGGTATCAGGCCCATGCTTTCGGCTTACGCCGAAATTCAGGGTGAACAGGAAAAGAAACTGGAAGACGAGGAGGAGTAAAAAATTCACCCTGCTGGCAGGGAATTACAGACACCTCCACAGGGTTTTTGCCAAACACGCTTCGCGTGTTTGGCTTAGGAGTTTTGCGAAGCAAAACCCCCAACGCAAACGCGTAGCGTTTGCGAGCGCAAGGGATTGAAGCGGAACAAAAAACCTTCCGGTTTTTTTGTTTCTGGAGTTTGCGCGGGACGCAAACTCCAGCGGGCGGCTTATGGTTTTTTGTTGGAGCGGAAAGCCCGGTCCCCGGCAAAGCCGGGGATGCGCCCAAATCCACAAGTTTAATCGTGTCAGGATACTAGGCGGAAAACAGGGCTTTAATGTTCATGTCCAGGTACTGCGGTGGTATCCGCGTTTTCAGTACGGCGGCAGCCTCATCGACGCTGAAGGGTAAAAAACCTTTGCTAATGGCAGCGCCCAGGAGCGCCACGTTGCTTACCTTGGGGCTGCCGCAGCGTTTTAAGAGTTTTTCCCAGGAAATTACCGTAAGCCGTTTCGAAAGAACGTTCTTTAGATAGGCGATAATCTTTTTCGAATTATAGGCCGTCTCCTGCGGGGATCCGGCGGCAGGCGCCAGGGCCCGGTCCAGGGTCAGCATGTTTCCCGCGGGGGCCAGAAAGGGCAGGACTCTAAGCGCCTCGGCGCACTCAAAGGCAATAATAAGGTCCGCCTTCCCCGCGGGGATCAGGGGGGAAAAGCTCCCCGGTCCAATCCTCAAATGGCTGACCACGGAGCCCCCGCGTTGGGCCATGCCAATGGTCTCGGAACCCCGGACATCCATACCTTTCCTGATGGCCGCTTCCCCAATAAGCCGGGAGAGTAGTACGGTTCCCTGGCCGCCGACTCCGGTAATAAGGCAGTTCAGCGGAGAAGGATCGGGTGATTGTAAGACGTTCACGGCTTCCCCCCCATAATTGCATCAAAGGCGCAGACATAACGGCAGAGGCTGCAGCCGGTACAAAGGGCAGGATCGATACGGTAGGCTTTCTGGTTGCCCTGTAACTGTGTGGTGAGTATGGCAGGGCAACCCAGCTTTCGGACACAAAGGCCGCACCTGGTACAGCGTTCCTTGTCAATATCACAGGGTGAACTGCTTGCGCTAATCATGATACAGGGGGCCTGGAAAACAATGGCCCGTACCCCTGTTTTATCCAGCAATGAGCATACCCCTTTTCTGGCGACGGGGAAATCAAACGGGTTGAGGCACAGTATATTCTCAATTCCCAGCGCCTTCAGCACCGCGGGGATGCTGATTTTTTCCGCCGGGGAACCGTAAATTGAAAAACCTGTACCGGGGTGGGGCTGGTTTCCGGTCATGGCGGTGGTGCGGTTATCCAGAATTACCACAATGATGTTGGCGTTGTTGTATATGGCATTTACAACACCGGGGATGCCGGTGTGAAAAAACGTGGAGTCCCCGATAAAGGCGAAGTTCAGCGTGTCCTTTCCCAGGGAAGCTTCCACCCGGTTGATGCCCTGGGCAGCGCTGATCCCCGCCCCCATGCAAAGACAGGTATCCACCATGTCCAGGGGCAGGGCATTTCCCAGCGTGTAACACCCAATGTCTCCGGAGTACACCGCCTTACGGGCGCCGTCCTCAAAGAGGCGCAGAGCTTCCTTGACGACAAAAAACGAAGCCCGGTGGGGACAGCCTGCGCAGAGGACCGGAGAACGTACCGGAAGTTTTGGGGCGCTCCCCGCGGCAAGGCTTTTTACTTTGCCCTCTTCAGTTTTGCTCCCTTCAGTTTTGCCGATCTCTGCTTTACCGGCCACATTGGGTACCGGGACGGTTTCAGCGGCGTCAAGGAAGGCCCCCAGCAGCCGTTCCAGAGCGGACAGGGTGTTTTCCCCGGCCTGTGGCATCGTCTCGCCGCCGTGAACGGCGCTGCGCTTACCCCGGATACGGACCCCCAGGTGTTCTGTGCCGCAGAGCCTGGTAAGGGCGTCTTCGATAACCGGATCCAGTTCTTCCACGACCAGAACTTCATCAAGGTCTGTTAAAAACTGCCGGGCCAGTTTATCCGGAAAGGGAACTGTGGCAATTTCCAGAAGCCGGGGGCAGGAGGAACGCCCCGCCAAAACTTCCTTTACGTAAGCCCGGCTTACTCCGCCGCAGGCAATACCCCTGCGGGAGGCCGGACCGGAATTGGCAGTAATTCTATTGGCGTGGTAAGAAGAAAACTCTTCCGCCATGTCCCGCAGATCGCTTTCGATCTTCAGGTGGCTGCGGTAGCTAAGGCTGGGAAAAATGACCCAACGGCCCCCCTGTTTCTCAAAGCCGGCGGGAGGGGATCCTGCATGCTCCGAAGGGGGAGACGGCAGCAACTCTACCGAGGCATAGCTATGGCAAACCCTGGTAGTAGGCCGGAGGATCACGGGACGCTGGTATTTTTCAGAAAGGGCAAAGGCATCACCAATCATGGTGTAGGCCTCCTCCGGGGAGGCGGGATCAAAGACAGCGATCTTGGCGTAGATGCCGAAATGTCGGGTGTCCTGTTCTGTTTGAGAGGAGATAGGTCCCGGATCGTCCGCCACAACTACCACCAGGGCCCCTTGAAGGCCCAGGTAGTTAAGGCTCATCAGCGGATCACTGGCTACGTTAAGGCCGACCTGTTTCATAGTTACCAGGGCCCGGCTCCCGGCCCAGGCAGCGCCGGCGGCGACTTCCAGGGCGGACTTCTCGTTTACCGACCACTCCAGATGGATAAGGGAAGAACAGTCAGGATACGATTCCCCGCCCTTCCCGGCTGCTGTTCCGGCCCCGATCTTCTGCGCCGTCTGATACTTAACCAGGGTTTCCAGAATCTCCGTAGAGGGTGTACCGGGATACCCGGCAGCCAGCTCAACCCCGGCCCGCAGAGCCCCCAGGGCAATAGCCTCATTCCCCATTAAAAGTTTTTTCATGCGTTATGTGTGTATGAATGTATGGATAACAAGTTCTCTTGACTATACACCACCGGGACAAATATTGCTAGATCGTCCAGGAATGTTTATCCTTAACCTATGCAAGACAGGAACCCTTGGTCCCGGGTAGAGCTGATTCGGGAAGCTTTTCACTACCAGAGCCGCTTTGAAGGCTCCACGATGGTCTTTAAGATAGATTTCCCTGTAACCGAAGATCCGGCGTTCCCCTTTCTTGTAAAAGACCTTGCCCTCCTGGCCCGGACCGGCTTCCGGGTGGTTATTGTGCCGGGGGCCAAGGAGTGGATCGATTCGGTACTTGGAGAATACGGCATTGTATCGTCCTATGTTCAGTCCGGCAGAATTACTACCGCTACCGCAATCCCCTTTGTGGAGATGGCGGCTTTCCATGTGGCCGCCCGTTTCATGACCGGCCTGTCGGGGAGCCGGGTGGATGCGGTAACCGGTAACTTTGTCCGGGCACGGGGCATGGGGGTAGTTGAAGGTACCGATATGGAACATACCGGGGCCGTGGACAAGATCCTTACCGATTCCCTCACCAAAACCCTGGATCAGGGAATGGTGCCCATCCTGCCCTGTATCGGGTACAGCCCGGCGGGAAAACCCTACAATGTGCCCAGCGACGAAATTGCCCTGGCCACCGCTACCGCGCTGGGGGCGATCAAACTGTTTTTTGTGTCCCTGAGCGGGGGCCTGCGGGTACAAACCCACCAGCTACCGGCAGGTATTGAGCTTGGGGAAGAAGGCCGGGTAGTGCGCTTGACCCCTACGGAGGCGGAGGCAGTTCTAAAGGCCAATACAAACAGACAAACCGCCTGCGGGGACCACGGTCATGACCGGTCCCTGAAAGAACTGGCCCTGGCTCTTAAAGCATCCAAGGCCGGGGTGGAACGGGTCCACATTGTTAATGGCCGGGAAGACGGGGCGATTTTAAGGGAACTTTTCTCCAACATGGGCTCCGGGACCATGCTCTACAGCGACGAATACGAGGCAATCCGGCCCCTGCGCAGCCGCGATATTCCGGTGATCCTGCGCCTCATGGATCCTCTGGTGCGCCAGGGTATTCTTGTCAAACGGAGCGCCGAGCAGATCCTTGAAAAAAGAGAAGACTTCGCAGTCTTTGAAATTGACGGATCGGTCCACGCCTGCGGGGCCCTTCACGACTGGGGTGAAGCCCAAGGGGAAATTGCCGCCATTGCCACAGACCCCCTCTATGCGGACATGGGCATGGGGCGGCGAATCGTAGGCTACCTGATTGAGCGGGCCAAGAAGAAGGGCCTGGGCCGGGTCTTTGTACTGACTACCCACACCCAGGACTGGTTTGAATTTCTGGGCTTCCGGGAACTAAGTGTGGAAAGCCTTCCCGAAAAAAGACGGAAAATCTACGACCACAACCGCCGCAGCAAGGTATTCGCCCTGGAACTTTGATACCGCACCTTATAGAATACCGGAGAATACTGGACCATGTCAGGGTTAAATCCGGAAGGAGACAGCAATGACCAGTAAAGAGATTATCAAACGCCTTATCAAACACGATGGGCCGCCCCGCATCGGCCTGGATTTCCAGGGCGATAATCCCTGCGATTTTGCC